>CANJQT010000018.1 GCA_947476475.1 Paracoccaceae bacterium | reverse complement strand
GTTTCATCACATATTCCAACGGGGCCAAGATCGACATGCTGGGCATTTCCGCCGCCACACTGGACCGCTGCGGCGCGGTAAGTGAAGACGTTGCAGGCGAAATGGCGGATGGGGCCTTGGCAAGATCCCAGGCGACATTGGCGGTCGCGGTCACGGGCATTGCCGGGCCGGGCGGGTCGGAATTCAAGCCAGAAGGCCGGGTCTGTTTCGGGCTTGCCCAATGCGGCAAACCAACCCGAACTGAAACCATCGACTTCGGCCCGTTGGGCCGCGGCACGGTGCGCAACGCCACAGTGGATCATGCGCTACAACTGCTGTTGCGGGCACTTGAACAGAAGGCGGGCTAAGCCACTGTCAGGCTTTTCCGTATAGCGCCCCGGCGCGCGCTTCAAAGGCGCGGACAACCCGGCGCATCGCCTCGTCGAAAACGACGCCGATCACTGCCTGCAGGATCGCGTTGCGGAATTCGAAATCCACCGAAAAATCTGCCTCGCATCCTCCCCCCTCTCGCGGGGTGAACTGCCAGTGGGAATGCAGATGCTTGAACGGGCCATCAAGATAATCCGTCTCAATCCGCCGCTCGGCCGGATACAGAATCACCCTGCTGCCGAACCTTTCCCGAAAGACCTTGAACGAGATGACCAGATCGGCCTCCATCACCTCGGCCCCGTCGGCGCGCTGGCTGCGCGACCGGATCCGCGCAGCCGAAGTCCATGGCAGGAACTCGGGGTAACGCCCAACATCCGCGACCAGCGCGTACATCTGGTCAGCAGACCAGCCCAGCGCCCGCTTTTCCGCATGTGATGGCATGTCCGCGCCCCAATTACCGGTGACAGTGCCCGCCCGTTTCCGCTATGCAGATGCGGAAATCAAGAGGGACACATGCCGCACCGACCCTATGTCATCGACGAACTGATCTCGGCCAAGGCGATTGCCGCGCGGGTCGAAGCATTGGCTAAGGAAATCACCCAGTCTTTCAGGGGTACAGACAAGCTAATCGTGGTCGGCCTCTTGCGGGGCTCCTTCGTCTTCATCGCCGATCTGGTGAGAGAAATAGACCTGCCGGTCGAGGTCGATTTTCTTGAAGCCTCGTCTTACGGCAATGCAATGGAATCATCGCGCGAGGTGCGCATCCTGAAGGATCTGCGCGGCGAGATTGCTGGCCGTGATGTGCTGGTGGTCGAGGATATCGTCGATACCGGTTTTACCCTTTCGCATGTCGTCCGCCTGTTGAAAAGCCGCGAGCCACGACGGCTGGAGGTTTGCGCGCTGCTTGACAAACCGTCGCGCCGCGAGGTGGACATACGCGCCACCTGGACCGGGTTCGAGATCCCCGATGAATTCGTCGTGGGTTATGGCATCGACTTTGCCCAAAGGAACCGCAACCTGCCCCATATCGGCAAGGTGCGGTTCACCGGCGAATGAACGCCGAACGCCTGCTGTTGCGCATGGCGCAACTGGTGCGGAACCCGCCGTCGATGCAGCGCATCATCCTTTGGGCGGTGGTAGTCGGCATTTGCCTTGCGCTGGCCGGGATGGAAAAGCTGGGCCTTTGGCCAGTCTGGCTGACGTTCAACAAATGAACCCAGGGCTCCTGCATTAACCTATCGTCCGGCAAGACGTGGTGCTTCGGCGGCGATCGCCTCGCTTAACAGGCGACGCATCAGCGCAATGCGCGGCACCTGCGCAAGATCCGTATGGCTTGCAACCCAGATATCGACTGACATTGGCGGCATCCGCCCCTCGACCCGTTGCAGCCGATCATCTGCGTCCCCCAGAAAACATGGCAGAATCGCCAGACCGCGCCCCAGAACCGCAAGGGCATGCACGGTCAGAAAACTGTCTGCTCCGTCGCCAAGCAGATCAGCGGCCACGTTTTCGGCCATCCAGCGGGCGGGAAGAGTTCGTTCCAACTGCCCGGTCAGCGTCAGCCACTGATGCGGCGGTGGCGCAGTGCCCGCCGGCCCGTAAACGGCAAATGCCAAGACTGCCGCTCTGGTTCCGGTCAACTCCTCTGGCAGTCTTACAGTCGGGCGCACGGTCACGTCGGCCTGACTGCGCCCAAGATCGACATAAGCGTTCGAGCTGACCAATATCGCCCGAAGGCCGGGAGCTATGGCACTGATCCGGGCCAGAAGCGGCGGCAGCAATATCTGGCAGAAACTGTCGGTCGAGGTGATACGCACATCGCCGGACAAAGGTGCCCTTGCCCCGGTGATCAACCGGTGAACCAGTTGAACCGCCCGGTCGACCTCTCGCACTGCATCAATGATCCGCGTCCGATCGGTAGGCAATACGTAGCCACGCGGGGTCTTGTCGAACAAGATGCTGCCAACCCGCTCCTCGAACTGCGCGACCCGTCGCAAGACGGTCGCATGATTGACCCCGAGTCGCCGCGCAGCGCCACTGACAGTGCCTTCCTCGGCGACCGCCAACACAAAACGCAGGTCATCCCAGTCGTCGGCCACGCTCACTCCATTCACGATTGCGTCATCCAGCCAGCATCGGGAATGCCGCCAAACGCATTTTGTCCATGGCGCGGGCGACTTTGCCGAACCTGTGCAAAATATCACAGCAATGCTGCAAAAAAACAAGGTTACAGCGAAAGCCACACAGGTAAACTCTCTGAACCCACAACAGGGAGTTGAGGTATGAAAAAAATTCTGACAGGTGCGGCGCTGATCCTGACTGTCGCGACGGGCTTTGCACTGGCCGAAGACGCCCCGTTCAGCAAGGAAATCAAGGCTCGCCAAGGCCTAATGAACATCAATGCGCTGAACATCGGCATTCTGGCGGGGATGGCAAAAGGCGAGACCCCCTATGATGCCGCGCAGGCCAAAGCAGCAGCCGACGCGCTGGTGGCGGTTTATAATCTTGATCTGCCTATGCTGTGGCCGGCGGGATCTGACAATACGGCAAATCCGGCCACCAACGCGCTTCCGGCGGCTTGGGCCGAAGGATCCGACATCGGCGCCAAAATGGAAGCCTGGGAAGCGGCCGCCTTGGCCATGCAAGCCGCGGCGGGAACAGATCTGGCCAGCCTCCAGGGCGCCATGGAAGGTTTGGGTGGTGCCTGCGGATCCTGCCACAAGGCCTTCCGCGCCAGCAACTGAAGCGCTGCGGCATTGACAAGGGGGCGGGAAGCTGCCCCCTTTTGTCATTCGGGGGGGGCGACTGCGCATGATGCGGCATGTATTCAAAGGTCTGGGCATGGCGATCCTGTTCGGGCTTTTGGTATTCTACTTCGTGACTCGGCCCCGCCCTTTGCCCGCTGACGCGATGAGCGGCTTGCAGGGCGATGCCGCCCAAGGCGAACAGGTTTTCTGGGCCGGCGGCTGCGCGTCTTGCCACGCGGCGTCAGATGCCGAAGGGGATGCCAAGTTGATTCTGGCAGGGGGGCAAGAATTTCCCTCGCCATTCGGGACATTCATTTCACCCAACATTTCGCCGGATCCAACAGAAGGTATCGGCAGCTGGAGCGCCCGGGATCTGGCCAACGCCATGACGCGTGGCGTTTCCCCGGAAGGGCAGCATTATTATCCGGTCTTCCCCTATGCGAGCTACGTCCATGCCGACCTTCAGGATGTCGCAGACCTGCATGCCTTCCTGATGACCTTGCCTGCCGCGTCCACCCCCAACCTGCCGCACAAGGTCGGTTTCCCGTTCAACATCCGCAGATCCCTTGGCGGCTGGAAATTCCTGTTTCTGCGCCAGGACTGGGTAGTCACGGGCGACCTGAGTCCTGCCGAACAGCGTGGCCGCTATCTGGTCGAAGGCCTGGGGCACTGTGGCGAATGCCATACGCCACGCGGGATCATGGGAGGCATGGATCGCAGCCGTTGGTTGGCGGGCGGGCCGGTACCGGCCGGAAAGGGGACGTTCCCGAACATCACCCCAGCGCGGCTGAAATGGAGTGCTGAAGACATCGCCGAGTATCTGAAGTCCGGCTTTACCCCGGACTTCGACAGTGCAGGCGGGCATATGGCATTGGTTGTAGAGAATATGGCACATCTGGAAGCGGAGGACCGCGCCGCCGTTGCCGCCTATCTGGCGCGCGTGCCTACCGTGCAATAGTAGAAAGCCAAACAAATGATCCTGATCGGCCAATATGACAGCCCGTTTGTGCGGCGCGTGGGGATAGCCCTGACGCTTTATGACCTGCCGTTTCGGCAAGAGCCGTGGTCGGTCTTCGCGGACGCGGACAAGATCCGCCCCCTCAACCCGCTGACACGCGTGCCGGTTCTGGTGCTTGACGATGGGGAAAGCCTGATCGACAGCCATATGATCCTTGATTATCTCGATGCCCTCATGGCACCAGAACGGCGGCTTTTTCCCCAGGCCGAACCCGCCCGCCGCCGCGCCCTGCAGCGTGCGGCACTAGCGGCCGGGATCGGCGACAAGGCGGTCAGCCTGTTTTATGAAAAGCGCCTGCATGATCAGGTCTCTGATGTGCTTGTGCATCGGTGCGCGCGCCAGATTGCCGATGGCTGGAACACCCTTGAAGCCGATTTTTCGCAGTCAGGTCTGCCCGAAAATCCCGGCCATGATGCGATCGCAGTGGCCTGCATCTGGCGGTTCGTGCGCGAATCTCATCCCGGCCTGACCGACGCGGCACGCCTTCCGGTGCTTTCACGGCTTTCAGACCGGCTGGAGGCCACGCCCGCCTTTCGTGTCGTCTTTCAGCCCTTCATTGCCCCTGCCTGACTCGATGGTGCCGGTTCCACAGCCGGTCTCCGGCCAGGTCCCGCGCTGTCACCAGCACAGGCCCCTCTTGGGTGCGGTAAAGGGCAACCGCGCCGGTCCCAAGCAGTTTGCGTCGATCAAACATGGTGCAACCGTCGGTTGGCGCGTCCCAGTCTTCAGACAGAACCACGATCGCGCCATCCCGACAGGCATCGACGGCGCGGCCCGCCGCCCCTTTCCCGGCAAATATCCTTAGTGGCTCGCCATTCAGATCTGCACCCAGGTTGCCCTTGCCACCCAAAAACCCGGGACGCCGGAAGGCATCAGCTTGGATCGCGCCGTCGCCATCATCCTCCAGCCAGCTTTTTGCAATGAAGCCACCACCTTTTTCCTTGCTGATTGCCCGGCCTTCCGGCGTCATCATGCCAACCAGCGTGCCGTCACCCGAAATCAACAGGATCGGGCGTTCTGCCATGGTCCAGACCAGCATCGCAGCGGCAAGCCCGGCAAGCCCCATCCCGCGCGCCCAGGGACGTCGCGCGATCAACATCGCCGCCCCGAATCCGCCCAGCAGCGGCAGAACAGCCCCCGGGGGGGCCGGTACAGTGACAACCGCACCAGACAGGCCCGCGACCTGATCAGCGATGTAGAGAATAAGGGCGCAGCCCTTTTCCAGCACCCAAAGGGCGGGCGCTGCAAGGCCGAAGGGCGCCAGTACGGCCGCCATGACACCCGCAGGCATGACGGCAATCCCCATGACCGGCACCGCCAGCAGGTTTGCCAAAAGCCCATATCCCGCCATCCGGTTGAAGTGCGCCGCGGCAATCGGTGCGGTCGCGGTTCCGGCGATCAGCGAAGACAGAACCGCCATGGCCACCGGCCGCATCAGGGGGGGTAAACGGCTTTGCACCTTTGCCCAATGTTCAAACCCGACAATCAGCGCGGCCGTTGCCCCGAAAGACATCTGGAAACCTGGTTCGACCAGACTTTCCGGTTCCAGCAGCAGGCAGATCATGGCGGCGATTGCTACCGACCGCAGCGACATGGCCCGCCGGTCGCCTAGCACCGCCAACAGAACCACTGCCGCCATGATGTAACTGCGCCGCGTCGCCACATCCGGCCCGGCTAGAAACATGTAAAATGTCGCCGCCAAAAGGGCGACCGCGGCGGCCAGCTTCTTCGAATGCAGCCGCAGGGCTAGGGGCGGGCAAAGTGCAAGCCCATACCGGCAAAGTGCAAAGACAAAGCCGGTCAACAGCCCCATGTGCAGGCCGGAGATGGAGATCATGTGGGACAGATTCGATGCCCGCAACGCATCATTTGTGGCCGCCGTGACCCCAGACCTGTCGCCCGTCATCAGGGCCGCTGCAAAGGCCCCCGCCTGCCCTCCCATCCGCTCCTGCATCAATCGCGACAGGGACATCCGCAGCCGGAACGCCATCAGCCCCCATCCGGATTCGGGGGCGGACACCACCATGACCGGACTGCGCGTATAGCCGACCCCACCCAGTCTGGAAAACCACGCCAGCCGCTGAAAGTCGAAGCCTCCAGGCTCTACGGGACCATCAGGCGGCGACAGATGCGCGCTCAGCATCACGCGCAGGCCCGGTTCGGGCAAGAAATCGGTCTGGTCGCCGTGCAAGGCGATGCGCACCCGCGCCGGGATACGGTCTGGCGCCGTATCCTCCAGCCGGACCTGATCCAGTGTCAGCCGCGTCTGGTCGGAAAACGATCGATCGATGTCGATCACGCGCCCTTCGACAGCACCATAATAACGAAAGGTCAGAACCGGGGCCGCAACCAGATGCGCCCGCAGATCAGCGACCAAAGTGCCGCAAAGCACCAGAGCAAGTGCCGTGGCAGGAACCTTCCACAGTTCCGGCCCACGTCTGGCCACGGTTGTGGCGCAGATCCCGGCCAGACAGATCAAGCGAAGAAACAGCGCCGAAGGTTCCGCCGCCATCGCGAAGTAATAACCGATCCCCACCGACAGAAACACCGGGGCCCACGGCAAAAGTTGACCGCGCGCCGCCAGAGGCATTTCCAACAAGAACCGCAGCGCCCCGCCTGCCTGATGACTGATCCGGCGCACCTTGTTTCCCCTTTGCCTAACGCCTAGAACCCTCCGGTCAGGATGTCCTCATTATGGTTTCCGAAAGGTTAATGCCGCCAATGTCCGTACCGATCGTCACCCGTTTCGCCCCCTCGCCCACCGGCTATCTGCATATCGGCGGTGCACGCACGGCGCTGTTCAACTGGCTTTACGCGCGCGGGCGCGGCGGCAAGTTCCTGCTTCGGATCGAGGACACCGACCGTGAACGTTCCACCCCCGAGGCGACCGAGGCAATCCTCAAGGGCCTGACCTGGCTGGGTCTGGACTGGGACGGCGAGCCGGTAAGCCAGTTTTCCATGAAGGACCGCCACGCCGAGGTTGCGCGGCAGATGTTGGCGCGCGGGTCTGCCTACAAGTGCTTTTGCAGCCAGGAAGAAATTGAAGCCTTCCGCGAAGCGGCCCGCGCGGAAGGCCGTTCCACCCTGTTTCACTCGCCATGGCGCGATGCCAATCCTGCAACCTTTCCAGACGCGCCCTATGTGATCCGCCTGAAAGCCCCGCAGGAAGGCCAGACGGTGATCGAGGACCGCGTGCAGGGCAATGTCACCTTCGGCAATGACCAGATGGATGATATGGTTTGTTTACGCGCCGATGGTACGCCGACCTACATGCTGGCGGTCGTTGTGGATGACCATGACATGGGCGTCACGCATGTGATCCGGGGGGATGACCACCTGACGAACGCGGCGCGACAGACACAGATCTATAAGGCGATGGGCTGGTCCGAACCTGTCTGGGCGCATATTCCGCTGATCCACGGGCCGGACGGCAAGAAATTGTCGAAGCGCCATGGGGCAGTTGGCCTGCATGAATATCAGGCGCTTGGCTATCCGGCAGCGGCGATGCGCAACTACCTGTGCCGCCTGGGCTGGGCGCACGGCGATGACGAGTTTTTCTCTGACGCGCAAGCGAAGGAATGGTTTGACCTGAGTGGAATCGGTCGTGCGCCATCACGCCTTGATTTCAAGAAACTTGAAAACCTTTCCGGCCTGCATATCGCTGCAAGTGCAGATGCAGCATTGCTGCCTGAAATTGAGGCATTCCTTGCTGCGTCTGGTCGTCCGGCGCTGACCTCGACACAGCGGGACCTGCTTTCACGCGGCCTTTACTGCCTGAAAGATCGGGCAAAGACATTTCCTGATCTTATTGAAAAGGCACACTTTATCCTGACATCCAGACCCATTTCGCCTGACCAGGCCGCAGCAAAGGCGCTTGACACGGTATCCCGCGGTATACTGTCAGAATTGACGCCGCAGTTGCAAAATGTTAGCTGGGTACGAGAGGATATCGAGGCCGCCGTGGCCTCGGTTGCAGCGGCGCACGGCATGGGTCTGGGCAAAATCGCCGGCCCCTTGCGGGCGGCCCTTGCGGGACGGACGGTCAGCCCTTCCGTCTTTGACATGATGCTTGTGCTCGGGCGTGAAGAAAGCCTCGCCCGGATCAATGATGCAACAGGTTAAGGGAAGGCTTCCCTGACCTGCGACACCGCCGGAATCCCTGCCAGGGACCGGTTTTGGGGAGAGTAAGATGGCCGATACGAAAACCGCCACCCTGACCTTCGGCGACAAAACGCTCAGCCTGCCGATCCTGAAGCCTACCATCGGGCCGGATGTCGTCGACATTCGCAAACTTTATGCCGAGGGTGATGTTTTCACCTATGATCCAGGCTTCACCTCTACGGCGGCGTGCGACAGCGCCATCACCTATATCGACGGTGATCTGGGGGAGCTGCTCTATCGCGGCTATCCGATCGAACAGCTGGCAAATCAGTCCACCCATCTAGAAGTGTGCTATCTGTTATTGTACGGCGAACTGCCGACGGCGGATCAGCTGGACGATTTCACCACGCGCGTGCGCCGCCATACGATGGTGCATGAACAGATGCACAACTTCTTCCGCGGGTTCCGCCGGGACAGCCACCCTATGGCCACGATGGTGGGCGTGGTTGGTGCGATGTCTGCCTTCTATCACGACAGTCTTGACATTAATGATCCGTGGCAGCGCGAAGTCGCAGCCATCCGCATGGTTGCCAAACTGCCGACCATTGCGGCGATGGCCTATAAATACTCGATCGGCCAGCCCTTCGTTTACCCGAAAAACGCGCTCAGCTATGCGGGCAACTTCCTGCACATGTGCTTTGCCGTTCCGTGCGAGGATTATGTGGTGCAGCCCGCGCTGGAGCGTGCGATGGACCGGATCATGATGCTGCATGCGGATCATGAACAAAACGCCTCAACCTCGACCGTGCGTCTGGCGGGCTCGTCCGGGGCCAATCCCTTCGCCTGTATTGCGGCGGGCATCGCCTGTCTTTGGGGGCCTGCGCATGGCGGCGCCAACCAGGCCTGCCTAGAAATGCTGAAGGAAATCGGCACGGTTGACCGTATTCCGGAGTTTATCGCCAAGGCGAAAGACAAGACTTCGGGCTTCAGGCTGATGGGCTTTGGTCACCGGGTTTACAAGAACTTCGACCCACGCGCCAAAGTGATGAAGGAAAGCGCGGACGAGGTGCTTGATCTTCTGGGCGTTCACAACAACCCGCTTTTGCAGGTCGCCAAGGAACTGGAACGGATCGCGCTTGAGGATGAATATTTCATCTCGAAAAAGCTCTATCCCAACGTCGACTTCTATTCGGGCATCATCCTCGAGGCGATGGGCTTCCCCACCGCCATGTTCACCCCGATCTTTGCAATTTCCCGCACCGTTGGCTGGATTTCCCAATGGAAGGAAATGATCGGTGACCCCACCCAGAGAATCGGCCGGCCGCGGCAGCTTTACGTCGGTCCCACGCGGCGCGACTATACCGATCTGGCAAAACGCTGACAGCGATGGCCTGCGCGATCACGAACGCCTGACAATGGCCGCCGGTGGGCGGCCATTTCGTTTGTCAGCGCGGCCCAGGTCATTCCTTGATCAGCGCCAGTACCCTGGCCGAAGGCACCACCTCGATCCTTCGATACAACCGACAGTCCGTGGTGCGGCTGAACAGCCTGTGGTCGATCAGCGACCTGCGAAGAAGCGCGTGGACAGCAAACATGCTACTGGGCTGCGGGGCAATCAGCCGCTGCTTGCGGCAGAGCCTGCTTGCAACGGGCAAACTGTCGGTCATGCCAAATCGCAGGTCTATTCTTCCGGGCTGGCCGGAACGGCGACGCCTTGGTGAACTGCGAACCAAGGATTGGAAAGCGTTCCCGCACCTGTCCGGCCAAGCCGCGCTACGGCAACTTTCCTTGCGTAATTTTTTGCGGGCGAACGGGGGCAGCGCCCCCGTTCGCCCTGTTCGTCACACCATTGCGTGTTCCTTCGAAATACGCTCGGCCTCGCGCCCATACAGTTCTTCGTAATGGTCAAAACTTGCCTCGTGCCAGGCGGTGCCCTGAGTGGCCGCCCCCAACCCGGCCACCAGTTCTTCTTCGGACGAGGCGGGCAACAGCGCCCGGAAAATATCCCAGCCCCGGCAGGCCGGATCACGGTCAAAGCCCAGCACTTGCCCCTTGAGTGTCGAAATCAGTGACACCATCGCGCCGGAATAGATCGACGGAATATGCACTTCGACCCGATCCACTGGTTGTAGCAAAACCGGCCCCGCCTTTGCCAACGCCTCTTTCACACCCTGCCTCCCGGCGGTGCGGAAGGCAAAATCGGAACTGTCCACCGCATGATATTTTCCGTCCGTCAGGGTCACCGACAGATCTATCACCGGAAAGCCCAACGGCCCCTTGGCAAGGGCATCGCGTGCGCCCTCCTCGACCGACGGGATGTAGTTGCGAGGCACGGCGCCACCTTTGACAATCTCGCTGAACCGAAAGCCTTCTCCACGTGCCAAGGGGGCGACGGTCATCACCACATCAGCGAATTGCCCCGCCCCGCCTGACTGCTTGCGGTGGCGGTAAGCTTCTTCGACTTTTGACGAAATGGTCTCGCAATAGCGGGGTGCGGTCAGATGCGCATCGACTTCCACCCCGAATCCTTCAGACAACTGCGCCAACGCCGCGCGCAGATGCATCGGCCCCTGCAGTCGTACGACCGCATGGCCGGTCGCTTCGTCCTGACTCAGGCTTAGCGCCGGGTCAGTCTCGGCCAGTTTGGCCAAGGCGGCAGACAGGCGCACATCGTCCTTTTCGTGACGCGGTGTGAACAGCCGCGCCAAGGCAGGCGGCGCGCCTTTTGCCCAGTCAGGTGCCGCCTCAGCGGCACTTGCGGTAAACAGCATGGCTGGGTTCAAATGATCCGATTTGACCGTTATCGCCACATCGCCCGCCGAAAGATGGTCATGCCCGGACTTGCCGCCAAGCTCTGACAGGCCCCCGACCGTGCCGCCGCCCAAGATCGCGCCCTGCGCTACTCCACTGTCCAGCGCCCGGACGAACGTGCATTTTCCCAAATGCTTGCGGTTTTGTGCATGAAAACCCACGGCAATTGCCTTGCCCCCCAGCCGCGTGCGCAAAGCTCCAACCGATGGCGCCTCGTGCCGCAATGCCTTCATCAGGCGCATCACGCCATTCGCATGGGCTGCCGCACCCAGGAAGCAAGGCAGAATGACGCTTTCCTGTGTCTCTCGGCGCGCGATTTCATAAAGTGCGCCTTTCGCCGGCTCGTGATCCTCGATCAGTTCTTCTAGAAGTTGATCGTCATATTCGGACATATGTTCAAGCAACGCACTGCGCGCCTCTTTTTCGCGCTCGGTTTCGCCTGATGGCATTTCGACCAGGACTGACGGCAAGCCCTCGCGATAGCGCCAGGCCCGTTCCGAGATCAGATCGACTGCCCCCACGACCTGCCCGCCTTCGCGGATCGGGATCTGACGCAGAACCACCGCGTGGGATGTATAGGCCTGCAGGGCCGAGACGATATCGCGCACCCTGCCCTTCGGTGCGTCCATCCGATTGATGAAAATCAGGCACGGTGTGCCAGAGGCTTCGATTGCCCTCAGATAGGGGGCGGCAAGGACCGCCTCATCCGGGTCGGGCGCCACACAAAGCACCGCCGCATCGGATGCAAGCAACGATGTGCCAACCATCCGTGCATATTCGGGGCCGCCGGCCATGTCGATTGCACACCAGGGTTCACCAAGAAAGCTGAACCGCGACAGGGCCAGATGCCCAGCCTGTTCAACCTTCGGGGCATGACCGTCCAGATGCGCCAATCGCTTCACGAGCTCGCTTTTGCCCGATTGCGACGGCCCCATAACTGTGATGAGCCGCATAATGATCGCTCCCTTCCGGCACAAACGGGGGGCTTCGGCGGAAATGCCGCGGCCCCCGTGCCTTCGGGCCGATCCGCCCTGATCCTCAGTCTCTGCCCGCATCTGGTGTCGGTCAAGCGAAGATGCAGGGCGAAAGGACATGGAGCGTGGCACGCCACCATTGGTTAGGCAGGGAACGCCGGGCCTGATCCCTGATCAAGCGAATTGCGTCCAGCTTTCTTGGGTCAGCAGCCGTCAAACTGCCGCGCGCGCTTTTCCAGAAACGCCGGCACACCTTCCAGAAAATCGCGCGACCGCCCGCACCCGCCTTGCAGCCGCGCTTCCAGCGCCAGTTGCGCGGCCAGATCGTTCGAGGCGCTGGCGCGCAGAGCCTGTTTGCCCCCCCGAAAGGCCGCGGTCGGCCCGTTGGCAAGCCGCGTCGCCTGAGTCATCCAATGGCTATCGAAATCCATATCCGGAACCGTTTCCCAGATCATTCCCCAGTCTGCTGCCTGCCGGGCGCTGATCTCGCCGGCAAACAGCATTGCCCCCATTGCCCGGGCAAAACCGATCTGACGGGGAAGCCAGTAGGTGCCGCCCGCATCAGCATCAGCCCGATCCGCGTAAAGGCCTGAATGAAGCTGGCGCTTTCGCAGGCAATCACCACATCCGCCGCCAGCGTCAGGTTTGCCCCCGCGCCCGCCGCGGCCCCGTTGACGGTGGCTATTGTCGGCAAAGGGCATTCATAGATCGCCTTCAAAAGAGGTTCATACTCGTCGCGCAAGACGCGTTCAAAATCAACCTCGGCCAGATGGCCCGCATCGGCCAGATCCTGCCCTGAACAAAAGGCCCGCCCCGCGCCAGTCAGAACCACAACCCGCGCCTCTGCCTCGGCGCAGGAGATGGCGTTGCGCAGTTCGAGCCGCAAACGCGCATTGAGGGCGTTCATCACCTCTGGCCGTTTCAGGCAGATCACTGCAATTCTGTTCGTCAACTCTTAGGAAATTGTCTGATCGTCCGACATGTCGCCCTCGCTCTTGCCCGGGCACAGGATAGCCGACACGCATGATCAGGAAAGCGGAACCGAACGTCACTTGTTCAGAAGGTCGCGCAGGCGGGCTTCTTCCGCGTCGGTCAGCGGCTGCGCACGGTCCGGCGCCCGTTGACGGCGACGGATATAAAGCCCGGCACCGGTCAGCGCCCCGCCAAGCATCAGCGGCCCGGCGATCCACAGCAGCAGGTTCGCCCCCGACGCGCGCGGCCGGAACAGAATAAACTCACCATAACGCGCCACCAGATAATCAATCACCTGACTGTCACTGTCGCCCGCCACCAGCCGTTCGCGCAGCACCAGCCGCAGGTCACGGGCGATCGTCGCGTTCGAATCGTCGAGCGACTCGCCTTGGCAAACCGGGCAACGCACCTGCGCCGACAAGGCACGCGCACGCGCCTCAAGCACCGGATCGGACAGGATCTCGTCTGGTTGCACTGCCCAAAGCGGAGAACAGACCAGAACCGCAAGAAGAGCCAGCAAGGCGCGCATGTCGTTCCCTATTCTGCCGGATCCAAGGCCGTCGTCGTCCGGGCCACGCGCGCGCCCCCCGCCACCCGAAGGCGCCGGTCCGACAGGCTGAACCCGCCGCCGATCGCCATCAGCAATGCACCACACCAGATCCAGTTGGCGAAGGGCTTGATATAGCTGCGCACCGCCCAGCCGCCATCGGCCTGCCGATCCCCCAACACCAGGTAGATGTCGCGCAAAGGTCCATTCAAAATCGCCGCTTCGGTCGTTGGCATCGCAGCCACCGGATAAAAGCGCTTTTCCGGGTAAAGCGCCGCAATCTCGACCCCGCCGCGCAACAGGTGCATTTCGCCCGTCGTGGTCAGGTAATTTGGTCCCTGACCTTCGGTCACGGCAGTAAGCTTGACCTCATACTCGCCAAGCGGAAAGCTTTCGCCTACCCGAAGGGTACGGATGTCTTCAATATTCCAGCCCTGAATCGCCGCCACCCCGACAAAGACAACCCCAAGCCCGCCATGGGCAAACGCCTTGCCCCAGTCTGCTCGCGGCAAGCGGCCAAGTCGCACCAGCCGCCGCCCGGCGCGCAGCCACAAATCGACCGCCGTCCCCGCGATCAGCCAACTGCCAAGAAGAATGCCGATGGGCGCCAGCGCCGACCGTCCGCTGCCCACCGCAAATGCCAGACCGCCCATTGCCACCGCCAGCGCGAGTGCCCCGGCCAAGGGGCGCACTGTCGCGGCCAACCTGCCCCGCTTCCAGGGCAGGATCGCGCCCACGGGCAGGATCACCGCCAGCGCCACGATAAAGGGCGTAAAGGCCGCGTTGAAGAACGGCGCACCCACCGACAGTTTGCGCCCAAAGCCAAGTTCGGCCAGCAAAGGCCAGATGGTGCCGATGAACACCACCAAAGCCGCTACCGCCAGCAGGATATTGTTCAGCACCAGCGCCGACTCGCGGCTTACCAGGGAAAAGACCCCGCGCGCCTGCAAGGCTTCGGCACGCGCTGCAAACAGGGTCAGGCCGCCGCCGATGAAGAAGGTCAGGATCGCCAGGATGAACACGCCACGTTCAGGGTCATTGGCAAAAGCGTGGACCGAGGTGATCACACCTGACCGCACGATGAATGTGCCGATCAGCGAAAACCCGAACGCGAGGATCGCCAGAAGTACCGTCCAGGCCTTCAGCGCTTCGCGCTTTTCCACGACAATGGAGGAATGAAGCAGGGCGGCGGCGAAAAGCCAGGGCATGAAGCTGGCATTCTCGACCGGATCCCAGAACCAGAAGCCGCCCCAGCCCAGTTCATAATAGGCCCACCAGCTGCCCAGCGCGATGCCGATTGTCAGGAATATCCAGGCCGCCAGTGTCCACGGTCGCACCCAACGCGCCCATGCGGCATCCACGCGCCCCTCGATCAGGGCGGCAATGGCGAAGGAAAACGACATCGAAAGCCCGACATAGCCCAGGTAAAGGAACGGCGGGTGGAAGGCGAGGCCGGGGTCCTGCAGGAGGGGATTCAGGTCATGTCCGTCGAAGGGTGGCAGATTCAGCCGCACGAACGGGTTCGATGTGAACAAGATGAAGGCAAGGAACGCCACACCGATCAGGGCCTGAACGCCAAGCACCCGTGCGCGCAACCGCGGCGGCAAACCGCCGCCGAACCAGCCGGCAGAGGCCCCGAACCCCGAAAGGATCAGCGCCCAAAGCAGCATCGACCCTTCGTGGTTTCCCCAAACTCCCGCCACCTTGTAAAGCATCGGCTTCAGCGTATGGGAATTGTCGACGACGACTTTCAGCGAGAAGTCCGAAGTGACAAAAGCATGCGTCAGCGCAGCGAAGGCCGCTGTCAAAGCCAGAAACTGCAAGGTGGCCAGCGTCGGCCCCAACGCCATCCAGTTTCGCCGCCCGGTCTGTGCGCCGACGAAAGGAATGGTCGCCTGAAGGCCGGCAAAACCAAGGGCTAGGATAAGCGCAAAATGGCCAAGTTCTGTGATCATGGCCGCACCTTAAAGCTTTGTGCAGGCCGCGCCAATGGGCTGCGCCCACCTGTCGCGGGCAACGCCTGATCAACAGGCTATTCTGCGGCCAGCGCCGGCTCTGGTGCGCCAATCACCCTGGCTCCCTCCGAATGGGCCAGCATGTGCAGATCCGCAATGTAGCGGCCCCGCAGGTCAGACAGCGCCAGCGCACTCATCCCGAAATCGGGGCGCACCTGTGGCTGGCGGGCATGAAAAGCCACAAGCCGATCTCTTTGCCCTGCCTGCAGCTTGATCGTCTGCCCGATCAGGCGCTGCACCATGGCCACGGCACCCGGAGTCGCACGCGGCTTCGGCAACGGCTGGATCGGCTGCCGAAGGGCCAGCCCCGGCACCAGAGCGTTCAGCATTTGCGCGGTATTTGCCGGTGCGGCCTGAATCACCAGTTCGCGCACCTCAAGCTCCTCGGTCAGGATCTGGGCAAGGTCGGCCCACCCCCCCTGAAACTGCGCCAATGCTGCGGCATAATCTGCGAACGGGTCCATCCGCCGGTTCAGCGCCAGTGCCATCCAGACGGAATGGAACAGGACTTCATAAGGTTGAACCGCCAGCACCAACCGATCGACCCGCTGCCCCAGCGCCTGACGCAAGACCCGCGCCCTTGCCCGTGCATTCGGATAGAAACGGCCAAGCAACAGTTCAGACACCGGCCCGGCCAGATCCGGCGCACTGATGACAAAACCTTCCTCACCTGTCTTGCGGTCTGGCGCGAAACGGCGCGCCAAAGCGGCAGACGCGGCACCCGTTTCACTGGGGTCCGCCCCCGGCGCGGGCAAGGCATCCGAGAGGCCGTCCGCCCCCGCAGCCATCACGTCAAAACAAAACAGCCCGTAACCCGCACGGCGCAGTCCAGCCCGGTTGGCCGCCAGATAAACGACGAAATCTTCAGCCCCGGTGGTCTGCCCGCCGACATGAAGATGGATCGGTTGATGCTGCCCACTCATAGCCTTGGCCCGTCCCCACAATTTCATTAACCATCTCCGGGGATTGTGGCGGGTTTTTGACGCAATGGCGGCACTGGACTTCCTTAATATCAATAGCCACTGTTACAGCAAGTATTGTTGGCGAAAAGGCAGGAAATCATGACCTTGGCACGGAAAATCATTATCGACACCGACCCCGGGCAGGATGATGCAGTGGCGATTCTCCTTGCGCTGGCTTCGCCGGAACTTGAGGTGCTGGGGATTACCGCCGTCGCCGGAAACGTGCCGCTGGCGCTGACCCAAAAAAACGCGCGGGTCATCTGTGAACTGGCGGGTCGGCGCGACCTGAAGGTCTTTGCAGGTTGCGCCGCGCCCCTGACGCGCAAGCTGGTCACCGCCGAACATGTCCACGGCAAGTCCGGGCTCGACGGTATTGTCCTTCCCGAACCGACCATGCCGCTGGCCACTGGCCACGCGGTCGACTTCATCATTGAGACGCTGCGCCGCGAAGCGTCGGGCGCAGTGACGCTATGCCCGCTCGGCCCCTTGACCAATATGGCAACCGCCTTTCAGAAGGCCCCGGACATCATCCCCCGCGTCGCCGAAATCGTTTTGATGGGTGGCGGCTATTTCGAAGGCGGCAACATCACGCCGGCCGCCGAATTCAACATCTACGTCGATCCAGAAGCCGCCGAAATCGTCTTCACTTCAGGCGTGCCGCTGGTGGTCATGCCACTGGACGTAACACACAAGGCGCTGACCTCGCGCGATTGGGTGGAAGGGATGCGCGGGCTTGGCACCGCAGCGGGCCGGGCCGTTGCCAGCTGGACCGATTTCTTCGAACGATACGATACGGCAAAATACGGCAGCATAGGCGCGCCGCTGCATGACCCCTGCGTGATCGCCTATCTGATCCAGCCTGGCCTCTTTTCAGGCCGCCATATCCATGTAGCGATCGAAGTCGAAGGGCGGCACACGCTGGGCATGACGGTCGCTGACTGGTGGCGTGTCACCGGCAAGGATCCAAATGCCATGTTCATGGGTGATGTTGACCGCGACGCTTTCTTTACGCTCCTGACCGAACGGATCGCCCGGCTTTAGGCTAAAGCTCGATCTCGCCACCCGTTATCGGGTTGGCGATTTCCGCCGGCGACTTGCGGCGGATGATGATGTCGCCGTTAGGCAGCATCTCCGGCGGATGATAATTGCGAAAGTCGTCGACCTTGGCCAACAGATCCCGCAGTGCGGGCCCCATATCGGCCAGAGCCTGATCGAGTCCTTTCTGAAGTTCCTCAAGCTTGGGCTGCATGTCCTGCAGAAGCGAGCGCAGGATGATTCTCGCCCCTTCCTCGATCAAACTCATCCCGTGACCGGCGTCTGGCGCCGGATCCTCTGCCGCCAGTGGCAGCGTAGCCAGACCAAGACAGGCAATGATTGGGATCACAATACGCATTCACAAAACATATCACCAATGCCCCGCGTCTCAAAGGCACGCCTGTCATATCGGCAAGTCAATGCTGACCGGGAAATGGTCTGACGCCATCAGCAGCGCCTCACGCAGCTCTTCCGTGCCATAACAGGCAGGGTCATCGAACGGATGCCAGATGCGCCACACCGGGCCTTTCGCCCGCAGATCCGGCGAAACCATGATATAATCCAGCAGCGCCTGAAAATAGCGCTTCTGTTCATCCAGAAAAAAGCGCGCAGAGGTCGGCACCACCCCGGCTTTCTTGCTAAACGTCATCCGTGCATGTGGATCGAACAGGCGGACCCCATGCGGTTCGTCCCAGCCCAGCACAACTTCCACCCCTGACCGCCCAAACAGCTTTTCGAACTGGTCCAGCCCGGGCCCGTCATTCAGATCGCCCATGACCAGAAGCGGGTCACGCGCAGTCAGATGTTCCAGGATCCGCGCACGCAGCCAGACGCATTCCGCCAGCTGCTTGCGCCGGTTGGAAATCGATATCCGCCTGGCTTCTTCCGGGCTGGCCGCGCCATGCGGAGCCTTGGTCTTCAGATGCACGCCAATCATCCTAAAGCGAAACCCGGTGGCAGTGCGGGCCTCGACCTCAAGCGGCGGCTTCGAAAAGATCACCTTGTCTGGCGTGCCATCCACATCAAGGTCGATCCGGTAGCTTTGATCGAACCGCGGCAGCTCTTCCGCACCGCCCCCCATAGGATCATGTCTGACCGTCAACTTGTCAGGATCATAAAGAAGCGCGATTTCCTGCTGGGTTTCATTATCGAAGCCCATGATCGCCTTGCGGCACCGCAGGTCATACCGCGCGGCAAACCGTTCCAGCATTGCCACGGTCCTGCGGTGGCGGTTGTTGTCGGGGGCCTCGATGATCATCACCGCGTCGGCGGCCAGCGCGATGAACACAATTGCCAGGGATTCAAGCTGCTGGCGGCGCGTCACCTTGTAGCGCGCCGACCATTCGTCATCCTCCAGAAGCCGACCGCGCTGATCGAACAGGTTGCTGAACCATTCGACATTGTAAGTGGCAATGCGCATTGTCCCGCCTTTCAGGCAGCTTCCTGTCGACTGATCTCTTCCCAGGCGCGATTCACGTCACGCAAGCGGTCCTCGGCCAGGCGGATGGCTTCTTCCGGCAGGCCGCGCGCGGCCATACCGTCCGGATGGCTTTCCTTGACCGCTTGCCGCCAGGCCGCCCGCACTTCGGAAAGCGGCGCATCGGCTGCAACGCCCAGCACATCATATGGATCGCGCAACGCATCGGGCACAAAGCGGGCCCGCAGACTGCGATAGCAACGATCACCCAGCCCGAAGATCGACACAACCTCGCGCAGGAAAGCCTCTTCGGCCGCGTGTAGTTCTCCGTTGGCCAAAGCAATGTGAAACAGCCCTTCGGCGACGTCGGTCAGCACGCGGTTGCCGGGGCCGAACATCGCCGCGATCTTGCGGGCATAGGAGTCGAAACCGGCCACGTCTTGGCGCGCAAGGTTGAACACCTGTGCAGCATTGGCCTCTTCCTCGGGGGCAATGGTGAACACCGTGCGAAAGACCTGAACCTCGTCGCGCGTCACCTGACCGTCTGCCTTGGCCAACTTGGCCCCCAGCGCAATCACCGCGATGGTAAAAGCGACAGAGCGTTCCGGCGGGGTTTTCAGCCTGTCCAATACAGCGCCCAGCCCCTCGCCTTGACGAAGCGCGGCTATAGCCTCGGTTATGCGGGTCCAGATCGACATGGGGGAACATTAGCGGGCGCAGGCAGGATTGTCAGCCACTGTCACAGAAACTTCATGAGCAACACCAGATCCAGCCACCGCCCGAACTTGAAACCCACCTCAGGTATCCGCGCCAGCGCGCGAAAGCCCATGGCCTCATGAAACGCGACAGCGGCAGGGTTTTCGCCCGACACCCCCGCGAACAGCGTGTGGGCACCGCCTCGACGCGCGTGATCCTCGATGGCCGTCATCAAAAGCCGCCCGATCCCCCGCCCCCGGGCAGCTTCCGCCAGAACGATCGTATGCTCCATGGCCCTGACATAGCCGTTCCCGCCTCGAAATTGCGCATAGGTCGCAAAGCCCAGCAGCACACCATCGGCTTCGCAAATCAGAAACTCCTGCCCAGACTCGCGACGGGCCGCAATCAGGACGGAAAGGCTTTGCGGGGTCTTTTCTTCGGACGAAAAAGTGATGGTCGTCTCGCGGATCAGCGGATTCCACAGCGCAAGTATGGCCGGATGGTCGCTTGGCGCAGCGGGCCGCAGGATCATTCCAGCACCCTTGGCCCGTGCGGAGTCGCAAACTGTGCCCTCAGCGCCGGGTGCCCGGCCGTGAAGATCACGCGCGGATCTGCCAGCGGCAACAAGGCGGCAATCTCTGCCGCCTGCGGATGCGCGACCTCAAGGCGGGTCAGGCGGCACCCGCTGTCCGGCAGCCGGTCCTGCGGCACCAACCTGCCCAGCCATTCGATCAGTGCCGGATAGCAATCGTCAAACGGCAGGCGCCCATCGGCCGGCACCCCCATCCGCCAGCGAAAATCCCCTCGCGCCAGATCGAGCGCCCGCCCCGCCGCCTTCGGGGCAATTGCCAACGCAGCATCCAGATCAGGAACCCGGCAAATCCAGTTGGTCAGTCGCGGGGCTCCAGAAAACTCATCCAGCCGGAACCACCGCGGATGGGCCACCGGCGGCGCATCCGGATCGACCGCGATTACTTCCAGGTAGTCCGAGGGGCCAAGGCCAAGAAGCCGGTTGTGGGTGGACATATGGGCGTGTTTGCCGCCGCCCGCCAACGCAACGCCTAGCGCGGCTTCAACATGGGCCACACCCTCCTCAAGCGTGTTGGCAGCAACTGCAATATGGTCCAGCGTCCACAAGGATTGGCCCTTTCATCTTGGCCCAAATACTCCACGGGGGTCCGGGGGTGTGAAACCCCCGGCTGCCCTGTTCAGCGCCGCGCCTGACGGATCAAGGCCAGAATATCCTTCGCGGCTTCGGGAATGTTCGTCCCCGGCCCGAAGATCGCCTTCACGCCTGCCTTTTTCAGGAAGTCATAATCCTGCTGGGGAATGACGCCGCCGCAAATCACGATGATATCACCGGCACCCGCAGCAGCCAGCGCCTCGACCAGCTTCGGGGCAAGCGTCTTGTGCCCGGCGGCCTGCGACGAAATCCCCACCACATGCACATCATTGTCGATGGCATCCTGTGCTGCTTCCTCGGGGGTCTGAAACAGCGGCCCCACATCGACATCAAAGCCGATGTCGGCGAAAGCGGTGGCAATCACCTTGGCGCCCCGGTCGTGCCCATCCTGGCCCATCTTGACAACCAGCATGCGCGGGCGGCGGCCTTCTTCCTCGGCAAAGGCCTCGACATCCTTCTGGATCTGGGCAAAACCCTCGTCGCCTTCGTAGGCGCTGCCATAAACGCCCGCCAAGGTTTTCACCTCGGCCCGGTGACGGCCAAAGATTTTTTCCATCGCCATGCTGATTTCCCCCACACTGGCGCGCGCGCGTGCCGCCGCAACCGCCGCTTCCAGAAGATTGCCGCCATGACCGGCACGGAACTCCAGCTCTGCCAGCGCCGCCTCGCAGGCTTTTGTATCGCGGGTCGCACGGATCTGATTCAGGCGCACGATCTGGCTGTCGCGTACCGCCATATTGTCCACGTCCAGAATTTCGACCGGATCAGACCGTGTGGGCTTGTATTTGTTCACCCCCACCACGACTTCTTCGCCCCGGTCTATCATCGCCTGACGCCGGGCGGCCGATTCCTCGATCCGCATCTTCGGCATCCCTGTGGCCACGGCCTTGGTCATACCGCCCATCGCCTCGACCTCTTCGATCAGCTTCCATGCCTCTTCGGCCAACTGGGCGGTCAGGCTTTCAACATAGTAAGACCCGGCCAAAGGATCGACGACCTTCGTCACCCCGGTTTCTTCCTGCAAGATCAACTGCGTATTGCGCGCAATTCGTGCAGAGAATTCGGTGGGTAGCGCCATCGCCTCATCAAGCGCGTTGGTATGAAGCGACTGTGTCCCGCCCAGAACCGCAGACATCGCCTCATAGGCGGTGCGGATGACGTTGTTGTAGGGATCTTTTTCCTGCAACGACACACCCGAGGTCTGGCAATGGGTGCGCAACATCAGGCTTGAGGTCTTCTTTGCGCCGAATTCCGTCATGATCCGGTGCCAAAGCAGCCGCGCTGCGCGCAGTTTCGCGGCCTCCATGAAGAAATTCATGCCAATGGCAAAGAAGAACGACAGGCGGCCCGCGAATTCATCGACGTTCATGCCGCGTTTGATTGCGGTTTTCACATATTCGCGCCCATCGGCCAGCGTATAGCCCAGTTCCTGCACCAGATTGGCGCCCGCCTCCTGCATATGATAGCCGGAAATCGAGATCGAATTGAACTTGGGCATCTCTTTTGCCGTATATTCAATGATGTCAGCGACGATCCTCATGCTGGGTTCGGGCGGATAGATATAAGTGTTCCGCACCATGAATTCCTTGAGGATGTCATTCTGGATGGTGCCCGACAGAAGGCTGCGATCCACGCCCTGCTCCTCGCCCGCGACGATGAAGCTGGCCAGAACCGGGATCACAGCACCATTCATGGTCATGGAAACCGAAACCTGATCCAGCGGAATCCCGTCGAACAGGATCTTCATGTCCTCGACGCTGTCGATGGCGACCCCAGCCTTGCCAACATCGCCCACCACCCGCGGATGGTCACTGTCATAGCCCCGGTGGGTGGCAAGATCAAAGGCGACCGACACGCCCTGCTGCCCAGCCGCAAGGTTCCTGCGGTAGAAGGCGTTGCTTTCCTCGGCGGTTGAAAAGCCCGCATATTGCCGGATCGTCCATGGGCGGCCCGCATACATGCTGGCCCGAACCCCGCGCGTAAAGGGCGCAAGCCCCGGCAAGGATCCCATGTGGTCCAGCCCATCTGCGTCGGCCTTGGTATAGAGCGGCTTGACCGGAATACCTTCAAGCGTGTTCCAGGTCAGATCCTCGGGCGTCTTGCCCTTCAGTTCCTTGCCCACAAGGGCGCGCCAGTTGTCCATCTTGTCCGTCATTTCCGCGCCCTCACTCGAATTCCATGATCACATCATCAACCCGCAGGCTGGCACCCGGAGCCGCGTTGATCTTTCTGACCACGCCCCTGCGTTCGGCCTTCAGGATGTTCTCCATCTTCATCGCTTCGACGGTGGCAAGCGCCTGACCTTCCTGCACCTCCTGCCCTTCCTCGACGGCAATCTTCACGATGAGCCCTGGCATCGGGCAGAGAAGGAAGCGCGACGTGTCTGGGGGCAGCTTTTCCGGCATCAGTTTTGCCAATTCTGCCTGGCGCGGAGTGCGGACATGCACCTTGAGGTCCGCGCCACGGGTGCGGACCCGGAAGCCGCCCGAAATCTTGCCAACCTTCAGAACCACCGCCCTGCCATCCACATCCAGCCGTGCCAGTGGCTGACCGGGTAACCAGTCAGAGGTAACCCTGTGGCGTCCGCCATCCGCGAAAGTTACCGTGGCCCCCTGCTTGTCCGCCGAAATCCTTACAGCGAATTCCGTCCCTTGCAGCGTGACCACCCAGTCATCTCCGACATGGCGTTCATGATTGCCTAGCGTGCCGGTGATCCGGGTCCGGCGGATTTCCGCGACCCGGTTCATCGCTGCGGTCGATGCCGCGATCCGCCGCAACATTGGCTCATCCAGAACCGCACCTGCGAAGCCGTCGGGGTATTCCTCGGCGATGAAGGCTGTCGTGATATCGCCACTCGCAAAGCGCGGATGGTCCATGACCGCCGAACAGAAAGGCAGGTTGTGGCCGATCCCCTCCACCTCGAAACTGTCCAGCGCCACACGCATGTTTTCCACGGCACTCGCCCGGTCCGGCCCCCACGTGCACAGCTTGGCGATCATCGGATCGTAATACATGCTGATCTCGCCACCCTCAAAGACGCCGGTATCGTTGCGCACGACATGGGTGGCGGTCGCCACTTCCGCCGGGGGGCGGTAGCGGGTCAGACGACCGATCGAGGGCAGAAAATTGCGGTAGGGATCTTCGGCGTAAAGACGGGATTCAATTGCCCAGCCGTTGATCTTCAGATCCTTCTGGGCAAAGGGCAGCTTTTCACCCGCCGCAACGCGGATCATCTGTTCGACAAGGTCAACACCGGTGATCAGTTCGGTGACCGGATGCTCAACCTGCAAGCGTGTATTCATTTCAAGGAAATAAAAGTTGCGATTGCCATCAACGATGAACTCGACCGTACCCGCGCTGGTGTAGCCCACCGCTTTCGCCAATGCGCAGGCCTGTTCGCCCATCGCGCGGCGGGTCGCCTCGTCAAGGAACGGCGAAGGCGCTTCCTCGATCACTTTCTGATTTCGCCGCTGAATGCTGCATTCCCGCTCATGCAGGTAGACGTAGTTGCCGTGTTTATCGGCCAGCACCTGGATTTCGATATGGCGCGGTTGCGTCACGAATTTTTCGATGAATATCCGGTCGTCGCCAAAACTTGCCGCCGCCTCGTTCTTTGACGACTGAAAGCCCTCGCGCGCCTCCGCATCGTTCCAGGCGATCCGCATCCCTTTGCCGCCACCCCCGGCAGAGGCCTTGATCATCACCGGATAGCCGACCTGCCCCGCGATTTTCACCGCCTCGTCCGCATCGGCGATCAGGCCCATATAGCCCGGAACCGTGGACACCCCCGCCTCCTGAGCAATCTTCTTCGAAGTGATCTTGTCGCCCATCGCTTCGATCGCGGGGCTCGGCGGCCCGACGAACACTACGCCTTCCCGCTCAAGAGCTGCGGCAAAGTTCATGTTTTCGCTTAGAAAGCCATACCCCGGATGCACCGCTTCGGCCCCCGTCTGGCGGACAGCCTCCATGATCTTGTCGATCACGATATAGGACTGGTTTGCAGGCGGCGGGCCGATATGCACCGCTTCATCGGCCATCTTCACATGCAGCGCATTGCGATCCGCGTCGGAAAAGACGGCGACCGTCCTGATCCCCATTTTGCGCGCCGTCTTGATCACACGGCAGGCAATCTCGCCCCGGTTGGCAATCAGGATCTTCTTGAACATCGCTCGTCTTCCCCTCAGGCAAAAGAAAAAGCCACCGGGGCAGAGGCCCCGATGGCTTTCAATGGTGTTTGAACCCGACCGCGCGCGGTCAGGGCATTTGTATCAGTTGCACATGCCTGCATTGCCAGCGGCAGCACCTGCGACACCGCCAAGAATGGCACTGGTCGCAAGATCATTTTCCGTGACTGCGCCAAGTGCCGCGCCACCCGCAGCACCCATAAGCGTGCAGTTTGCGTTGATGCCACGGCCATTGCCTTGGACGCAGCCTGCAAGTGCGACCAACACAGCCATGCTGGCCAGGAGTTTGAATTTGAACATATTGCTCGGCCTCCGATAGAGTTTCTTGTGAGCATCACATTATATCCGCTCACGAAGGCCGAAAAGCGCAAACTGTGCTCCCCCACATCGTCGGCAACGCTCCGCCGAGCCAGATCAAATAAAAACGGCCTGACCCCAAAAGGATCAGGCCGCCCAGAAGGGGAAGGGTAACGATTAACGAAAACACAGGCTGCCAGTGTGCATGAACCGAAAGCCTGATTGGCAATCTGGGCCAACCGAAGCTGCCGCGCAAACGCAAACTCCCGGCCACTCGGACCGTCGGCAGCAAGCCGCCAAAGTGGGTGCCGCTTGGGCGGGAACATGCTTACTCCCCCTCGCCGAACACTTCGGGGAAAGAGGCGCGGGCGCGCTTCACGTCAATTTGAAGAAGTGCCTCATAGCTTTCCGGGTCAAACGGATCTTCCGCGGGCACCACCTCGCGCCCCAGCAGCCAAGACAGGCGCCCGGCATCCAGATTGCCGCGCTCGAATGGCTCTTCGCCAAAACACTCCCATAGGGCGGCCATGAAGCCGGCATCAGCGCGTTTGTCAGCAGGTGCACGATCGCGGAACCGTTCCCGCGCAACCAGTTTCGTGACGCCCTTGGCATGGCTCGCACGACGAATGACAAACTGATAATCGGTTCCGGGAAGGCGGCCAGGAAAGCCGCGGTGCTTCAGCATGTGCCTGCCCTCCGGTCATGGGCCGCACAGCGGACCGGGACCGGGAAAACCCGGACCCGGCAGGACACATAGTTCAGATCAGTTGAGTTTGCCGGTGTAGACCGGTTCTTCGGTGACCGGCTGCTCAACGTAGACGGTCTCTTCTTTTTTCGCGCAAGCAGCGACGAAGGCGACAAGAACTGCCGCGAAGAGGATGTGCTTGGACATGGTATTCTCCTGCTCTCAAAGGCGGTTGGGTTACTTGTAGCCCCCGCCTGCTCTGGTTTTTTGTTCGGCGTCAGATCTTTCCGACCCACAAACACAATAACAGAGCGATCAGCCCAAGGAAAACCATTCCCGTCGAAGTTGTCAGTATGTGACTCATTTGCACCAACCGCACAGGTGCGGCCAAAACTGACCCCAAGATATTGATTCATTTTCAGAATCCCTCCCATATGCAGCCCGAACCTTCAGGGCGGAAGGCTTCAAAGAACTGCGTGGCCTGTGGGTCCGGCTGACCAAAAGGGATCGACCGGTCCGCAAGGCTGATGATGATCTGGCTCGGCTGCGGCCCCAGAGCAGCGAGACGCGGAAGCGCGTAGCTTTCGCACAATGCCGCCATGTCCTCCAGTGCCTGTTCGCTGTCAATCGTACCGCCTTCACGCGCAATCGACGGCGCAATGAACCTGAACCGATAGGTCAGGCCCTCTGGTCCGGGCGCCTCGCGCACCACATCCAGGAAGGTTACAGGCTGGCCAGATGGCACGTCGATCGTCTCCTCAGCACGAAGCGGCCATGGCAGGCACAGCAGGAAAACCGCCAAAATGTGCCAGGGCCGCATGGTCTCTCTCCATTAAAGGGGGATATTATCGTGCTTTTTCCATGGGTTCGTCAGCTTTTTGTTGCGCAGGGACGCGAAGGCGCGCGCCACACGGCGACGGGTGGAATGGGGCATGATCACCTCGTCGATGAACCCCTTTTCCGCAGCCACGAACGGGTTGGCAAAGCGGCTCTCATAGTCCTTCGTGCGCTGTGCGATCTTCTCTTTGTCAGCCAGTTCGCTGCGATACAGGATCTCGACTGCACCCTTGGCACCCATCACCGCAATTTCCGCCGTGGGCCAGGCATAGTTGAAATCGCCCCGCAGATGCTTGGAGGCCATAACGTCGTAGGCGCCGCCGTAGGCCTTCCGCGTGATGACCGTTACTTTCGGCACCGTCGCCTCGCCGTAGGCAAACAGCAGTTTCGCCCCGTGCTTGATGACCCCGCCAAATTCCTGCGACGTTCCCGGCAGGAAGCCCGGCACGTCAACCAGCGTCAGGATCGGAATTTCGAACGCATCGCAAAACCGCACGAACCGGGCAGCCTTGCGGCTGCTGTCGATGTCAAGGCAGCCTGCCAGCACCATCGGCTGGTTGGCCACCACGCCCACCGTTTGCCCTTCCAGTCGGATGAAGCCGGTGATGATATTGGCGGCATAATCCTTCTGTATTTCGAAGAAATCCCCTTCGTCTGCGACTTTCTGGATCAATTCCTTCATGTCATAGGGCTGGTTCGGATTGTCGGGAATCAGCGTATCTAGGCTCGGCTCCAGCCGCGCCACATCGTCAAAGAAGGGGCGGGTCGGTGCCTTTTCGCGGTTGTTCAGGGGCAGAAAGTCGACAAGGCGGCGCACTTCGGCCAGCGCTTCCACATCATTCTCAAACGCTCCATCCGCAACCGAGGATTTCTTGGTATGGGTCGAAGCTCCGCCCAGTTCTTCGGCGGTGACAATCTCGTTGGTCACCGTCTTGACCACGTCGGGGCCGGTCACAAACATATAGGACGTGTCCTTCACCATGAAGATGAAGTCGGTCATCGCCGGGCTGTAGACAGCGCCACCGGCGCATGGCCCCATGATCACCGAAATCTGCGGCACCACGCCCGATGCCAGTACGTTCTTCTGGAACACGTCCGCATAACCGGCCAGTGACGCGACACCTTCCTGAATGCGGGCACCCCCGGAATCGTTCATCCCGATCACCGGTGCGCCATTTTGCAGGGCCATGTCCATGATCTTGCAGATCTTCTGGGCGTGGGTTTCGGACAGAGACCCGCCAAAGACCGTGAAATCCTGACTGAAGACATAGACCATCCGGCCATTCACGGTGCCCCAGCCGGTAACCACCCCGTCCCCCGAAGGACGGTCCTGCTCCATCCCGAAATCGACGCAGCGGTGAGCAACAAACATATCGAATTCTTCGAACGAACCTTCGTCCAGCAGCAACTCGATGCGCTCACGCGCGGTCAGTTTGCCGCGTGCATGCTGGGCGTCGATCCGGCGCTGGCCGCCACCAAGGCGGGCTACGCCACGACGGGCCTCCAGTTCTTCCAGAATGTCTTTCATCTGCCCCTCCGCTTCGCAATTCCGGGCACCATAGTGCGGTGCGGCAGTGCAGCAAAGCAGAGTCTGGAAAATTTGCAAAGTATTGACAGCATCCCAAATGCAAATTGCAAACTCTGCGCCCCAGGCACCGCATCTCTCCCGCCCCCGCCTGCCCGCCGATCTGGTTCCAAGCCCCCCTGCCGCGTGAACCGCACCACATAGGCTTGAGCCTTGACGATGGTTTCGTCGGGTTGCGCCGTCAGATTCTCATTTCTTGTCTACCCTGCGCAGGCGCCGGTGAAACCCGTTGACCCTCCAGCTGAAATCGCAATCGATTTCGGCGATTTCCAGCGACAGCGCAAAGTGCGGTGCCGCAAGCTGTTCGGCAAAATGGGTGGACGCGACCTCCATAAGATGCGCGCCAAGTGCCTTTCGTTCGATCTCGGTGCGTCCCTGCCCGATACGCAGTCGCATGTCGGCAAAGGCATTGTCTGGCAGGCCATCAGCAATCGCGTAGTGATCAGCACTGACTGCCCGGACCCGAACCGCGCCAAGTTCGAACAATCCGCTTTCCAAAAGCGCCCGGCGCAGCCTTTCGCACAAGGCCGACAGGTCACTGGCCCGCGCAAGATTGGAGGAATATTCTATGGTCAGATGCGGCATTGCCTTCTCCATTCTATTGACACGTCAATTTCAACCGGCCATCCCTCAAAACAATCATACACCAACCAATCCCGGCCGGGGCTTTTCCGGCAACGAAATGTCATCTAATGCTACAGAATGACCCAGCCGGCCCCTTCCAGCGTCGCCGCAGACGCGTCTGTACCGCGTGACACAAGGCACGCCCTGCCAATGGCGTTGCTGCGCGCCCGCGAACAGGTAATGGCGCGTTTTCGTCCGATGCTGGCCGATCATGGCATCAACGAACAGCAGTGGCGCGTCTTGCGGGTGCTGAATGAGGGTGGTGCGCTAGATGCGGCCGAACTGGCGGCGCGTGCCAATATCCTTGCGCCCTCTCTCACCCGAATGATCAAGGCAATGACAGAACGCGGCCTGATCCGCCGAAGCAAGGACGAAACGGACGGGCGCCGGGTGATACTTGAAATTGCGCCGGCCGGGGTTGAACTAATTGCCAGCGTCAGCCCGGAAAGCCACACGATCTACCGCCAGCTGACCGAGGAATTCGGTGCAGACAGACTCGACACCCTGCTGGCACTTCTGGACTCGTTGACCGAAGTCCTCCGGACGCGCGACTAGGGTCGACCCAAAAGAACTGGAATCCGGTTTTGCCTGAAGACAGGCACAACCATGTTTCCTAGGCCTTCGCCTTGGCGGGCTTCACTGCTGCAACCTTTTCGGCAAGGTCCTTGGCCACGGCGAACGCGCCCTTGATCCGCTCGGCCTCATTTGTGAAAGCACGGGTCAGGATGATCTTGTTGTCCTTGATCCTGGCCGCACCCTTTTCGGCATGGACGAATTCCACCAGCCCCGCAGGATTGGCGAATTTGTCATTGTGGAACTGGATGGTGATCCCCTTGGGTCCGACATCCAGCTTGGCGATCCCGGCGCGCTTGCAGGTGCCCTTGATCCGGATCACCAAAAGAAGCGTGTTCACTTCGCGCGGAAGTGCGCCGAACCGGTCGATCAGTTCGGCGGCGAACCCTTCAAGTTCGGCCTTGGTGGTCAGATGTGACAGGCGCCGATAAAGGCCCAGCCGCACATCCAGATCCGGCACATAGTCTTCGGGGATCAGGACCGGCACCCCAAGATTGATCTGCGGCGCCCATTGGCCGTCATCGTCAGTTGTACCCTGCAATTCGCCCGACTTCAGCTTGGCAATCGTGTCTTCCAACATCGCCTGATATAGTTCGTAGCCCACTTCGCGGATATGGCCTGACTGTTCCTCGCCCAGAAGGTTGCCTGCCCCACGCAGGTCAAGATCCTGTGCCGCCAGCGAAAAGCCCGCACCAAGACTGTCAAGCGACCCAAGAAGCCTGAGGCGCTTTTGCGCCGCAGGCGTCAGCGGACTGCGCGGCTTGGTGGTCATATAGGCATAAGCGCGCGCCTTGGACCGGCCCACGCGACCGCGTATCTGGTAAAGTTGGCTCAGGCCGAACATGTCGGCGCGGTGGACGATCATCGTGTTGGCGGTTGGGATATCAAGGCCGCTTTCCACAATCGTCGTGGCCAGCAGCACGTCATACTTGCCGTCATAAAAGGCATTCATCCGCTCATCCAGATCACCCGCCGCTAGTTGGCCATGGGCGATGATATAGCTGACTTCCGGCACATGGGTTTTCAGGAAAGCCTCGATCTCCGGCAGATCGGAAATGCGCGGCACCACATAAAAGGACTGCCCACCGCGATAACGTTCGCGCAAAAGCGCCTCGCGGATCGTGACCGTATCGAATTCGCTGACATAAGTGCGGATCGCCAGCCGGTCGACCGGCGGCGTGCCGATGATCGACAGATCGCGCACCCCGGTCAGCGACAATTGCAGCGTGCGCGGAATCGGCGTGGCAGTCAGGGTCAGAACGTGGATTTCCGACCTCATTTCCTTTAGCCGTTCTTTATGCTGAACTCCGAAATGCTGTTCCTCGTCGATGACCAGCAGGCCCAGGTTGCGAAAACCGACCCCCTTGGCCAGCACCGCATGGGTGCCGATGACGATGTCAACCGTGCCATCCCTGAGGCCCTCGCGGGTCAGGGCCGCGTCCTTGGCGGAAACGAAGCGCGACAAGGGGCGTACGGTGATGGCGGTGCCACGGAACCGTTCGGCGAAAGTCTTGAAATGCTGCCGCGCCAGCAGCGTCGTTGGCGCGATGACCGCCACCTGAACCCCAGACATGGCGGCGACAAAGGCGGCGCGCATCGCCACTTCGGTCTTGCCAAAGCCCACGTCCCCCACCACCAGACGGTCCATCGGCGATCCGGCCTCCAGATCGGCGATCACGTCGGCAATGGCGGAAAGCTGATCGTCGGTTTCCTGATAGGGGAAACGGGCTGCAAACGCGTCCCAGTCGTGGTGCGTTGCCTCGAGGATCGGCGCATGGCGCAGCGCCCGTTCGGCCGCCACCCGCATCAACCGTTCGGCAATTTGGCGGATCCGCTCCTTCAGCTTGGCCTTCTTGGCCTGCCAGGCGCCGCCGCCCAGCTTGTCGAGAAGCCCCTCTTCATGGCCATAACGGCTAAGAAGTTCGATATTCTCGACCGGAAGATAAAGCCGCGCGCCTTCGGCATACTCCAGATGCACGCATTCATGCGGTGCGCCCAGCGCCGTTATCGTCTCCAGCCCCTTGTAGCGGCCAACCCCATGTTCGACATGCACGACCAGATCACCGGGCGACAAGGATTGCGCCTCGGTCAGGAAGTTGTCTGCGCGCCTGCGCTTTCTGGCCCCCCGGATCAGCCGGTCGCCCAGCACATCCTGTTCTGAAATCACTGTCAGGCCCGGGCATTCAAACCCATGCTCCAGCGCCCAGACCGCAAGGTGCAAGGTACCCTTGCCCTCAGGCACCTCGCGCATGTCACGGATGAGGTGAACGCCCTTGACGCCTTCATCCTCCAAAAGCCCCTTCAGCCGCTCGCGCGCACCTTCAGAGTAAGAGGCGATGACAACCTGCCCCTCTTTGAGCTTTACCTTCAGATGATCCGCCAACGCCCCGAACAGGCTGACGTTTTCCAGTTGCCGCTCGGGCGAGAAATTGCGCCCGATCCGCGCGCCCGCATCCAGCGCGCCGGGGCCAGTGGGCTGCGGCAGCGCCACCAACTGCACGACCCGGTGGCCTGCAACCGCCTGCGCCCAGCCGGAATCGTCAAGATAAAGCAGCCCCGGCGCACAGGGCTTATAGACCGAATCCAGCCGGTCCTTGCGCTTCAGCGCCTCGGCGCGGGTGTCGTACTGATCCTCGATCCCTTCCCAGTGCGACAGGCGCACGGGTGTAATCTGATCGTCCAGCATCACCGACGCATCGGGCAGATAGTCGAAAAGCGTTTCCAGCCGGTCATGGAAATAGGGCAGCCAATGTTCCATACCCGAATGTTTGCGCCCGGCACTGACCGCCTCATACAAGGGGTCGTCGGTACCCGCAGCGCCAAATTCGATCCGGTAATTTTGCCGGAAACGGGTGATTGCCGCCTCGTCAAGAATGACCTCCGACACCGGGGCCAGTTCGATCGCCGACAGTTTTTCCACCGTCCGCTGGCTTGCCGCATCGAACCGCCGCGCCCCGTCCAGCACATCGCCAAACAGGTCAAGCCGAACCGGCCCGCCCTGCCCGGGTGGAAAAATGTCGATGATCCCGCCACGCACCGAATAGTCGCCCGGTTCCGACACCGTAGATGTCTGCGAAAAGCCCATCCGCACCAGATAGGCGCGCAGGGCCGCTTCGTTGACGCGCGCGCCCACCTTTGCGGTAAAGGCCGCACCGGCGACCACATCGCGCGCCGGCAGACGCTGGGTCGCGGCGTTCAGCGTGGTCAAAAGGACGAAAGGCCCCGGCAAGCCCCGCGCCAGAATGGCCAGCGTGGCCATGCGCACCGCCGAAATGTCGGCGTTGGGCGACACCCGATCATAGGGCAGGCAGTCCCATGCCGGAAAGGTCAGCACCACCGCGTCGGGCGCAAAAAAGGCCAAAGCGGCCCGCATCGCCTCAAGCCGCTTGTCGTCACGTGCGATGTGCATGACCGGCTTGCCCCTTGTCAGTTCGCGGGCAAGCGCCTTAGCATCGAAACCTTCGGGTGCACCGGACAGGGTGATATGGGATTGCAGCGTCATTTGCCCCGACCTAAACGCATCCGCGCGCCTGTCAAGCGGCCATTCAATGGAACGGCGACAGGTTGAAATTCTGCAGCGTCCCCCACATGGCCGTGCAGGTGATCGACAACACACCGATGCCCTGAATCGCTATCCGGTGGCGGTTCAGCAACCGGCACAGATCTTCCCCGGCGGCCTCGGCAAAGCGGATTTTCTTTGCCATTCGCAGGGTCAACAGGGCAACCAGCGACATCGGCAACAGGATCAGGAAAGTCGCCTGACAGAACTCCACACCATACCAGAACCCAAGACTGCCCAGCATGGTCAGCACGCAGCAGCCAAGCGCCACCAGAATCATCCCAGCATCCGACTCGATCAGCAACAGTCGGTTGATGTTGACGCGGGTGATGTCCTCCAGATCCTGCATCGCAGCCTCGCCGCCGCGGCGCGCACGCAGCACCATGTCGAACGGCACACCCAGCACCCAGTGCGACGCACTCGACCAGGTGACGGCCAGCGCAATCCAGTACCAAAGGTTCGAAAAGGAATGAAAATCGATCAGGTCAAACAAAAGGCGGGTCAGATTCAAGGTCAACTCCGTCCTGCTCCCCTGACGCCGGGGGGCTTTACACCAATGCTATCTGGCCCCTGCGACGGTTTCCACCCTTGAGATGTGTGCAAAAGCGTGGCAGCGGTGCAAATGACGCAAAATTACCCGCGAAAGGATACCGGACATGGCGCAAAGCCCGAACCTTTTCATCGCCCAGCGATTTCGCCGCCTGCGTCGCACCCCGGCCCTGCGAGAGCTGGTTACTGAAACGCGGCTGAGTGCTGCCGATTTCATCTGGCCGCTTTTCGTCACCGATGTGGCGGGGGCTGATGTCGAAATCTCCTCCATGCCCGGCGTCAGCCGACGGACCGTTGAAGGGGCCGTGCGCGCCGCCGAAGAAGCTGCCCGGCTGAATATCCCCGCGGTCTGCCTGTTTCCCTACACCGATCCCGCGCTGAAGACCCCTGCCTGCGCCGAAGCCTGGAACCCCGACAACCTGACCAACCGCGCGATCCGCGCGATCAAGGCCGCCGTGCCGGAAGTGGCGGTCATGACCGATGTGGCGTTGGATCCATATAATTCCAACGGCCATGACGGGCTGGTGCGCGACGGTGTGATCCTGAACGATGAAACCGTCGAAGCCTTGGTGCGCATGGCGCTGGTGCAGGCCGATTGCGGTGCAGATATTCTTGGCCCATCGGACATGATGGATGGCCGGATCGGCGCCATGCGCGACGCGCTGGAACGGGCGGGCCACAAGGATGTGGCGATACTGTCCTATGCGGCCAAGTATGCCTCGGCCTTCTACGGGCCGTTCCGCGATGCGGTGGGCGCCTCGGGTGCGCTCAAAGGTGACAAGAAGACCTATCAGATGAACCCCGCCAACCGCGCCGAAGCGCTGCGGCTGGTCGCGCGCGATCTGGACGAGGGCGCCGACATGGTGATGGTCAAGCCGGGCATGCCCTATCTCGACATCTGCCGCGAGGTGAAGGATGCCTTCAACGTGCCGACCTTCGCCTATCAGGTCAGCGGCGAATATGCGATGCTGAAGGGCGCCATCCTGAATGGCTGGGTCAAGGACGATGTGGTTCTGGAAAGCCTTCTGGCGTTCAAGCGCGCTGGCTGCGACGGTATCCTGACCTATTTCGCCCCCGAAGCCGCCCGGCGTTTAGGGCGCTGAACCCTCGGGCAGTGGCTCAAGAATGGTGGTCCCCGTCGCGGCAGCCTGCGCGAGCGCGGGGTCCAGCGACATGGGGATATAGTCGCCCCGCCGCCAAAGCTCGCTCAGATCGTCGTAATGACGACTGAGCGGGTGGCCGGACTGGCCAGTCGAAATTACAAAAACCGAGCTGTCCGGATCGGCAAAATCGTAAACGCCACGGTAGACCGGCCCGTCCACATTTAGCCAGGGATCGGTCGGGTCGCCTCCGGTCAATCCGCGCATCAGCGTTTGGTCCCCGCCACTGGTCGACTGACGGATGTTCATCACCCACTTGAGAAAGGGCGCGTTGCCAAGTGCCGCATGATCTTGCCGCGCTTCATGGGCATCGCCCCAGCGCCAGCTGTCGATCTTCGGGCCATAACGTGTGGTCAGATCCAAAAGCGCGTCGTCCAGCGCCATTCGCGCAATGTCGGCACAGCTTTCGACCGGGGCCGACTGCATGATGTCACACCAATGGGCCGCGCCATCTATGTCGCGGTAGATACGTTCGATGAACAACGGCTCCACCCGCGTGAAAGCCTCTGCCAGCGGGCCCAGTTCGTCCCTGACAAGCCGCGCTTGCAGCGCCCGCGCCCAAGCCGCATAGATCAGCGGTTCGGGCAGATGTTCGTTCATGTCTCCGTCCCAGGCGGCAAGCAGTTCCAACGCATGCTGGCGCAGCCTTTCCGGCGTGCCAAGCGGGGCCGCCTCGCCGGTGAACCACAGATCCTTACCAATCAGGGGCAGGATCGTGCGGGCATCGGTGGCGTTCGTATCCAGCTGTGCCGCGATGAAGCTTTCGCGCGTGTGAACCTCGCGCTCCTGCATCAGGCGTGACCAGCGCTGCACCCGCTGGCTGTCGCCCCAGTCGAAGCTGACATGTGCGGGAAAGGGTGCATCCAGTATCTTGTTGTTGGTGGCCCCGACTATCCCGCCCGCCGGGTCCAGAAAGCGCGGGTTCTGCACGAATGGCTGTCGCCCCTGCCAGCGATTCTCCACCATCCAGCCCGGCGAAGGTAGTCGCCCCTGCGACTGATGCCGCGCGTCCCGATCCGGCAACGCCCCTAACAACGCCATGCCGACGCGGGATTTTTCTGCCATTGTCACCGTCAGCGCCGGTGCAATCTGCTTGGCCCCGGCCTCCATCGCCTGCCCGATGCTTTGCGCCTGCATCAGATTGACAGCGGCCGTCATGCTTGTGTCGGCCTCGTCGAAGCCGGGCCAGGCCAGCGCCATCACATGACCTTCGGGCGTGACCGACTGCAGGTCATAATGCCCGCCAGGCAGCACCGGGCCATTATCGCTCCAGCGCAGGGTCACGCTCAGGGGCGGCTCGCCCTTGACCTCGATGATCGACCTGCGCGTCTGAAACCCCGCCCAGCCTTCGGGCACGCGGTAGCGTTCGGGGTCGGCAGGGTCCAGTTCTTCCAGAAACAGATCCTGATCGTCGGCGTAAGATGCCGCAATGCCCCAGCCGAAATTCACATTCCGACCCGCTAGAACCGCCGGAATGCCGGGAATGGTCATGCCGATGACACCGCCCGACTGCAACTGCAACTCTGCCAGATAAACCGGGGCCGGGGCGCTGAAAGGCATGTGCGGATCATTGGCCAACAACGATCCACCCGCCGCAGAACGCGACGGGGCTGCGGCCCAGACATTCGATGCACCGGCAAAGGCATGTGCCTTCACCGCCGACAAAGGATCGCCCGCCGCATCATCGCCCGCGTATCTGCGCAAGGGCGCACCCGTCAGTCCCGGCGCAAGTTCCGCATAGGGCGGCAGGGCGGCAACGCCCTGCCCTGGCACCATCGGCATCAGGTCGCGCGGCCAATCGCGCGACAACAGCGAAAGACGCGCGCGCAGCACCTCGTTCTGCAACTGGCCGGTTTCCTGAAAGGCCAGAAGCTTCAATAGCGCAATGGAATCGGCAGGCTGCCAGACCGCGATCTCGCCGGGGTAAAGGAAGAACTCCGGCCCGCCGCGCCCCTTGGCTTCGGCGTTGACCACACCAATCCAGGCATTCACCCCGCGCGCATAAGCATCCAGCGCCTTGCGCGTCTGCAAATCCTGATCGGCCACCGACTTGGCCGCCGCGCCATAAAGGTCAAGCCGCCGCATCAACTCGTCGCTTTTGACGGTCCTTGGCCCGAAAATCTCGGACAAACGCCCCTGAACGGTGCGCCGCGCAACCACCATCTGCCACAGCCGGTCCTGCGCATGGGCGTAGCCCAAGCCAAAGAACACATCCCCATCCGTCTGCCCCGAAATGTGCGGCACATCGGCGGTATCGCGAACGATCTGCACCGGCGCGCTGATCCCGGCAATCTGCCGCTGATCGTTGTAATCCGGCAGCGACCGCGAAGCGAGGTAATAGGCGACAAAGCCCGTAAACATGATCACGGCCAAAGCCGAAGCAACCAGACGCAGCAGCCAGCGGAAAAGCGTTGCCATGGGAAACCGGATCATAAGTGAAGGACAAGCCGCAGGAAGCGACGGGGTTGACGACGGGGGCAGGCCGGTTAACTACGGGACTTGAAGAAAAATCGCAATGATCCGAGGAGACCCGAATGGCGAAACTGGCGTTTCTTGGCCTTGGCGTGATGGGCTTTCCGATGGCGGGCCATCTTGCGGCCAGAGGCCATGCAGTCACCGTCTGGAACCGGACCCCGTCGAAAGCCGATGCCTGGGTTGCCCGCCACAACGGGAAAAAGGCCGCCACCGCCGCCGAAGCCGCCAAAGACGCCGATTTCGTGATGGCCTGCGTGGGCAACGACGACGATCTGCGGGCAGTCTGCCGGGGTGCCGATGGGGCCTTTGCCGGGATGACAAAGGGCGCGATCTTCGTTGATCACACGACCGTTTCGGCCAAGGTCACCCGCGAACTTGCCGCCGAAGCCGCCGCGCTCGGCCTCGGCTATGTCGACGCGCCTATGTCGGGCGGGCAGGCCGGTGCCGAAAACGGGGTGCTGTCGGTGATGTGCGGCGGCGACGAGGCGCCATACGGCGCCGCCGAACCCATCATTCAGGCCTATGCGCGCATCTGCAAACGGCTTGGGCCGACGGGCGCGGGGCAGCTGGCCAAGATGGTCAATCAGATCTGCATCGCGGGCCTGGTTCAGGGCTTGGCCGAAGGACTCCATTTCGCCGAAAAAGCCGGCCTCGACATCCCCGATCTGGTCGAAGTGATCAGCCAGGGCGCTGCCGGAAGCTGGCAGATGGCCAACCGCCACAAGACCATGGCCGAAGGCAAGTTCGACTTCGGCTTTGCCGTTGACTGGATGCGCAAGGATCTGGGCATCTGCCTGTCGACCGCAAATGAAAACGGCGCAAGCCTGCCGGTGACCGCACTGGTGGATCAGTTCTACAAGGATGTGCAGAAACTTGGCGGCGGGCGCTGGGACACATCCAGCTTGTTAGCGCGCCTGCGGTCGCTGGGCTGAACAGCCGTATTTTCTGTCCTGAAATATCCTCGGGAGAGCGCGAGAGGGCAGATAGCCCTCTCGCCTGCCCCCCGAACCGCGCAAGGTCAGGGAATGATGCGGGTATATTTCGTGCCTTTCAGCGTCGCCCCGGCAATCAGACCGGCCTGACCGAAAACATAGGCGATCACCGGCGCCTGGGTGGTTGTCGTCGCTACCCCCGCCTCTTCGCCACCCGTCGGCAAGGCATAGGTCACGTCTGCCCCGGCCTCCCAGCCCTCTGCCGCGCGGAACCGGGCCAAGGCATCCTGAGTCATGAACAAAAGTACATGCGCATATTGCTGTGCGCCGATCTGAAGGCCCCAGCTCGCCTGAGCCGCCGAATAGTAATCCACGCTCACGTCATTGATCCGCAGCGCCCCGCGCCCGAACGCCCCCCCGAACATGAAGCCCGCCTCAGTGATCAGCGGCATGTAAAGGACACCCGCCGCCTGCGAAAGCTCTTGGGACGCCTTGGGGAAATTGCTGCGCATATAGTCGCGTGTAGCATCAACGCGCGCATCGATCTTGACCGCGCCATTGCTGCCAACACCGTTGCCACAAGCGGCAAGCCCAAGGCTTGCACCACCTGCCAAGATCAGTCCACGTCTGGATATAAGGGTCATGCTCGTCCCCAAGATATATGACTATGCCGGTGTAAACCCCCAGCCTGCCTCTATCTATAGTCGATCGCCCCACTCATGTCACGCTGGGCTTTCATCCACCGCAGGCCTGAGCAAAGACCAGCCCACAGATCATTCCTGCGCTTCGGTGGCAAGCTTGCGGATCCGCCCCACCATCGCGCGCACCCCGTTGGATCGTTGCGCCGAAAGGTGTTCGTCCAATCCCAGGCGCTTCAGTTCCGCACCGGCATCAACGGCCAGAACCTCTGCGGGCGTCAGGCCCGCATAAAGCGCGTGCAGCACGGCAATCAGCCCGCGCACGATCAATGCATCGCTTTCGCCCTGAAAATCAAACCGCGCGGCGGCACCCTGCCCCTCGATCCGGGGCAAAAGCCAGACTTGGCTCGCACAGCCCTCCACCTTGGTTGCCGGAACGCGGAAGGCATCGTCCAAAGGCGGCATGGCCTTGCCCAGTTCGATCAGATGCCGGTAACGGTCTTCCCAGTCCTCGAGGAAGGCAAACGTATCGGCAATATCTTCAAAGGCAGCGCTGGCCATCTCGTGCTCCGGTCTTGTTGCTCTCAGGTAGTCACTTCAGGGCGCAAGGTCCAGAACCCTCCCCTTTTCAGCGCCCGCTGAATGGGCTACCCAGATTGCGTAGGAACAGGGAGTCCCTCATGAACCGCCGCACCGCCCTTTTGATGACACTCGCCCTGCCCGCCGGGCTGGCAAGCTGCGGGCGGATCCGCGACAGCAGACTGAACCCGTTCAACTGGTTCGGCCGCTCGCGGCGCCAAGCCACCACCGCGACGTTGAACCCCAACGAGGCAGCCGATGGCCGCCAACTGATTGCCGAGGTGACCGAACTCGAAGTGGAACAGGCGCATGGCGGCGCGATCGTGCGCGCTTCAGGCTTGCCGCCGACCCAAGGTTGGTGGAAGGCCGAACTCGTGTCGGAAACCCATGGTCGTCCCGACGAAAACGGCGTGCTGACCTATCGGTTCCTTGTCTATCAGCCTTTTGCCGACACGCGTGTATCTACCCCACAGTCGCGGATCCTGACCGCAGGTATTTTCGTTTCAGATCAACGGCTTGAGTCCGCAACAAAGATCGTCGTCCAAGGCGAAACCAACAGCCTGTCAAGCGGGCGTTGAACTCCGTCAGACTGTCACCACCCGCACCGAACCACCAGCCGCCGACAAGGCAATCTCTCCCCGGCACAACCGCAGGGCGTCGTCGCCAAAGACTTCCTTGCGCCAGCCATGCAGCATGGGCAGATCGCGTTGCCCTGCCGACAAAGCGTCAAGCTCTGACGTCGCAGCAATCAGCTTCGGCGCCACGCCCGCCTCTTCGGATTTGGCCTTCAGCAGAACCCGCAGCAGGTCTGCCAATGCGGTATTGACCTGCAACTGTTCGCGCGACGTATCCACTTTCGGAAAATCCTCGGGCTTCATCTCCATGCCCGCCTTGACCGCGTTCAGAATCCCTTCGGCAATATCCGCCTTGCGCCCTTCACGCATCAGCAGGCGCGAACGACCCAACTCCTCGATGGTGGTTGGCCGGGTCGAAGCCAGCTCCAGCAGCGCGTCATCCTTGTAGACCCGCGACCGCGGCACATCGCGCGACTGGGCATAATCCTCGCGAAACCGCGCCAACTCCTTGACTAGCGCCATGAAACGCCCTGATGTGGTGCGGGTCTTCACCTTTTCCCACGCCTCGGTCGGTCTGGTAATATAGGTTTCGGGATCGACAAGAATGGCGATCTCTTCCTCAACCCACCGCTGCCGCCCCGAACGCGCCAGTTCGCGGCTCAAAAATTCATAAATGACCCGCAAATGGGTCACATCCGCCAGCGCATAGGTCAGCTGCGCTTCCGAAAGCGGCCGGCGCGACCAATCGGTAAAGCGCGACGATTTATCCAGATTCTCCTTGGCGATCTTCTTCACCAGGGTTTCATACCCGACCTGTTCGCCAAACCCGCAGACCATTGCGGCCACCTGCGTGTCGAACAAGGGTTTAGGAAAGACCTTTCCCTCTACAAAGAAGATCTCAAGATCCTGGCGGGCGGCATGAAACACCTTGACCGTGGCTTCATGGCGGAACAGGTCATAAAGTGGCTCCATCGACAGATTGTCAACCAGCGGATCGACAAGAACCGCCTCTCCTGTCTTGCCCGGCAACGCCATCTGCAAAAGGCAAAGCTTCGAATAATAGGTCCGCTCACGCAGGAACTCGGTATCAATCGTCACATAGGGCTGGTTCCTCGCCGCTTCACAAAACTGCGCCAGCTCTTCGGTCGTTGTAATCGTTTTCATATTCTTCCTGCATGTCGCGGGGTCATCCCGCCGATGGAAAATTGATAAGCAAGCTTCGCCGGCATTGAAAGAGAGCCAGGATCAGGAAGCCATGACTGTTGCGCTTTGGTCTTAGGTAAGTATCCCATGACCGGATTTTGCAGAAAACCCTGATCAGAGCATCAGAATGCCCCGCTCACCCGCCGCAAAGCGCCGCAAAACTGCGGGGTAAAGCTGATGTTCACGGGTCAGCACCCGTGCTGCCAGGGTTGCGGCGGTGTCGCCGGGCAACACAGGCACCCGCGCCTGACCAAGGATCGGTCCGTCGTCCAGAACCGGCGTGACCTCATGCACGGTGCAGCCTGCCTCGGTATCGCCTGCGGCCAGCGCGCGTTCATGTGTATGCAAGCCGGGGTACTTGGGCAAAAGTGATGGATGAATGTTCAGCATCCGCCCCCGGAACGCTTCCACAAAGGCCGGCGTCAGCACCCGCATGAAACCGGCAAGGCAAATGATGTCGGGCTTGGCCATCAACAGATGCGCCATCAGCGCATCCTCAAAGGCCGCCCGATTCTGCCCGTAAGGCCGGTGATCCACCGCAACCGTCGGCAGGCCCAAAGTATGGGCGCGCTCCAGCCCCGTCGCACCCGGGTCATTCGAGGCAACCAGAACCACCCGCGCCGGGTGATCCCCCTTCATGCTGGCAGCCAAGGCCACCATGTTCGACCCACCCCCGGAAATCAGGATGGCGACGCGCTTCATGCAAGTTGACCCTTGTAGATCACACCGGCACCCTGAACAATTCGCCCAAGGTTGACGACCGTCTCGCCTTCGGTCCGCAAAAGTCCTGCGATCGCTTCCGCGCGGTCCGCCGATACCACCGCAACCATTCCGATGCCGCAGTTGAAGGTTTTCAGCAATTCCGCCTGCGACATGCCCGCTGTTTCTGACAGCCAGCGAAACACCGGCGGCAACGACCAAGTGGAAAGGTCAATCTCGCAGGCCAGCCCCTCGGGCACCACGCGCGGCGGGTTTTCCGTCAATCCGCCACCAGTGATGTGCGCCAACGCGTGCACGCCCCCCGCGCGCACCGCCGCCAAAGCCTGCTTCACATAGAGCCGGGTGGGCGCCAACAGCGCCGCGCCCAACGTGCCGGCACCAAACGGCGACGGCGCATCCCAGCCCAGCCCCGAAAGTTCGACCACCTTGCGCACGAAACTGTAGCCGTTCGAATGAACTCCGTTCGAGGCCAGACCCAAAAGCACGTCACCCTCGACCACGCCATGCGGCAGATCGCTCCCCCGCTCCATGGCGCCCACGGCAAAGCCCGCCAGATCGAAGTCGCCCTTGTGATACATGCCCGGCATTTCCGCAGTCTCGCCGCCGATCAGGGCGCAACCGGATTGTTCGCACCCTGCGGCAATACCATTGATTATGCGCGTCGCCTCATCAACATTCAACTTGCCGGTCGCAAAGTAATCCAGAAAGAACAGCGGCTCGGCACCCTGACAAACCAGGTCGTTGACGCACATCGCAACCAGGTCAATACCGATGGTATCGACATTCCCCGTATCGATCGCAATCCGCAGCTTGGTACCCACCCCGTCGGTCGCTGCCACCAGAATCGGATCCTTGTAGCCTGCGCCCTTCAGGTCAAACAAAGCCCCGAAACCGCCTAACCCGGACATGGAACCGGGCCGGATCGTGCGCTTTGCCGCAGGCTTGATCCGTTCGACCAACGCGTTTCCAGCGTCGATATCGACGCCCGCATCGGCATAGGTAAGCCCCTCTTTCCGGTCGGTCATGGAATCCTCCTGTGGCAGCGCGGCAGGTCTTTCGGCCCATTACCCGATTGTCACGGCGGCTACAACGTGCCTTCCTGTGCGCAATCTGGCATGTCCCGTGGTTGACGTCGGGCAGCTTTCTGCTAGGCATGACCGCGGACGGGCCTGTAGCTCAATGGTCAGAGCAGGGCGCTCATAACGCCTTGGTTGGGGGTTCGAGTCCCTCCGGGCCTACCATCCCGTTCCCCTCGCCTTTGTGCCGTTTGGCCGCTAACCTGGCACAAAAGCGGAGGAAAACATGCAGGCGCCCAATCATGTCGGGGAAGTCTCATTTTGGTATCGCGACATCGGCGGGCTGCCGGCCAAGCGCCCGGCCCTGCCGGGTGATCGCCAGGTGGATGTCTGCATCGTCGGCGCGGGCTATACCGGGTTGTGGACCGCCTACTACCTCAAAAAGGCCGATCCCGGCCTGAACGTGCTCATCGTCGAAAAGGAATTTGCCGGCTTCGGTGCATCCGGACGCAATGGCGGATGGCTGACCGGCGGCTTCGCCTGGACGCAGGAACGCTATGCCGCAGACCGGGGCGAAGGCCCGGTGCGCGACATGGTTAACGCCATGAACGGCACCGTCGATGAAGTGATCCGCGTGGCCAACGCCGAAGGCATCGACGCCGACATCCGCCGCACCGACGAACTGATGGTGGCCACCAATCCCGCCCAGATGGCCCGCCTGAGCCAAGAGGTCGCCCACCGCCGTCAATGGGGCGAAGACGAACGCGTCTATCAGATCGGCGCGCAAGACGCCAAAGACCGGGTCAATATTCCCGGCACCCTCGGCGGGATGATCGTCTCTGGCGTGGCGCGCGTGCAGCCCGCCAAACTTGTGCGCGGCCTCGCCGCTGCGGTCGAGGCGCTTGGCGTCACCATCGCCGAAGGCACTGAGGTGATTGCCATGGCGCCAGGGCTTGTCACCACTCGCCATGGTCGGGTGCGCGCCACGAAGATCCTGCGCTGCACCGAAGGTTTCACCGCCACCCTGCCGGGACTGAAACGCGAATGGCTGCCACTGAACTCCGCGCAAATCGTCACGGCACCGCTTCCCCCAGAGGTCTGGGACAAGATCGGCTGGCATGGTCATGAAATTCTTGGCGATTTCATGAATGCCTACTGTTATTGCCAACGCACCCGCGAAGGGCGCATCGCGGTCGGCGGGCGCGGCCTGCCCTATCGGTTCGGCTCTGCGGTGGATGCGGCCGGAACCCCCGACCCGGAAACCATCCGCCGCCTGATTTCCATCCTGCACCGGCATTTTCCGGCGGCAAGGGATGTGGCTATCGACCATGCCTGGTGCGGGGTTTTGGGGGTGCCGCGTGACTGGTGCGCCACCGTGGGGTTGGATGCCACGACCGGCATCGGTTGGGCTGGCGGCTATGTCGGAGTTGGCGTTTCAACATCCAACCTTGCTGGCCGGACACTCGCCGATTTGGCGCGCGACCAGACAACCGATCTGACCGAATTGCCCTGGGTCAACCGCAAGGTCCGCAAATGGGAACCCGAACCTTTCCGCTGGCTTGGTGTGCAGGGCATGTATGCGCTTTTGAATGCTGCCGACCGCAGTGAAATGCGCCACAAGACCGGCCCTTCGCGGCTTGCCGCCATCGGCAACTGGCTGACTGGGCGCTAAAGCCGCTTGCCCAATGCAAAAAGGCCGGGACTGACCCGGCCTTTTTGTCGTCCCATCTTGCTGAAAGCGATCAGGCTTCCATCACATCCGCATCGCCCTCTTCGGGGGCGGCAGTGAAATCAAGCCCATGGCCCGCGCGGATCTTGTCTTCGATGGCCTGGGCGACGGCGGGATTGTCTTTCAGAAACTGCTTGGCATTTTCGCGCCCCTGCCCGATCCGCTCGTCACCAAACGAATACCAGGCACCGGATTTTTCGACGACGCCAGCCTTGACGCCAAGGTCAACCAGTTCGCCCGTCTTCGAAATGCCTTCGCCATACATGATGTCGAACTCGACCTGCTTGAAGGGCGGGGCCACC
>CANJQT010000017.1 GCA_947476475.1 Paracoccaceae bacterium | reverse complement strand
ACAGACACCGCTCGGGGCGAAAAACGCTTGCCCAGCGAGCAAAATCAGGCTATCTTGAAGTCAAGCGGCAGGCCACTTGGGGAATGTCGGATTAATCGCATCTTTAGAGTTTGAGGAAAATCATAGCTAACACCACTTCAGGCGCCGTCGGATCTGCCGTCGCAGAAGATTAACCCAAATTGCAGGGGCCGCTATGAACCAGATCGCCATCGACCTAAAACGTGCGCATTTCCAGGTGATGCCCAATATTCGCACCGCCCCAACCAACTTCGAGATTTCGAATTTCGGGCTGACGGCAGAAGCACTGAAGCAGTTGATCCTCAGCAAGGACCTGATCAGTTTCGATATATTCGACACATTGCTGGCACGCAGTCTGGTTCAGCCGACCGACCTGTTCGATTACTTGGCGCAGGTCCATGGGATTCGCGGTTTCAAGGCGGCACGCATGGCGGCGGAAGCGGTGGCGCGCCGGCGGCAAAAGAATCGCGCCGAAGTGTCTTTGGAAGAAATCTATGCTGTTCTGGGCCAGATGATTGCCCTGCCCGCAGATGCGGCCGCACGGGAAATTGCTGCGGAAAAGCTGGTGCTTTATGCCAATCCGGCTGCTTTGGCGGTGCTGGAACTGGCCCAAAACCTTGGCAAACGTGTTGTCGCTGTCAGTGACATGTATCTGTCCTCTGTCCAACTGGAAGACCTGCTTGCCCATTGCGCAATCAAAGTTGACAAGGTTTACAGCTCATCCGACCTGCGCCATCTGGATATCGGCAAATACAACGGGCGGGCATATGCTTACCTTTCGGCCACGGAAATGGTGTCAGCAGACCGCATTCTGCATTTTGGTGACAATGAACAGTCCGACATCACCAATGCGCAGACCCACAGCCTTTCCGCCCTCCATATTGATCGCAACATCGACCTCGCCCCGCGATTGATGCAGGATTTCGGGCGGCTGACCGGCAAGGGCGTCCAAAGCCTTTCGCACAGCATCGTATTTGGCGCGATCCTGCGCCGGGTGGTTGCGGATCAGCAGTTGCATGAAAGCGGCTCTGCCTATCGGTTTGGCTATGTCTACGGTGGCCCGCTCGTGGCCGGGTTTCTGAAATTCGTCCTCTCCGACGCCAAAGCCCGCAACATAACCCACCTCAATCTTCTGGCCCGCGACGGCGTCGTGATCGATCAGGCCATGGACATTCTGGGCATCACGTCGGTCACGCGCAGGGTCTTGCCGGCTTCTCGCCGGATGAGCGTATTTCCACGCTTCAGTGACGGCGACACCGAAACGATCGTCAGCCTGTTCGGCGGCCATCAGCCAGAAATGACTCAGGCGGAATTTCTGGAAATTCTGGATCTGGGCGGGATCATCCCTCTGACGGCCACTGCAGATGAACGCAAGCATTACAGCGAACACATTGATGATCTGCGTCCTGCCTTGATTGCGCAGGCCCGTTCGGAAAGGGCGGCCCTTTGCGCGATTTATGAACCCTGCGTGACTGCCGACGACTTGCCCAGACGCGCGGCATGGGTTGACGTGGGCTGGGCGCTGACATCGACTGCGGCGCTGAACAAACTGATGGCAGTGGACCTGCCCGGCTACTTTGTGGGTTCGCACGCCAACGCGAAAAAGGGCAGCTGCTTCCAGGGCTACCTCTTCGATTATGGCTTGCCCGGTGCCGTTTGTTCGTCGGTCATGGGCGGGGTAGAGCTGGCAGAACTTGTGTTTTCCGACCACATGCCCAGCGCGCGCTTTGCCACGCTTTGTGGAAAGAAACCGAAAGTCACCTACGCCAGAAAAAGCCCGACTGAAGCCGTGCGGGATGCCTATGTCCAGGACGTTCGCCGCGGGCTGCTTGCCTTCCTGAAGGATATCCGCCCGATGTTCGATGCGCTGGATGCGGGTTGCCTGCGCGCCTACAACCAGCGCATCTGGCAAGACTTGTGTACAGCGCCAACCTTTGCCGAACGCAAGTTCCTTCAGAAGATACCCCATGATCGGCTTGCCGGTGGCGATGTCTGGCAAAAGATCGGCGATTTTTGGGATCCTGACATGGCACTTCAAAAACCCAGCCAACCCTTGATGACGCGAAAGGCGAAAACCCTTGCCGAACGGCTCATGGGTGAGAAACTTTATGGTCGACTGAGTGCCCTGAACCGCATCAGGCGCGATGCTTCGCGGCGGCGGCGCGGCAAGTACACATCCTGATCCCGGCCATCACGCGCCACTGCCCGCAGAACCCAGATGCCGGAATACGACGCAATATGTCGCACCGTGTTGCGTTTCCCAAGGGCTCTCCCGTAATAACGTTGGCTATGGCGACGGGGCAGAGATATGGAATTCGACTTTATCATCGTGGGTGCAGGATCGGCCGGATGCGTGCTGGCGGAACGGCTATCCGCCAATGGTCGCCATAAGGTTCTGGTGCTTGAGGCGGGCGGCACGGACCGGCGGTTCTACGTCCAGCTGCCGCTTGGCTATGGCAAACTGTTCTACGATCCCGCGGTGAACTGGCTTTACGATACCGAGCCCGACCCAGGCCTTGCCGGGTCGCGCGACTTCTGGCCACGCGGCAAGATACTGGGCGGATCCTCCTCGATCAACGCAATGGTGTGGATCAGGGGGCATGCCAGCGACTACGATGACTGGGAAGCAGGCGGGAACCCTGGTTGGGGCTGGAACGCGGCCCGCGAAGCCTACCGCGCGATTGAAGACAACGAAGCCGGCGGCAACGCGTATCGCGGCACTGGTGGCCCGCTGTTCATCTCCGCCAATCGCCGCGATCTGCATCCGTTGTGCGACAGCTTCGTTCAGTCTGCGGCCGCGACAGGACTTTCCGTCAACCCGGATTTCAACGGGGAAGTACAGGAAGGCGTTGGCACCTATCAGATGACGATCAAAGGCGCCCGCCGCAACTCTACCGCGCGCGCCTTCCTGCGCCCTGCAATGAAGCGCCCGAATGTCACGGTAATGACCCATGCGCACGTTAGCCGTGTCCTCTTCGAGGGTCGACGCGCTGTTGGGGTGGAGTTCACCCAACGGGGCCAAAGCCGCATCGCCCGCGCCGGGCGCGAAGTGATTCTTTCCGGCGGCGCCGTCAATAGTCCGCAGCTGCTCATGCTGTCAGGCATCGGCAATGCGGCACACCTCACGGGTCTGGGCATCACGCCGCTGCAAGACAACCCCAACGTCGGCCAGCATCTGAACGACCATCAGGGCATCAACTACACATGGCGCACAAAGGTGCCCACCTACAACGATATCCTGCGTCCCTGGTGGGGCAAGCTGCTTGTCGGAATGCAGTATTTCATGGGTGGCAAAGGCCCGCTGGCCAAGTCCATCAACCATGGCGGCGGCTTCTTCCGCACTACGCCCGATTTGCCGCGCCCCAACATGCAGCTCTACTTTCAGGCCTTTTCGACCTTGGTCCCGCGCGAGGGCGAGCGCCCCCTTCTGACGCCTGATTCCTTCTCGGGCATGTCGATCGGTTTGTCGAACTGCCGGCCGACCAGCAGGGGTGAAATCGTTCTGAATTCCTCCGATCCCTTCGCCCACCCGAAAATCCGCGCAAATGCCTTTTCCACCGATCATGACGTGGCCGAAATGCTTCTGGCAGTGAAATTCCTGCGCCATATTGCTGCGCAAGACCCGATCCGCAGCCTGATTGCCGAAGAACTGCGCCCCGGCCCCGCCGTTCAGACCGACGAGGATCTGATCGCCGATTTCCGCGCACGGTCCGGCACGGTGTATCACCCGTCTTGCACCGCACGCATGGGGCCGGACCCTGCAACATCGGTCGTTGACGCAGATTTGCGCGTTCACGGGGTCTCTGGCCTGCGGGTTTGTGACGCTTCGATCTTCCCTACCCTGATCGGCGGCAATACGAATGCGCCCAGCATTCTAGTCGGCTGGATGGGAGCAGAGCGGATCCTGAAATCCGTCTGACCAGCCGCAAGACATCGAAGGGAACGGACCATGGCTTATCTTCTGGGCGTCGATACCGGCGGCACCTACACAGATGCTGTTGTGCTTGACGAAGCCGAGGACCGCGTCATCGCCTCGGCCAAATCATTGACCACCCGTCCCGATCTTGCGCTGGGCGTTGGCCGCGCAATTGATGCGGCGATCGAGAAGGCGGGCGTCAAAGCCACCGATGTGGCGATGGTGTCACTATCGACCACACTGGCGACGAATGCCTTGGTCGAAGGTCAGGGCGGCCGCGTCGCACTGATCTTCATTGGCTTCGAAGAAGCCGAACTGTCCCGCGCCGGTCTCACCGAGGCGATGAAGGGCGATCCGGTCGTATACCTTGCCGGCGGGCACAACCATGCCGGGATGGAATCCCTGCCAATGGACCTTGGCCTGCTCGAGGCCGAAGTGATCCGCCTTGCCCCCGAAGTCACCGGCTTTGCCGTGGCTGCAGCCTTTGCCACCCGCAACCCGGCCCATGAAAACGCCGCACGCGATGTCATCCGTCGGCTGGCGCACCGCCCCGTAACCTGCTCGCACGAACTTTCCGCCGGCCTGAACGGCCCGCGCCGGGCGCTGACCGCCGTGCTAAATGCCCGCCTGATCGGCATGATCGACAGGCTGATCACCGCGTGCGAAGCGCACATGACCACGCTGGGCATCAAGGCACCGCTGATGGTGGTGCGCGGTGATGGCGCGCTGGTGTCGGCAACACTCGCCCGCGAACGCCCGATCGAGACAATCCTTTCTGGTCCCGCCGCGTCGATCGCAGGCGCAAGCTGGCTGACCGGGGAACAGAATGCGCTGGTCTCTGACATAGGCGGCACCACGACCGATGTTTGCCTGCTGAAGGATGGCAAGCCCGCGATCGACCCGATGGGCGCGCGCGTCGGCAGCTTCCGCACCATGGTAGAAGCTGTGGCCATGCGCACCACTGGTCTTGGCGGTGACAGCGAAGTGCATTTGCTTGAAGGGTTGGAAACCGGCCTGCGTCTCGGCCCGCGCCGGCTGATGCCAGTTTCCCTTGCCGCCCGCGATTTCCCCGACCTGGTGCATCGTGCGCTTGACCAGTGGCTGGCCGTTGACGCGCCCAGTGAACAGGATGGTCGCTTCGCCCTGCCCATGTGGCACGAAAGCCCTCCGCCCGGTCTTACGCCCCGCGAACAGGCGGTGGCAGACCGGTTGCAGGCCGGGCCGCTGGCAATCGTGGATGCGGTACGAACCCGGCTTGAATTTCCGGCCCTGATGAAGCTTGTCTCGCGCGGGGCAGTGATGATTTCGGGCGTGACACCTTCAGATGCCAGCCACGTTCTGGGCCGGGTCAACAGCTGGGACGGGGATGCTGCGCGCAAGGCAGTTACCCTGTTTGCCCGCCGTCGCAACGGGCGCGGCGACCGGATCGCGGCGGGTCCGGAAGATCTCGCCAGCCGGATCATCGCGCAGCTGGAAAGCCAGACGGTCGACTGCCTGCTGGAGGCGGCGTTTGACGAAGACACCCGGGACTGGGGCAACGAGACATCTGAAAAGCTGGCCCGCCATGCGCTGACCCGGGCCGGTCTGGACCGGCACCGCGGCATTGTTCAGACCACGCTTTCACTTGGCGTGCCGATCATCGGGCTGGGGGCTTCTGCACCCAGCTATTATCCGCCACTCGGCGAACGCTTGGGTACCCGGATGATTCTGCCGGAACATGCGGGCGTCGCCAACGCGATCGGCGCGGTGGTGGGCCAGGTGTCGATGGCCGCCACCGGCATCGTCACTGCTCCCGGGCCGGGCGTCTTTTCCGCCCACATGCCGGACGGTCCCCAACGGTTCAGTGACAAGGATCAGGCCATTGCCGCACTAGAACGCGCCCTGACCTCCGAAGCCGAAACCCAGGCTGAAGCAGCAGGCGTCGAAGAAGTGCGCCTGTCTGTGACGCGTGACATTTCCGAAATCGAGGTCGAGGGCCAGCCGATGTTCATCGAGGCCAAGATCAAGGTCACCGCGCTCGGGCGGCCAAGAATCGCCACTGGCTGACAGCCGCCTGCCCCCATCGCCGGCGTCATCTTTGGTCCGGCGCAAGGCATGTGCGGCCAGCCCGCCATGGCAGCCACACGTTGCTGCGCCAACCTTGCGGGCCGGCTTGGCCGCAACGCACTGCCTGACAGAACACTGACCGCTTAGCCCCGGATAACCGGGGTGCGGGGCAGTTCTGAAAGAACCTCGGCGCCGTCCTTGCGCAGAAAGACAACCTCTTCCAGCCGCACCCCGAAACGACCGTTCAGATAGATGCCGGGTTCAATGGAAAATACGTTTCCGGCCAGCAGCATGCGGTCGGAAGCGCCGGTGATGTATGGCTCCTCATGGATCTCGATTCCAACCCCATGGCCGGTGCGGTGCAGAAAGTGCGCGCCGTGGCCTGCCTGGGTGATCACCCCCCGCGCCGCCTGATCGACGGCCTTGGCCGGAACCCCCGGCCGGGCGACGGCGATTGCCGCACAGACCGCCTGATCGACGGTGGCGGTGATCTTCAGGAATTCATCACTTGGGGCACCGAACCATCCCACCCGGGTCATGTCCGACGGATACCCCATGTGACGGGCACCCGCGTCGATCAGCACCGCACTGTTGTGGACCAGCCGTGTTGGGCCGGTATGATGGTGACAAAATGCTCCGTTTGCCCCAAAACAAACCGAAGTGAACTCAGTCGCCGCGCCTGCTTCGGCATAAGTGGCGGCAATCACCTCGGCCACTTCAGTCTCGCTGATCCCTTCTCGCAGGGCATTGAACCCGGCCATGACCGCCCGATCATTCAACAGAGCGCTGGCCTTCAGCGCGCGATATTCGTCTTCAGTCTTTTCGGCGCGCAACAGGCTGATGGCGGCGTCGGAAAAACTGCGCCGCGCTCCCGGCAAAGCGTCCAGGACCCGCAGGGCGAAGTCAGCGCGCATGCCTTCATCCAGCGACAGGGTCATATTGGCCGGATCAACACTGCAGCGGGCGATCAGATCGGCGAGCGCAGCGGCAGGCCCCTCATCATCGCGCCAGCAGTGGAACGGCAGATCGGTATGCTGGCGTACGCTTTCCGCGTTCAGCACTGGCATCAGCAGCCCGGAATAAGTCTGGCTGACAAGCAGCAAGACCGGCCGCTCATCCCCATGCGGGTCCAGCCCGCACAGCCAGCGCAGATGGCCTGTAGGCCCCAGCACCGTCAGATCGGTCCCCGAAGCGCGCATCGCGGCACGCAGCCGCTCGATCTTGTCGCTGGCCTGCCCGCTCGGGTTTTCCATTTCCATTTGGTCTTGTCCTTGTTCTGGATCTCAATTTCAGTTTCGGTCGTGGGCGGCAACCAGATCAAGTCTTGTCCACGGCCCTGTCTGCGCAGCGGCTGGCAAACCCTTACCTCATCTCATGATTGAAAACTCTTCCACGTTTTTGCACCCGTCAATCGCGCGGGAAAAGGCTGCCGATGGCATGGCAAAGATGGTCCATCTCGGCTTCGGTATTGTAACCCTGAACTGAAACCCGGATAAAGCTTCGCCCCTGCCAGCGTATCACCGGAATCTCGATGCCAAACTCGGCCAAAAGCCGGTCATGTGTGGGCAAGGGTGCGCAGTCGGGCACCGGCATCGCCACCATTTGCGGCGCGCAAAACGCCGTTGTCGCTATCGCCGGCCGCTTGGTCAGCGCAGCCACCCGCCCGGCGGTTTCCTGCGCAAGCGCTTGGCAGCGGCTGACCACCTTGTCCCAGCCCTGTTGGCGCCGAAAGGCTATGGCGGCGGGAACGGTCAGAAAAGCCGCAGGGTCGCGTGTTGCCTGAAACTGAAAGCGGTCCTGAAAAGGCGTGCCACCGAAGGGCCCTGGCGCGGCGTTGTCCGCCGTCCAGCCATGGCTGATGATCGCAGGCGTAAGCAGGTGCTGCACGTCGGGCCGGGCATGAAGAAAGGCCGATCCTTTCGGGGCCATCAGCCATTTGTGGCAGTTACCCGCATAGAAATCCGCACCAAGTGCGTTCAGCTTCAGCGGCACCTGCCCCGGCGCATGGGCCCCGTCGATCACCGACCAGACCCCCCGCGCCCGCGCATGGGTTACCACCCGTTCAATCGGAAACCGAAGCGCGGTGGGCGAGGTGATATGCGACAGGAACAGAACCTTCGTGCGGTCGGTGAAACCCGCCAGCAGCGCTTCGGTGAAATCCGCTTCTGACGTCAAGGGCAACGGCACCGTTACCCGCCGCACAATCGCACCCGTGCGGCCCGTCACAAAACCCCAGGTCTTTTCCAGCGCCGCATATTCATGATCGGTCGTCAAAATTTCATCGCCGGGCTCAAGCGGAAGCGAACGTGCCACCACATTCAGGCCAGCCGTTGAATTGACCATCGGCACAAGATCATCGGCGTCCGCGCCAAGTTCCGCCCCCAGCGCCGCTCGCACCTCGGCAAAGCGCAGGGCCAGATGGCGCGGGTCCAGAAATGCAACCGGCTGATGTTCCAGCCGCGCGTGCCATTCCTGATAGGTTTGAAAGACCGGACGCGGGCAAGCGCCATAAGAGCCGTGGTTAAGGAATGTGACATCCGGGTTAAGCCGGAACAGGGTCTTAAGATAGTCAGCCATGCTTCACCCGCCGCTTGATCAGCGCCAGTCCAGCACAACCTTTCCTGAAAGCCCAGACTTCATCGTGGCAAAACCATCCTTGAACTGATCGACAGTGAAGCGATGGGTGATGACCTTGCGCACATCCAGCCCGTTTTGCAACATGGCGATCATCTTGTACCAGGTCTCGAAAATCTCTCGCCCATAGACGCCCTTGATGGTGATCGCCTTGAAGACGATGCGCGACCAGTCCACCGGCGACTTGCCCGGCGGAATACCCAGCATCGCGATGCGCCCGCCCATCACCATTGCTTCGATCATCTGATCCAGCGCTGCCTGATTGCCGGACATTTCCATGCCCACATCAAAGCCCTGCGCCATCTTCAGCCGCGCCTGTACGTCCTTCAGGTCTTCCTTAGCCACGTTCACCGGCACCACATCCGCAACCGCCGCCGCCAGATCCAGTCGCGCCTGATTGACATCGGTGATCACCACATTACGCGCGCCGACATGCCGGGCAATGGCGCCGGCCATGATCCCGATCGGGCCGGCACCAGTGATCAGCACATCCTCGCCGATCAGATCGAACGACAGCGCCGTGTGAACCGCATTGCCAAGTGGATCGAGAATGGCGCCAATCTCGTCGTCAATCTCGTCCGGTAGCGGCACCACATTAAAGGCCGGAAGGCGCAGGTACTCCGCGAACGCACCGGGCTCATTGACGCCAATCCCCCGCGTTTCCGGGTCAAGGTGGAACTTGCCCGACCGGGACTGGCGGCTGTGATGGCCGATCAGATGGCCTTCGCCGGAACAGCGCTGACCGATCTTCAGGTCTGTAACATTTCGGCCCAGTTCCACGATTTCACCCGCGAACTCGTGTCCGGTGATGAGGGGCACCGGCACCGTGCGCGCCGCCCATTCATCCCAGTTCCAGATATGGATGTCGGTGCCGCAGATACCGGTCTTGTTGATGCGGATCAGCACATCATCGGGGCCGATCTCGGGCACCGGGCGGCGCTCCATCCACAGACCCGGTTCTGCCTTCGCCTTCACCAAAGCCTTCATTTCGTTCGACATCAGATCGCCCCCACGGCTTTGCCCGCATCGCGGAACGCTTCCAGCCCAAAATCAAGGTCCGCCCGCGTCAACCGCGCATTCATCTGGGTGCGAATGCGGGCCTGTCCCTTAGGCACGACCGGAAAGAAGAACCCAGCGACATAGACGCCGCGGTCATACAAGGCCGAGGCCATACGCTGCGACAGTGCCGCATCACCAAGCATCACCGGAATGATCGGATGTTCGCCCGGCAACAGGGTGAACCCGGCCGCTTCCAAGCCAGCCCGCCAGTAGCGTGCATTGTCGAATAACGAAGCACGCAGGTCGTCCGCCGCCTCGACGATATCCAGTGCCGCCAGCCCGGCCGCGACAACCGCGGGCGGCAAGGCATTCGAAAACAGATAGGGCCGCGCGCGCTGACGCAGCAGGTCGATCACCGGCTGCGGCCCGGCGATATAGCCGCCCAGCGCCCCGCCCAAAGCCTTGCCCAGCGTGCCGGTCAGAATATCCACCTCAACCCCGGCATGGGCGGGCGTCCCGCGCCCCTGCGGCCCCATGAAGCCCGTCGCATGACAATCATCCACCATGACCAGCGCGCCGTATTTTTCCGCCAGCGCCGTCACCTCGCGCAGATTGGCAAGGTATCCGTCCATTGAAAACACGCCGTCCGTGGCGATCAGGATGAAGCGCGCGCCCGCCGCCCGCGCATCCTTCAGCTTCGCCTCAAGATCATCCATGTCCGAATTGGCATAGCGATAGCGCTGCGCCTTGCACAGCCGGATGCCGTCGATGATCGAGGCATGGTTCAGGCTGTCGGAAATCACCGCATCCTCCGGCCCCAGAAGCGGCTCGAACAAGCCGCCATTCGCGTCAAAGCAGGCGGCAAAAAGGATCGAATCGTCCTTGCCCAGAAAGGCCGCGATCCTGTGTTCCAAGGCCCGGTGCAGATCCTGCGTGCCGCAGATGAAGCGGACCGAAGCCATGCCGTACCCATGATCCTCCATCGCCCGCTTTGCCGCCGCGATCAGCTGTGGGTCATTGGCCAGCCCCAGATAATTATTGGCGCACAGATTAAGCATCTCGCGCCCCGACACCGTCACATGCGCCCCCTGCGCCGAGGTTATCATCCGTTCGCGCTTCAGCAGGCCTTCGTCTTCGATGCCCGACAACGTCGTACGCAGGTGATCCAGAAACGCGGCTCTTTCCGTCATGGCAGAGTTATCTCCCGTTTAGCGGACAAACTGATGCAAAAACCCCCGCTCGTCAAGATGACGGATGAACATCCGCAATCACGGAACGGCCTTCTTTGTGGCCCAAATATCCCCGGGGGGCGCGGAGGGCAGGCAGTCCCCCGCCACTTCAGCTGTTCTGAACAATCAAGATCACACGCGCCGGCCCGTCAGCCGCGATCCGGTGGGGTCGGTCTGCGAAGTAGCGCGCCGTGTCGCCAGTTCCCAGCCGCCGCTCTTCCTCGCCGGACATGACCATCACCGCGCCCTCCAGCACGGTCAGATGTTCGCGGCACCCGGGGCTGTGCGCGTCCGATACCAATTCCCCCCCCGCCGCCAGGGTCAGTTCATAAACCTCATGCTCACCCGCCGCCTCGGCAGGCGACAGGATGCGGATCCGCACCCCCGGCCCGCGTCCGTCGATGGTGGGCGCTACCTCGGCGCGGATCACCTCGATCCCGGGCGCCGTCTTGCCCTCCAGCAGCCCGGCGAAATCCACCTGCAGCGCCTGCGTCAGATTCCACAATGTCGCCACCGTAGGGCTGCTCTCACCGCGCTCGATCTGGCTGACCATCGACCGGCTGACACCCGAAAGCTTCGCAACGGCATCCAGACTGAGCCCCTTGGACTTGCGCGCACTCTTGAGAGACGCGGCAAGACGGTCGTGGATGTCAGGGTGCTGGTTCATGATGGGCGCAGACTGATCAGTTTCGGCCCACAGGTCAACCGGGCAGGTTGGCTTCCCCATCCGGATCCGCAGCCTCGGCCGCCAGCCAGGACCGGAACGCCTGCAACGGCGGATACCATTCCCCGACCTTTGGCCAGACCAGATAATAACTGCCGTCCCCCGGCGTGGGCAGCCCCCAGGCATTCACCAACCGCCCGTCTGCCAGTTCTGACTTGGCCAAGAACTCCGGCAGCAGGGCCACACCCATCCCGTAGATCGCCGATTGGATCATCGTGCCAAACTGGTCGAACAGCATGCCCGACGGCGGGCGCGCCTCAATCCCATGCTGGCGAAACCAGGTAGACCAGACCGTAGGCCGGGTTTCCAGTTGCAAAAGCGGCAGCTTCAGCAGGCTTGCCGGCCCGCTGACCGGATGGGCCGCAAGAAAATCCGGCGAACAGGTGGCCACCAGTTTTTCGTCAAACAACTTCAGAAAGCCGGCATTCGGCCAGGTCGCTTCACCAAAATGGATCGCGGCATCGAAACCCTCTTCCTCAAAGTCAAACGGCCTGACCCGCGTGCCCAGATTGATCGTCACCCCCGGATGTGCGGCCAGAAAACGCGGCAGGCGCGGGGCCAGCCAACGCGTGCCGAAAGTGGGCAGGATCGACAGCGAAAGCGTGCCGCCCCCGGTGTTTGACCGCACCCGCATTGACCCGCGCGAAATCAGGTCCAGCGCCTTCACCACGTCGCGCGCATAGGCCAACGCCGCATCGGTGGGCACCAGCCGCCGCCCTTCGCGCAAGAACAACCCTACGCCCAGTTGCGCTTCCAGATTCTGGATCAGTCGGCTGACCGCACCCTGCGTCAGATCCAGATCGCGGGCCGCAGCCAGCGTCGAACCGGTCCGGCAGACAGATTCAAAGGCCTGCAACAGGCTGACCGAAGGCAGGAACCGGCGAGGCGTTGCCATATATGCTCTCCACACATAGGATCACGCCAGAATAGGGTTATTTCAGCGCCAAACAATGGCCTATCAGCATATCAACCTGACCCAAACTCCGGATCCCGTGCCATGAGCGACCCTTTCCGCCGCGCCGCCCGCATCGCCAGCGTGGAACTGTCTGAAATCCTTCAGATCTCTGAAGCCGCGACGGCAATGAAGAAGGCGGGGCATGACGTCATCTCCCTCGGGACAGGCGAGCCGGATTTCCCTACACCCCTGCCGGTGATCGAATCCGCCTACCAGGCCGCCCTTGCGGGTGAAACCACCTATACGGCAACCGCCGGCACCGCCCCTCTGCGTCAGGCGATCGCCGCTGATTGCGAACGCGCCAACGGCTACCGGCCGGAACTGGCCGAGATCATTGTCTGCACCGGCGCAAAACAGGTGATCTTCAACGCCCTTTTCGCCACACTCGAGACGGACGACGAGGTCATCCTCGGCGCGCCCTATTGGACAAGTTATCCAGATATGATTGGCGTTTGCGGCGGCAAGCCGGTGGTCATCGCCACCACTGCCGCCGACGGCTTTGCCATCACCGCCGATCAGTTGCGCGCCGCCATTACCCCGCGCACCCGCTGGCTTTTGCTTAATTCGCCCGGCAACCCGTCCGGCGCGGTCTATTCCTCTGCCCAGTTGGAAGCCCTGGCCGAAGTGCTGCGCGAAAATTCCCATGTCGGCATCATCGCGGACGAAATCTATCAGCATATCTGCTACGTTCCCTTCACCTCGTTCCGCGCCGTCGCGCCCGATCTTGCCGACCGCACGCTCATCGTGAACGGCGTGTCGAAAAGCTACGCGATGACCGGCTGGCGCATCGGCTGGGGCATCGCACCTAAACGGCTGATTGACGCGATGATCGCCGTGCAGGGCCAGATCACCTCGGGCGCTTCCTCGGTCAGTCAGGCCGCCGCGCTGTCTGCCCTGACCGGCGATCAGCAGATGCTGGCCGAACGCTGCGATGATTTCCGCGCCCGGCGCGACATGGTGCGCGAGGCGCTGAATGCCACGGGCCTGATCAAATGCAGCTCTGCCGACGGGGCATTCTATCTCTTTCCTGACTGCACGGCGACCTTCGGAAAGACCGCACCCGATGGGACCCGCATCGAAAAAGACGCCGATTTCTGCGCGGCCCTGCTAAAGTCCGAAGGTGTTGCCCTTGTGCCGGGTCGCGCCTTCGGCGTGCCCGGCCATTTCCGCCTTTCCTACGCCTATTCCCGCGCCTCGCTGACCGAGGCCTGCGCCCGCATCGCCCGTTTCTGCACAACTCTCGCCTGAGGATCCAACATGGCCCTGAAACCCAAAGACGCCCCCGACCTGAGCCGCTTCGACTGGGAAGATGCTTTCCGCCTGAACGACCAGCTCAGCGAAGATGAACGGATGATGCGCGATGCCGCCCGCGCCTACGCGACCGAAAAGCTGCTGCCGCGCGTGACGCAAGCCTACCGTGAAGAAGCAACCGACCCGGCGATTTTCCGTGAAATGGGCGCGATGGGCCTTCTGGGCATCACCGTGCCCGAAGAATACGGCGGGCTTGGCGCAAGCTATGTGGCCTACGGCCTCGTGGCGCGCGAAGTGGAACGCGTGGACAGCGGCTATCGTTCGATGATGTCGGTGCAAAGCTCGCTCGTCATGTATCCGATCTATGCCTACGGGTCGGAAGATCAGCGCAAGAAATACCTGCCGAAGCTTGCCTCAGGCGAGTTCATCGGCTGCTTCGGCCTGACCGAACCCGATGCAGGGTCCGACCCCGCCGGCATGAAGACCCGCGCCACCAAGACCGCGAACGGCTATGTGCTCAACGGTTCGAAAATGTGGATCTCGAACGCGCCGATCGCTGATGTGTTCGTGGTCTGGGCCAAATCGGAGGCGCATGGCGGCAAGATCCGTGGCTTTGTGCTTGAGAAAGGCATGAAGGGCCTGTCCGCGCCGAAGATCGGCGGCAAACTTTCACTTCGCGCCTCGATCACCGGCGAAATCGTGATGAAAGACGTGGAAGTGGGCGAAGACGCCCTTCTTCCCAATGTGGAAGGGCTGAAAGGCCCATTCGGCTGCCTTAATCGCGCGCGCTACGGCATTTCCTGGGGGGTGATGGGGGCTGCAGAATCCTGCTTCCATGCCGCCCGCCAGTACGGACTCGACCGTAAGCAGTTCAACAAGCCGCTGGCCCAGACCCAGATCTTCCAGTTGAAACTCGCCAACATGCTGACCGACATCTCATTGGGCCTTCAGGCCTCGCTCCGGGTAGGCCGCCTGATGGACGAAGCCAACGCTGCCCCCGAGATGATTTCGATCATCAAGCGCAACAACTGCGGCAAGGCGCTGGAAATCGCCCGCCACGCCCGCGACATGCACGGCGGCAACGGCATTCAGGAAGATTTCCACGTCATGCGCCATATGGTGAACCTGGAGACAGTGAACACCTACGAAGGCACCCATGACGTTCATGCCCTGATCCTCGGCCGTGCCATCACCGGCCTTCAGGCTTTTTTCTGATTTCTTCTTTTCATAAATATCCCCGCCGGAGGCTTCCGCCGTTGGGGCCGGGAGCCTCCGGCGGGGATATTTGGAAAAAGAAGAAGCTATCAAGGTAGATGAACCGATGGACCGCGCCGATATCGTACATGAAAACTTTCTGCGCCGGGTCGCCGCGCGCGATCTGCCAGCAGGCGCGGCGCCAGCCGGTCCGTTGACTGGGACCGATGCGGTGGCAATCTATCGCGCGGCCTGTCTGAGTCGCGCGCTCGACCGTACCAGCCGGGCGATGCAGAAGGCGGGGCAGGGATTTTATACAATCGGCTCTTCGGGGCATGAGGGGATGGCAGCCGTCGCAGCAGCGCTTCGGCCCACCGACATGGCTTTCCTTCATTACCGCGACGCCGCCTTTCAGATTGCCCGCAGTCAGCAGGTGGAAGGCCAATCCATAGCTTGGGACATGCTTCTGTCCTTCGCCGCGTCAAGCGAGGATCCGATTTCGGGCGGGCGCCACAAGGTTCTGGGATCAAAGGCGCTTAATATCCCGCCGCAGACCTCAACTATTGCGAGCCACCTTCCCAAGGCGGTGGGGGCTGCCTATTCGATCGGCGCCGCGCGCCGTCACAAGCCCGAGCATCAGGAACTGCCCGATGATGCCATCGTCTATTGTTCCTTTGGCGATGCATCGGCCAATCATGCGACTGCCCAGGTGGCCTTCAACACCGCTGGCTGGACATCCTACCAGTCGATCCCGCTGCCGCTTTTGTTCGTCTGCGAAGACAACGGCATCGGCATTTCCACAAAGACCCCGACAGGCTGGATTGCGGCGGGCTTCCAGAACCGGCCGGGGCTGAAGTACTTTCATTGCGACGGTCTTGATATCTACGACACCTACCGCGTTGCGACCGAGGCGGCGGATTATGTGCGAACCCGCAAGAAGCCCGCCTTCCTCCATATCAAGACCATCCGCCTGTACGGCCATGCCGGTGCCGATGTGCCAACGACATATCTTCCGCGCGAGGAGGTGGAGGCAGAGGAGGCCAACGACCCGCTGCTGCATTCGGTTCGCCTGCTGGATCAGGCAGGCGCCATGCCCACAGATCAGGCACTGGCAGTCTACACCGAAACCAACGCCCGCGTGGCGCGCATCAGCGCCGAGGCCGTCACCCGCCCGCGCCTGAAAACCGCCGCCGAAGTGATGGCCAGCCTCATCCCGCCAAAACGCGCCTGTCGGCCCACGAACGGCCCCACCCCCGAGGCGCGCGCGGCGGCCTTCGGCGGCGACATGAAGCAGATGGATGAACCGCAGATCATGTCGCGGATCATCAACTGGGCGCTGACCGATCTGATGCTGACCCACCCCGAAGTGGTGATGATGGGCGAGGATGTCGGTCGCAAAGGTGGCGTATACGGCGTAACGCAGAAGCTGCGCGCCCGGTTCGGCCCTGACCGGATGATCGACACGCTTCTGGATGAACAGTCGATCCTCGGCCTTGCCATCGGCATGGCCCAGAACGGCTTCATCCCGATGCCGGAAATCCAGTTCCTTGCCTATCTGCACAATGCCGAAGATCAGATCCGGGGCGAGGCTTCGACGCTTTCGTTCTTCTCGAACGGCCAATATACCAATCCGATGGTGTTGCGCATTGCCGGCCTGGGCTATCAGAAGGGCTTTGGCGGTCATTTCCACAATGACAATTCGGTGGCGGTTATTCGCGATATTCCCGGTGTAATTCTGGCCTGCCCCTCGAACGGCGCCGATGCTGCAAGGATGTTGCGCGAATGCGTGCGGCTGGCGCGTGAAGAACAGCGCGTGGTGGTGTTCCTTGAACCAATCGCGCTTTACCCGATGCGCGACCTTCACGCCGACAAGGACGGCGGCTGGATGTGCCGCTATCCCGGCCCGTCAGAAGTGATCGCCTTGGGCGAGGTGGGGGTGCATGGCACCGGCACCGATCTGGCCATCGTCACCTTCGGCAATGGCACCTATCTGTCGCGCCAAGCCGAAGTGCGGCTGGCGGCTGATGGGGTCAAGGCCCGCGTCATCGACATGCGCTGGCTGTCACCCCTGCCGGAAGAGGCGCTGGTACAGGCGGTAGCGGGTTGCAAAAAGATCCTGATCGTCGATGAAACCCGTCGCTCGGGGGGCGTGGCCGAGGCCCTGATGGCGCTGTTCACCGAACGCACTGCGGTTCCCCATGCTCGCCTCACCGCCGAAGACAGTTTCATCGCCACCGGCCCCGCCTATGCGGCCACCATGCCATCGGCGGAAAGTGTCTATTCCGCCGCAAAAGCGCTTTTGGAGGCAAAAGAATGACCCGGAAAACCGCCGTTGTCATCTGCCCCGGTCGTGGCACCTATACCAAGACCGAACTGGGCCATTTGGGCCAGAACTTCGCCGACAAGGCGCTTTTGGCCGCCTTTGACGCCACCCGGACCTCCTTGGGTCAGGAAACGCTCAGCGCCCTCGATGGGGCGCCTGCATATTCGGTTGCCAAACATACCCGTGGCGACAATGCCAGCGGCCTGATCTATGCCTGCACGCTGGGCGATTTCCGCGCCATCAGCCGGGATAGGGTCGACGTGGTGGCAGTGACCGGCAATTCCATGGGCTGGTATTCGACGCTTGCCTGCGGCGGCGCGCTGACTGCCGAGGGCGGGTTCGAGGTAGTGAACACCATGGGCACGCTCATGCAGCAAAGCCTGATCGGCGGTCAGGTGCTTTACCCGTTCGTCGCCGAGGACTGGCGGAATGACCCGGCGCAGAAGGCCGGACTTCTGGCACTAATGGCAGACATCGCCCGCCGCCCCGGTCATCAGCTGTCATTGTCCATCGACCTTGGCGGCATGCTGGTTCTGGCCGGGAATGAGGAAGGACTGAAGGCCTTCGAAGCCTCTGTTCCCCCGATTCAGGGTCGGTTTCCGATGCGCCTGCAGAACCATGCCGCCTTCCATTCCGCACTTCAGGCCCCGGTCGCCGCCGAAGGCCGCGCCCGCCTGCCCGCAACCCTATTCGGCCAGCCAACCATCCCGATGATCGACGGGCGCGGCAGCATCTGGTGGCCGGGTGCCACCGACAGGCATGCACTGTGGGACTACACCTTGGGCCATCAGGTGACCGAACCCTATGATCTGACCAAGGCCATTCGCATCGCCGCCCGCGAATTCGCCCCCGATATGTTCATCATCACCGGCCCCGGCACCACGCTCGGGGGCGCGGTTGCCCAGTCGCTCATTCTGGCGAACTGGCGTAACATGCAGTCCAAGACCGATTTCCAGTCGATCCAGCAATCCGCGCCGCTTCTTGCCTCGATGGGCATGAGCGACCAGCGCGCTACCGTCATCTGAGGAGGTTTCCATGACCCACGATCAAATCCTTCAGGCCGCCGGCCTGAGCACGTCCGAACTTACTGGCGGCACGCTTGCCGTCCGCTCGCCCATCGACGGGGCGGTGATCGCCCATGTGCACGAAACCAACCCTGCCGACATGGGAAAAATCATTGCCCGGTCGCAAGCCGCTTTCAAGGAATGGCGCGACCTGCCCGCCCCCCGGCGCGGCGAACTTGTCCGCCTTCTGGGCGAGGAGCTGCGCGCTGCCAAGGCCGAACTCGGCGCCCTGGTGACCCTTGAAGTGGGCAAGATCACGTCCGAAGGCCTCGGCGAAGTTCAGGAGATGATCGACATCTGCGATTTCGCCGTCGGCCTCTCGCGCCAGATCTACGGCCTGACGATCGCCTCCGAACGCCCCGGTCACCGGATGATGGAAACCTGGCACCCGATGGGCCCATGCGCCGTAATCTCGGCCTTCAATTTCCCGGTTGCGGTCTGGTCCTGGAACACCGCCCTTGCCCTTGTCTGCGGCGATCCGGTGATCTGGAAACCCTCGGAAAAGACCCCGCTCACCGCCATGGCTTCGATGAAGATCATGGAACGCGCGCTAAAGCGCTTCGGCACCGATGCGCCCGAAGGCCTTGTGCAACTGGTCATCGGCGGCCCCGCCATCGGCGAAGCACTGGTGAACGCCAAGGACGTCCCTATTGTCTCGGCCACCGGCTCGACCCGCATGGGCTCCATCGTCGGCCCAAAGGTCGCATCGCGCTGGGGCCGCTCGATTCTCGAACTTGGCGGCAATAACGCGATGATCGTGGCGCCATCCGCCGACATGGACATGGCCGTGCGCGCCATTGTCTTTTCCGCCGTCGGAACCGCCGGCCAGCGCTGCACCACGCTGCGCCGCCTCATCGCTCACAATTCGATCAAGGACGATCTGGTGGCCAAGTTGACCAAGGCCTACGCCAGCCTGCCCATTGGCGATCCCCGTGTTGCTGGCAAACTGATCGGGCCGCTGATTGATCACGCAACGCGCGACCGTATGCTTGCGATGCTGGATCAGGCCCGCTCGGAAGGCGGCAAGGTTCATGGTGGTCAGGTCGTGACCGCAGGCGTGCCCGACGGCGGCGCCTATGTAAGCCCTGCCATCGTCGAAATGCCCGGCCAGTCTGCCGCGGTCTGCACCGAAACCTTCGCCCCCATCCTTTATGTTCTCGGCTACGACACGCTCGATCAGGCCATCGCGCTGCAGAATGACGTGCCGCAGGGCCTCTCCTCTTGCATCTTCACGCTCGACATGCGCGAAGCCGGAACCTTCCTCTCGGCCTCGGGCTCCGACTGCGGCATCGCCAACGTCAACATCGGCCCCTCGGGCGCTGAAATCGGCGGTGCCTTCGGCGGCGAAAAGGAAACCGGCGGTGGCCGCGAAAGCGGCTCTGACGCCTGGAAAGGCTATATGCGCCGCCAGACCAACACCGTGAACTACTCGGCGAAACTGCCGCTCGCCCAAGGCGTCCAGTTCGACTTCTGATCACTTGGAACCGGATCACACCTCCCCTTCGTTGTGGTCCAAATATCCCGGAGGGGGCGCGGGGGAGGCAGCGCCTCCCCCGCACGGACCCTTGGCGCAGACGGGACGATGATCCATAAATCTTGCCTGACCGCGCAGGTCATTATGACGAAAAAGCAGTCATAATTTACGCCTTTCCTTCAAAAATGGCGGAAATAACCAAAGGAATCGCCAGCGCTTCGGGCCAGATTACGCCCGAACGCGGCTCCGGCCGCGCTGCGCCCGTCGGGCCGCAGGCGATCGAAAGGAAAAGACATGTCATTCAGGAAAGTGGCCGTGCTCGGCCTTGGCAAAGTCGGCCATCTGGCCGCAGAGCTTCTAGCAGAATCCGGATTCGAGGTAACAGGCATCGATTCCCGCGCAGTATCCGCTCCCTTTGCCACCAAGGTCGCCGATCTGCTGAATGTGGCAGGTCTAGAAGACGTGCTGAAGGGCCAGGAAGCAGTTCTTTCCTGCCTGCCCTATCACCTGAACAAGGGCGTCTCGACCGCCGCCCATGCTCTCGGCCTGCACTACTTCGATCTTACCGAAGACGTGCCCACCACCAAACATATCCGCGAACTGGCCAAGACATCCAAAGGCCTGATGGCCCCGCAATGCGGCCTTGCCCCCGGCTTCGTCGGCATCGTCGGGGCGCATCTGGCCGACCAGTTCGACAAGGTCCGCTCAATCCGCCTGCGCGTCGGCGCCCTTCCCCAGAACCCCACCGGCCTTTTGGGTTATGCCTTCAACTGGTCGCCCGAAGGCGTCGTCAACGAATACCTCAACGACTGCGAAGTGATCGAGGAAGGCGTCCTGAAAACCGTTTCCGCAATGGAATGGACCGAGACAATCTACATCGACGGCATGCAGCTTGAAGCCTTCACCACCTCGGGCGGCCTTGGCACCATGTGCGAAACCTATGCCGACAAGATCGAAAACCTTGATTACAAGACGATGCGCTATCCCGGCCATGTAAAGCTGATGAATTTCTTCTTCCATGAACTTCTGATGCGCGAAAACCGCGCCGAAGCGGGCCGGATCCTGACCAACGCCAAACCGCCGGTGGACGAAGATGTGGTCTATGTCCATGTCGCCGCCGAAGGCTGGCAAAACGGCCAGTTGCGCCGCCGCGAATTCGTGCGCGCCTACTACCCTATCGAAATCGGTGGCAAGCACCGCACCGCCATCGCCTGGACCACCTCGGCGTCGGTCGTCGCGGTGATCGAAATGGTGCGTGACGGCAAACTGCCGAAGCAGGGCTTCCTCAAGCAGGAAGATATCCCGCTTGATCCCTACCTCGCCACCCGCACCGGCAATTACTACAACATCGGCCACCGCAGCCGCCACGCCTGAACGTGCCGGGCCAGCCCATCCGGCCAGCATAAGGTATCGGATCTGCCATGTCCCCCGCGCAAGCGGGGGATTTCTTCTCAGGCCTTCAGCGCCACCTCGGCCGCCGCTCCCAACCGCAAAAGCCGCTCCTCGCCCATCGGCTGGCCCATCAGCGATATCCCAGCGGATGGCACGCCCGTCGGTAAGGTCAGCGCGCACAAGCCCATCAGATTGCCGATCCGCGTGTTGCGCAAAGCGAGCAGGTTTTCAGCGGCGAAATAGTCCGGGTCCGTCTCCAGCCGCTGCGCATCGGGCGGCAGGATTGCCGCAGTCGGCACCAGAACCGCGTCATAGCCCGCAACACGCTCCGCCCAGGCGGATCTGATCGCCCGCAGGCGGCGCCAGGCGGCGACGAAATCCATTCCCGAATACTGGCCGCCCAGCCGGAACCGTTCACGCACCGGGCCATACATCTTGTCAGGCTCAGCCTCGATTGCCCCGCGCCAGATCCCATAGGCCTCGGTGGTGAACAACACCCCCGAAAGTCCCATAGCTTCGGTCAAATGAGCAAAGCTGCCACGCTCAACCTGTGCACCCGCCTCGGCCAGGCGCGCCAGCGCGCCTTCGAACGCCGCAAGCGGCCCTTCACGGCATTGGTCCAACGCTACCGTCTCCATCACCAACAGTCGCGCGCCCTTAAGACTCGCGCCCCGCAGATCGGCAGGCTTGCCGCCTTCGAACGCGGCCAGCATCAGGGCGGCATCCTCGACCGTGCGGGTCAACGGGCCTACGGTGTCGAACCGCTCGACCAGCGGCACCGTACCCCCCATCGGCAGGCGGCCATGCGTGGTCTTCAGCCCCACAAGGTCATTCCAGGCCGCCGGAATCCGCACCGATCCGCCGGTGTCTGATCCGGCTGCCGCCGCCGCAAGCCCGAAGGCCACCGATGCCGCCGCCCCCGACGATGACCCACCCGGCGCCAACGCTGAATCGTTGACGTTGGGCGGCGTCGCGGTCATCGGGTTCAGGCCCAGCCCTGAAAACGCCAGTTCGGTCATATGGGTCTTGCCCAGACAGACCAGCCCCGCCGCCGTCGCATTGCGCAACACCACGGCATCCGCCAAAGGCACCCGGCCTTCCAGCAGCCGCGATCCCGCCTCGGTCGCCACACCCGCCGTATCGAACAGGTCTTTCCAGCTGACAGGTACCCCATCCAGAAGTGACAAGCGCTGACCCGCTTTCGCCCGCCTTTCCGCCGCGTCGGCCTCGGCAAGCGCACGGCTTTCGGTTAGGCGCGCAAAGATGCGCCCCGCCGCCGGATGGGCACGGATCGCCGTCAGATAATCCTCGGCCAGCCACAGCGGGCTAAGATCGCCGCGCCCGATTGCTCGCCCAAGCTCCGCCGCACTCATCCCGCGCCAATAGGTCATGATTATCTCCTGTTTCACTAAAGGGTAGCGGCAAGGCGGCGCATGGACAATCCCGCCCCTCACGCGCGATAAGGGGGCATGAACTGCGATCATGATATCATCATTGTCGGCGGCGGGCTGAACGGCCCCGCCCTTGGCCTTGCCCTTGCCCGCGCCGGACTGACCGTCGCCGTCATCGATGCGCAACCCGCGCGCGCGCGCGCCGATACCGGCTTTGACGGACGCGCCTATGCGCTGGCGATCGCCTCGAAGCGGCTCTTGTCTGCCATCGGCATCTGGCCACAGGTTGAACCCCACAGCCAGCCAATGCTGAAGATCACCGCAAGCGACGGGCGGGCGGGTGAAGGCCCTTCGCGCCTGACCCTCACCTTCGACAGCGCCGAGATCGAGGAAGGCCCGGTCGGCTTCATGGTCGAAGACCGTCACCTTTACGCGGCCTTCCTTGCCGCCATGCAAACCACCCCCGGCCTTACCCACATCCCCGCCACTACGGTCACAGATCACCAACCCGGCCCGCAAGGCGCCAGCGTCACCCTGTCTGATGGCCGCCGACTGACCGCACGCCTTCTGGTCGCCTGCGATGGCCGCGCCTCGCCTACCGCCGCCCGTGCCGGAATCCGCCGCAGCGGCCATGCTTATGGCCAGACCGCACTTGTCTGTGCGTTGAACCACGCCCGCCCGCATCAGGGCATCGCCCATCAGTTCTTCATGCCCACCGGCCCGCTGGCGATCCTGCCGCTCAAGGGCAACCGTTGCTCGATTGTCTGGAGCGAGACAGACGAAAACGCCCGCACCATTGCCGCCCTTGACGACGCAACCTTCCTTGAGATGCTGCGCCCCCGCTTCGGCGATTTTCTTGGCGAGATCGCGCTTGCCGGCCCCCGCTTCAGCTACCCGCTGACCCTGACTCTGGCCGACAGCTACATTGCCCCGCGCCTTGCTTTGGTTGGCGACGCCGCCCACGGCGTTCACCCAATTGCCGGGCAGGGGCTGAACCTTGGCCTGCGCGATGTCGCGGCGCTGGCCGAGGTGCTGGTCGCCGCCCGCCGCCGGGGCGAAGATATCGGCGCGCCCGAGGTTCTGGACCGCTATCAAAGCTGGCGGCGCTTCGATTCCACTCGTCTGGCCCTTGGCATGGATGGGGTGAACTGGCTTTTCTCGAACGATAACCCCGCGCTGCGCGCCGCCCGCGATGCGGGCCTTGGCCTTGTCAACCGCATTGCGCCCCTGCGCCGCGCCTTCATGCGCGAGGCGGCGGGCCTGACCGGCCAAACGGCGAAACTTCTTGCCGGGCAGCCACTGTAAAAGATTTGTCCGAACTCGGACAAAATGTTATTTCATTTAAATTCAATTGTTTAATTTTTTCCGTTAACCGGATTTTTAAGGTTTGGCGCTCACGGATGCTGTGGGTAATCCACCCTCATGCGCCCCAACCTCTTAGGCCAAAACCCGCGCTTCGCTTTCCAGCATGATCGGTATTCCTTCGCGGATTGGGAACGCCAGCCGCGCCTGGGGTGAGACCAGTTCCTGCCGTTCGGCATCATAGCGCAAGGTGCCCTGGGTCAGCGGACAGACCAAAGCCTCCAGCATCCGCCGGTCGAACTCCACCTTGTCGGTCATTGCAACTGCCCCTCACCGTCGCCCCGAAGGGCGAATTCCATCAAGACCTGAAGCGTTTCGCGGCGGCTGGCCAGCGTCGGCGCCTCCAGAAGTGCTTGCCGATCCTCGGGTTCGAACGGGCAAAGCATCGACAACGAATTGATCAGCGCCTCGTCCGGCGCTTCCTCCAGGCCGTCCCAATCGGTCGCCAGATTGCGCGCGGCAAAGAAGCGGCGCAATGTCTCCAGAAACCGTTCGCGGTCCAACAGATCATCCTGTTCGGCATTCCCCATGTCGCGGACAAACTCGTCCCACTTCACTTCCGCGCGGATATAGGGGGTAAAGCCGCCCACCTCGCGCACCAGCCGGAAACGACTGATCCCGGTCAGCGCAATCATGTAACGCCCGTCGTCGGTTTCGGTGAAACTGGTCACCCGGCCCGCACAGCCGATTGCCGCCAGCCGCCGCTGGCCTTCCGGTGCCGGGCGCTGCTGGATAACGCCGATCAACCTTTCGCGGCTTTTCAAGACATCATCCAGCAATGCCAGATAACGTGGCTCGAACAGATGCAGGGGCAGCCGCCCGCGCGGCAGCAGCAAGGCCCCCGGCAGGGGAAACAGCGCAAGGACCTCGGGCAAGTCGGCAGGTGACATGACGGTCAGACGAAGATCATGGAAGACAGTTTCCGCCGACCCTTCAGCACGATCGGATCAGTGGGCTTCAGCGCCTCGAAAATGGTGAACAACTGCGCCTTGGCGGCCCCCCCGTCCCACTCTCGGTCGCGTCGGAACAGTTCAAGAAGTTCCTCGACCGCGCCTTCAACCTTGCCTTCCGCATGCAGCGCCAACGCAAGATCGAAACGGGCCTGATGGTCGTCGGGATGGGCAAGAACCTGATTCAGCAGCTCGGCCACCGGCCCCGCCTTTGCGGCTTGTCGGGCAAGTTCCAACTGCGCACGCGCGGCGTCGATTTCCGCCGTTCCGGCGATCTTCGCGGGGGCGGCGGTCAGAAACGCCTCTGCCTGATCCAGATTGCCAAGCGCGATGTGGGCGCGCACCAGTCCGCCATAGGCCTTCGCATTCTCGGGCTCTTCGCCAAGGATCGCGGCAAAGGTTTCGGCGGCATCAACCGCAGCCCCTTCACCCAGCATCTGCTCGGCGGCCTCGATCGCCTCGCCCAGCCCGCCGTCCCCGGCCAGCCCGGCCAGTTTTTCGACAAAGGCCTTGATCTCGGACCCCGGAATCGCGCCTTGAAACCCGTCGACCGGCTTTCCCTGCCAAAAGGCATAGACGGTGGGGATCGACTGAATGCGCAGCTGACCCGAAATCATCTGGTTCTCGTCGACATTGACCTTGGCCATGCGCACCTTGCCCTTGGCCGCAGTCACCGCCGCTTCCAGCGCCGGCCCCAGGGTTTTGCACGGGCCGCACCACGGCGCCCAGAAATCGACGATCACCGGCACTTCGCGGCTGGCCTCGATCACGTCCGCCATGAAGGTGGCTTCGCTCACGTCGCGGATCAGATCCGCGGGCGCCGCCGCCTGCTTTTTCCCAAACTCGAGCATTCCCGCCCCCATCTGTTGCTTGCCCCTATATGAGGGCTGATCGGTCAAACGCCAAGGGGGCCGCAAGCCGGTTCCCCCCATTGATTGTGGTCCAAATATCCCTGCCGGAGGCATCCGCTTCCCCCGGCTGCACCCCGCCTACAGATCGAATGTCGCCAACACCGGCACATGATCCGAGGGCTGTTCCCAACCGCGCGCGTCGCGCAGAATGCGGCTGCCGTGCGCGGCCGATGAAATATCCGGTGTCGCCCAGATATGGTCCAGCCTGCGGCCCTTGTCGGCCCCGTTCCAGTCGGCTGCCCGGTAGGACCACCAGCTGTAAAGATTTCCCTCGGGAATATCCTGCCGGGTGATATCCACCCATTTCCCGGCCTCCTGCGCGGCCGACAGATGCTCGATCTCGATGGGCGTATGGCTGACGATCTTCAGCAGCGCCTTGTGGTTCCACACATCATCCTCGCGCGGGGCGATGTTCAGATCCCCGACCATGATCGACCGGTCAGGCGTCTCCCAACGGAAATGGTCCCGCATCTCGCTTAGAAAATCGAGCTTTTGGCCGAATTTCTCGTTCTCCTCCCGGTCGGGAATATCGCCCCCGGCCGGCACATAGAAATTATGCACCGTCACGCCATTTTCCAGCCGCCCCGCCACATGGCGCGCATGACCCAGTGCTGCGAAATCATGCCCGCCCGCATCCATCATCGGCAGCTTGGACAGGATCGCGACACCGTTATAGCTTTTCTGCCCGCGCGCCACCCGGTAGCGATACCCCAGCGCCTCGAACGTCTCGACTGGGATCTGCTCGGTCAGGCATTTGCACTCCTGCAGGCACAGGATGTCCGGCGCCTCCTCGCTCATCAGCCGCGCCACGATCGGTTCGCGCAGGCGGACCGAATTGATGTTCCAGGTGGCGATGGTGAACGGCATGATGGCTTCCTCCCGAAGGCCCCCAGACTTAAACAAGGAAGTGACCGGCGGCAATGCGCGAAGCGTCGATGGCGGCTTTTGGCACCACCCCGCCGCATGTCATCCCCTGCATCGCAGGCGCCTTCAGACCCACCGCGCCTGCCGCCTTCCCAGGTCCGGCACCGGCACCATCGCCAGATTTCGGTCGCGGCTTTACCGCAATCGTGATCCGCCAGCATCGGCGGCAAAGACCTGCACATCGGCAGGATCGAAGGCTATGCCGGTGACGGACCCCATGACAGGCAGAACGTCGCCCTTCGCCTCGACCACCAGCTTTTCACCGGTGGCTGCCGTGAGGTGAACATAGGTTACCCCACCCAGCGCCTCTACCACATCAACCGTGTGACTGGACCCGGCGACAAGTTGCAGGGCCTGCGGGCGTAGACCCGCAACCACGGCGCTGCCCGTGGCGGGCAAGGCCACATTTTGGGCAACATCAGCCCCAAGCCCTTTTGCGGCAATCAAGCCCGGTGCCACCACTTCGCCGGCAACAAAGTTCATCGCCGGACTGCCGATGAACCCCGCGACAAAGCGATTGTCGGGGTTTCGGTACAGCTCAAGGGGTGCGCCGACCTGTTCGATGCGCCCCGCGCGCAGCACGACAATCTTGTCGGCAAGCGTCATGGCTTCAACCTGGTCATGGGTAACGTAGATCATCGTCGCACCGATCTCGCGGTGCAGGCGGGCGATTTCCACGCGCATCTCTACGCGCAGTTCAGCATCAAGATTGGAAAGCGGTTCATCGAATAGAAAGACCTCTGGCCCCCGCACGATGGCACGGCCAATGGCGACGCGCTGCCGCTGACCGCCCGAAAGCGCCTTGGGTTTGCGCGCCATCAAGGGTTCGAGCTTCAGGATCCGCGCTGCTTCCGCGACTTTCTGCTCGACCTCGGCCTTGGGGTGGCCGGTCATCTTGAGCCCGAACCCCATGTTCTCTGCCACCGTCATATGCGGGTAAAGCGCATAGGTCTGAAACACCATGGCCACACCGCGTTCTGACGGATCGACCTTCGTCACATCCCGCGCGCCAATCCTGATCGCCCCGGATGACGTCTCCTCAAGGCCTGCGATCATGCGAAGAAGCGTGGACTTTCCGCAGCCTGAAGGCCCGACAAAAACGCAAAACTCGCCTTCCTCGATGGTCAGATCGACCCCATGGATCACCTTCACATCGCCGAATTGCTTGGTGACATTGCCAAGTGTAACCCCCGCCATCTCAGTCTCTCCCTTTGTCCTGTTCTGGGAACCGCCAATCTTCGGCCACCGCCGCGATGCGCCCCGCAATTTCCATGATTCGACCTGACTGCGCCTCTAGCGCCTCCAACGTCGTGCGTGCTGTTGTCGAAGTGACCGATAGCCCGCCGATCACCCGCCCCGACCGTGCCAGAATCGGTGCAGCACAGCAGATGATGCCGGGCTCGTGCTCCTGGCGGTCAAAGGCATAGCCACGGGCGCGAATGGCCTTCAGCTCTGCCAACAGCTTCTTCGGCGTATCAAGTGTTTCGGGCGTAAAGGCGTGAAAGCTCTGCCGGGTCAGCACAGCATTCAGCTCCGCCTCGTCAAGGAACGCCATCATCGCCTTGCCAACGCCAGTGCAATAGGCCGGGCCGACCTTGCCGGCGCTTGAAAACATCGCGACAGGCTTGGCAGCGTTGCGTTTGTCCACATAAAGGACCTGCCCATGATCCAACTGCGCCAGGTGGATGGTCTCGCCGGTTTCCTCCGATAACGCATCAAGATAGGGTCGCGCGATCGGCGCAAGCGACGATGTGGCCCATGCCGCGTGGGCAAGGCGGACCAACCGCAGACCCAGTGCATAGGTGCCGCGCTCCTCGTCATAAGACAGCATCCCCTGGTTGGTCAGCGTCTGCAAAAACCGATAAAGCGTGGCCTTCGGATAATCGACTTGGGCAAGTAGGTCGGTAAAGCGAACCGGTCGGCCAAAGTCGGACACCGCCTCCAGAACATCAAGCGCCTTGCCGACCGTCCCGTCTGATCCGGATTCCTGTGCCATCATCCCCCCACCAGTTGACACCTGTAACTCTACAGCGCATAGTTTTCAATATTCAAGACTATGTTTCAAATAATGGAACCAACGGGAGGAAAAGATGGTCCAGATGAAGCACAGGGCGTTGGCCGTCATGGCGGCGCTTCTGATGACGGGTTCGGCTTACGCCGAACAGCGCGTCGTGAAATACAATGCAGACTTCGACCCCATCCCACTTGCGGCGATGGAAGCCCTGATTGCCGATTTCGAGGCCGCAAACCCCGATATCGATGTCCAGATGACCAACTTCGACCACGAAGGCTACAAAACCGCGATCCGCAACTTCCTGACCGCTGACAGCCCTGATCTGGCGAACTGGTACGCCGGAAACCGGATGGCGCCCTTCGTGACCTCGGGCCAGTTCATTGAAGTGACCGATGTATGGGAAGCCAATGGCCTGAATGACGCGCTCGGCTCGGCCGCCGCCTCGATGACCATCGACGGCAAGAAGTGGGGCGTACCCTATACCTACTATCAGTGGGGCATCTACTTCAACCGCGACGCCTACAAGGCCGCCGGCGCGGAAGAGCCGAAAACATGGGATGAATTCGTCGCCAACTGCGAAAAGTTCAAGGCTGCGGGCATCGATTGCGTGACCACCGGGACCAAGGCCCTGTGGCCCGGAGCCGGCATCTTCGACTATCTGTCACTGCGCACCAACGGCTATGAATGGCACATGGACCTGACCGCCGGGAAAATCGCCTGGACGGATCAGAAGGTGAAGGATGTCTTTGCCCAGTGGGCCAAGATTCAGCCCTACACCAGTGCCAACCACGCCGCCATCGACTGGCAGGATGCTGCAGCCCTTCTGGTGCAGGGCAAGGCCGCCAACTATGTTATGGGCAACTTTGTGGTCGGCGTCCTCAAGGAAGGCGGCATGACCAATGACAACCTCGGCTTCATGGTTTTCCCGGAAATCACCCCCGGACTGCCCCGCGCCGAAGAGGCTCCGACCGACACGATCCACATCCCGGCCGGCGCCCAGAACGTTGACGACGCCAAGAAGTTCCTGGCGTTCGTTGCAACCGCTGATGCCCAGACCAAGCTGAACACCGCCCTCGGTCAGCTGCCCACGAACAAGAACTCGACCGTGGCTGCCGATGACCCGTTCATCTCGGCTGGTTTCGCCTCGCTTTCGTCGGCCTATGCGCTGGCTCAGTTCTTCGACCGTGACGCGCCCGCCGAAATGGCCAAGGCCGGCATGGAAGGCTTCCAGGAATTCCTCGTGAAGCCCGAAAATCTGGACGCCATCCTCGAGCGGCTGGAGAAGACCCGCCAGAAGGTCTATCAGTAAGCCTTCCGTCCCGGGCGGCGATGTCGGCCGGGACAACACCTTGTCGGGGGCATTGCCCCCGACCTTTCCATCCCGAGGGACCCGATGTCTGCTTTCTGGAAAGCAAACCAGCGCCGCCTTGCGCCCTGGCTATTTCTGGCCCCCGGCGCGCTCATGTTCGCGCTTTACGTGATCATCCCGATTTTTCAGTCGCTGTGGATCTCGTTCTATGACTGGGACGGCCTTGGAAAGGCCACATGGATTGGCACCGCCAACTATGTCGAATTGGTGGATGACGACAGTTTCTACACTTCGCTGAAAAACAACGTCATCTGGCTGGTCCTCTACATGCTGGCCGTGCCTCTTGGCTTGCTCATCGCGATTTTCCTGAACCAGACGGTCTGGGGGATGCGGGTCTATAAATCCTTGTTCTTCTTCCCCTTCGTCATCAGTCAGGTCGTGGTCGGCCTGATGTTTTCCTGGTTCTACGCCCCCGACTTCGGTCTTTTCTACAAGCTGATCGAATGGTCCACGGGAACCGGCGTCGCGGTTCTGGCGGACGAACGCTTTGTCACCTACGGCATCATCGCCGCAGGCCTCTGGCCGCAGATCGCCTATGTGATGATCCTCTATCTCACAGGTCTCAACAACGTCGCCCCCGATCAGGTCGAAGCGGCGCGGCTGGACGGCGCAAAGGGCTGGAAAATGCTTTGGTATGTGATCCTGCCGCAACTGCGCCCCGCCACCTTCATCGCCGTCGTCGTCACCGTCATCGGCGCGCTGCGCTCTTTTGACCTTGTCTCGATCATGACCGACGGCGGGCCCTACGGGTCGTCCCGCGTGCTGTCGTTCTTCATGTACGAACAAGCACTCAGCGAATACGGCTACCGGATGGGTTATGGCGCGGCAATCGCCGTGGTCCTCTTTGCGATCATGATGATCTTCATCTCGGGCTTCATCTGGAAGATGTGGCGCGACGAGTCGGAGCGGTAAGATGTTCCCACGCCCGATCGAACAAACCTCACCCACCACCCAAAGGCTTTACAAGACCGCCTTGCCAGTTGCGCTTTTCCTCTGGCTTCTGCCGTTGATCGGGGTGGCCGTCACCTCGCTGCGCCCGGCATCCGACCTTGCGCAGGGCAACTACTTCGGGCTGCCCAGCCACATCGCCTTTGAAAATTACTGGCAGCTTGCCACCGAAAGCGCGATCCCCCGCTACATGGTCAATTCCCTTTGGGTCACGATTCCCACGGTGATCGGCGCAGTCGCCCTGTCTTGCATGACGGGCTTTGCGCTGGCGATCTACCGGTTCCGATCGAACCTTCTGGTGTTCTTCCTGTTCGTCGCCGGGAACTTCGTTCCCTTTCAGATCCTGATGGTGCCGGTCCGTGACCTGACCCTGCAATTGGGCATGTACAACACCTGGTATGGGCTCGCGCTGTTCCACATCGCCTTTCAGACCGGGTTCTGCACGCTTTTCATGCGCAACTTCATCAAGTCGCTGCCGTTCGAACTGATCGAGGCTGCCCGCGTCGAAGGCGTCGCGGAATGGCGCATCTTTTGGCATGTCGTCATGCCTTTGATGCGCCCCGCCATCGCCGCGCTGTCCGTCCTGATCTTCACCTTCATCTGGAACGATTTCTTCTGGGCCACGGTGCTTACCACCAGCGCCGAAACCCAGCCGATCACTGCGGGCCTTTCTTCGCTGAACGGCCAGTGGATCGCGCAGTGGCAGCTTGTCTCCGCAGGCTCGCTGCTGGCCGCCCTTCCTCCCGTGCTGATGTTCTTTGCCATGCAAAAGCACTTCATCGCGGGCCTCACTCTCGGAGCCGTCAAGTGACGAAGATTGCCTTTATCGGGGCGGGTTCGACCGTCTTCATGAAGAACCTGATTGGCGATGCGCTGCAAATGCCGGCGCTCGAGGGCTCCACCCTCTCGCTGATGGACATCGACCAGAAACGGCTTGCCGAAAGCGAGTTGGTGGTGCGAAAGCTGATCGCGTCGCTGGGGGTTCCCGCCAAGGTCGAAACCCACACCGACCAGCGCCGCGCCATCGAGGGGGCCGATTTCGTCATCGTCGCCTTCCAGATCGGGGGCTACAAGCCCTGCACCGTCACCGATTTCGAAGTGCCCAAGAAGTTCGGCCTGCGCCAGACGATCGCCGATACGCTGGGCATCGGTGGCATCATGCGCGGGCTGCGCACGGTCCCGCATCTGTGGAAGCTGGCCGAAGACATGCGCGCGGTCTGCCCCAACGCGATCATGCTGCAATACGTTAACCCGATGGCCATCAACACCTGGGCCTTGGGGGCCCGCCATCCCGACGTGAAGCAGGTCGGCCTTTGCCATTCGGTGCAGGGAACCGCCTATGAACTGGCCCACGATCTGGAGATTCCGCTGGACGACATCCGCTATCGCGCGGCGGGCATCAACCACATGGCCTTTTACCTGAACTTCGAAGCGCGTCAGGCCGATGGGTCGTGGCGCGACCTTTACCCTGCCCTGCGCGCGGGCTACCTTGCGGGTCGCATCCCCAAACCCAGCCACTGGAACGCCCGCTGCCCGAACAAGGTGCGCTACGAGGTGATGACCCATATGGGCCACTTCGTTACCGAAAGCAGCGAACATTTCGCTGAATATGTCCCGTGGTTCATAAAGTCTGACCGCCCCGATCTGATCCGCGATTTCGGCATTCCCCTGGACGAATATCCGATCCGCTGCGAAGAACAGATCGCCGCCTGGGCCGCACAGGCCGAAGGCTATGCCAAGGCCGAAAAGATCGAGGTCCGGCGATCCAACGAATATGCAGCCATCATCATGAATTCTGTCGTAACCGGCACGCCATCGGTGATTTACGGCAACATTCCGAACCGCAGTTACATTCCGCAGCTGCCGCAGGGGTCTGCTGTTGAAGTGCCGGTTCTGGTCGATGCCAACGGCCTTCAGCCAACAACGGTAAACGACATCCCTCCGCAACTGATTGCCCTGATGCGCACCAACGTGAACGTGCAGGAACTGACGGTTCAAGCGCTGCTGGAAGAAAACCGCGACCATATCTATCACGCCGCCATGCTTGACCCCCATACGGCGGCAGAACTTGACCTGCGCCAGATCCGGGCGTTGGTCGATGATCTGATCGTCGCCCATGGCGATTGGTTGCCGGACTGGATCACCGGAAAGAAGGCCGCTTGAAATGACCAATGACCCCAACAAGAATCGCCGCAACCGCGCCTGGTATGGCAAGCTCGATAAGGACGGCTTCATCCACCGCTCGTGGATGAAGAACCAGGGTTTTCCCGACCATGTCTTTGACGGCCGTCCGGTCATCGGCATCTGCAATACCTGGTCGGAACTGACCCCCTGCAATTCCGGCCTGCGCGAACTGGCCGAAGGCGTGAAGCGCGGCGTCTGGGAGGCGGGCGGCTTTCCGGTGGAATTCCCGGTCATGTCCTTGGGCGAAACCCAGATGAAGCCCACGGCGATGCTCTTCCGCAACCTTCTGGCGATGGATGTGGAAGAGTCGATCCGCGCCTATGGCATGGATGGCGTTGTGCTTCTGGGCGGCTGCGACAAGACCACGCCTGGGCAGTTGATGGGCGCGGCCTCGGTCGATCTGCCGTCCATCGTCGTCTCTTCCGGCCCGATGTTGAACGGCAAGTGGCAGGGCAAGGATATCGGTTCTGGCACCGACGTGTGGAAGTTCTCCGAAGCGGTGCGCGCGGGCGAGATGACGCTGAAGGACTTCATGGCCGCCGAATCCGGGATGAGCCGTTCTAAGGGTGTCTGCATGACCATGGGCACCGCCAGCACCATGGCGAGCCTTGTCGAGGCTATGGGGATGAGCCTGCCGACCAACGCCGCCCTTCCCGCCGTCGACAGCCGCCGCATGGCGCTGGCCCATCTGACAGGCCGCCGAATCGTCGAGATGGTGGAAGAAGACCTGCGCCCCTCGGCCATCATGACCCGCGCGGCCTTTGAAAATGCCATCCTCGCCAATGCCGCCGTGGGCGGGTCGACCAATGCCGTCGTGCATCTTCTGGCCATGGCTGGCCGGGTGGGGGTTGATCTGAGCCTCAAGGATTTCGAGATCGGCTCGGACATTCCGCTGCTGGTGAACTGCATGCCCTCGGGCAAGTATCTGATGGAGGATTTCTGCTACGCGGGCGGGATGCCCGTGGTACTGAAGGAACTGGCCCCCCATCTGCGCCGCGCGATGACGGTCCTCGGCAAGGACATCTCTGCCTATGCTGAAGGCGCCGAATGCTGGAACGCCGAGGTGATCCGCCCCTTTGCCGACCCGGTGAAGCCCGCCGCCGGTATACGGGTGCTGAAAGGCAATCTTGCGCCCAATGGGGCAATCGTCAAACCCTCGGCCGCGACCCCTGGCCTGCTGGAACACGAGGGCGTGGCGCATGTCTTCGAAAATATCGAGGACATGAAGGCCAATATCGACCGCGAAGATTTGCCGGTGACGCCCGAAACGATCCTTGTCTTGAAAGGCTGTGGGCCCAAGGGCTATCCCGGCATGCCCGAAGTGGGCAACATGCCGATCCCCGCCGCCTTGGTGAAACAGGGCGTGCGCGACATGGTCCGGGTATCCGATGCCCGCATGTCCGGCACCGCCTATGGCACGGTTATCTTGCATGTCAGCCCCGAAGCGCAGGCCGGGGGCACGCTCGCCCTCGTGAAAACCGGCGACCGCATCCTGATTTCCGCCAAGGCCGGGCTGCTGGAACTTCTGGTGGATGATGCCGAACTTGCGGCCCGCCGCGCGGCATGGGTACCGGAAGAAAGCCCCTACAGGCGCGGCTATGCCAAACTTTATATAGACCATGTCCTGCAAGCCGATCAGGGCGCCGACCTTGATTTCCTTGTGGGAAAGGACACCCGCCCCGTGACCAGAGAGAGCCATTGATGCCCCGCCTCCAAATTTCTTCGAAGAAATTTGCAAGGATTTTCGAAGATCCTTGTCGCTCCCGCACCGAGGTGCCGCGATGACCCGTCCCATCTTCCCAGACCTCAGGGGCGCCTCCGTCTTCATCACTGGCGGCGGCTCGGGCATTGGTGCTGCCCTGACCGAAGGCTTCTTGCGGCAAGGCGCGAAGGTCGCCTTCTGCCAGCGCCATGATGCCACCGCCTTCTGCGACGCGATGGAGGGTGCGACGGGCAACCGCCCCCTGTTCTTGCCTTGTGACATCACCGACATGGGTCAGCTGAAAGCCACGCTGGATGCCGCAGCCTTGGCCCACGGCCCGATCACGGTGCTGGTCAACAACGCCGCCAACGACCAGCGCCACAAGACACTGGAAACCGACGAAGCGTTTTTCGACTGGTCCATCGCCATCAACCTCAAGGCCTATTTCTTTGCCGCGAAGGCGGTGATCCCCGGCATGCAGGCCTCGGGTGGCGGGTCGATCATCAATTTCTCGTCGATCAGCTACATGATGGGAAATGCCGGTTACCCGATCTACACTGCGGCCAATTCCGCCATCAACGGATTGACCCGTTCCCTTGCCCGTGAATTTGGTCCCGACCGTATCCGCGTAAATGCTCTGGCCCCCGGTTGGGTGCTGACGCAAAAGCAAAAGGATATGTGGGTGACGCCCGACGCGCTGGCCGCCCACCTTGAACGGCAATGCCTGAAGGACCCGCTGGAGCCCGAAGATATCGTCGGCGGCTGCCTGTTCCTTGCCTCGGCGGCCTCGAAAGCCATGACGGGGCAGGCACTGGTGATTGACGGCGGCGTGGTGGTGACAGGATGAGACCGGACTGGATCGCCGTTGACTGGGGAACCACCCACCTCCGCGTCTGGGCAATGGGGCCGGAAGGCATCCGCGCCGAGGCAACCTCGGACAACGGCATGAGCCGCCTGTCGCGGGCCGGGTTCGAGCCCGCACTGCTCGGGCTTATCGAACTCTGGCTGTCAGGCCCCCCCATCCCGGTGCTGGCTTGCGGTATGGTCGGCAGCCGTCAGGGCTGGCATGAGGCCCCCTATCGCACGGTTCCCTGCAAACCCCTGCTGGCCGGGGCGCTTGCGGCGGTTCCGGTCAAGGACAAGCGGATCACGCTGCAGATCGCGCCCGGATTGAAACAGGTCAGGCCCGCCGACGTGATGCGCGGCGAAGAAACCCAGATTGCTGGCGCCCTTGCCTTGCACCCTGGCTTTGACGGGATTTTCTGCCTGCCCGGCACCCATTCGAAATGGGTGCAGATCAGCGCGGGCGAGGTCGTGTCGTTCCAGACCTACCTGACCGGAGAGATGTTTGCCCTTTTGTCGCAGCAATCTGTCCTGCGCCACGGCATGACAAGCGAAGTTTGGGACGACGACGCCTTTGATCAGGGCGTCGCCGATGGCATGGCCCGGCCCGAACGCATTGCGGCCCACCTTTTTCGCCTGCGTGCCGAAGGGCTGATTGCGGATCTTTCGCCCTCTGCAGCGCGATCGCGGCTTTCGGGGCTTCTGATCGGCACCGAACTGGCTGCGGCCAAGCCCTATTGGCTGGGAACACGTGTCATCCTGGTGGGGTCTGCCGCAATCTCAGGGCTTTATGCCCGCGCCCTGTCGCAACAGGGACTGGAGACCGAGACACTGCCTGCGAAAGACTGCACCATTGCCGGACTAGCCCTTGCTGCCGGTGCCCTTACGAAAGCCGCCGAATGACCAGACCCCTGATCGCCATCCTGCGGGGAATCACCCCCGACGACGCCCTACCCGTGGCCGAGGCTCTGATAGAGGCCGGGATCACCACCATCGAAGTGCCGCTGAACTCGCCCCACCCCATGCACTCCATCGCCGCGATGGCCAGGGCCTTTGGTCACCATGCCACGATTGGCGCAGGCACGGTCCTGACCGTGAAACAGCTTCACGAGGTGGCCGATGCAGGCGGCAGAATCGTGGTTTCACCCAACATGGACCCAGAAGTGATCGCCGCAACCCGCAAGCTTGGCCTTGAAAGCTGGCCCGGCGTCATGACACCCACCGAATGCTTCGCCGCCCTCAAGGCGGGCGCTTCCGGGCTAAAGCTCTTCCCCGGCTCGCTTCTTGGCCCCGAAGGGCTGAAAGCCATCCGCGCGGTTCTGCCCCATGGCACCCGCGTCTATGCCGTGGGCGGCGCAGGGGCGGCAAACTTCAGCGCGTGGCTCAAATCCGGGGCCGACGGCTTTGGCATCGGCACCGCACTCTACACCCCCGGCCTTTCCGCCAGCGACGTCTCTACCCGCGCCCGCGCTCTTGTGGCGGCCTATGATGCGGCTTGCGCATGATCTTCGACAACCGCCCCTGCGATCTTGGCGAAGGCCCGCTCTGGCACCCCCAGCGCGGCCAGCTGTTCTGGTTTGACATCACCGGCCAGCGGATGTTGTCGGTCGAAAATGGCGAACAGCGCCAATGGCGGTTCCCTGAAATGGTTTCTGCCGCCGGATGGGTTGACCGTGACATGCTGCTGATTGCCGGCGAACGGGATCTGTTCCTGTTCGACCTCGAGACAGAGGAAACCCAGACGCTGGTCGAACTCGAAGCCGGCAACCGGACGACACGCTCAAACGATGGCCGGGCCGACCCGCAGGGCGGCCTGTGGATCGGCACCATGGGCAAGAAATGCGAATCCGGCGCGGGGGCGATTTACCGCTACTACCGGGGCGAACTGCGTAAGCTCTATGACAAGATCACCATCCCGAACGCCATCTGCTTTACCCCCGATGGGAAGACGGCACATTTCACCGATACCGTTACCAGCCAGGTGATGCGCGTGGCGCTGGATGCGCAGGGCTGGCCCAAGGGCGAACCCGAAGTTTTCCTTGACCTTAGCGCCGATCCATCCGGCCCCGACGGTGCGGTTATCGATGCCGCGGGCCTTTTGTGGCTTGCGCAATGGGGCGCGGCCCGGGTTTCTGCCTTTTCCCCCGATGGCAGCCTGGTCCGCCATGTCGCGTTTGATGCGCCCCATACCTCGTGCCCCGCATTCGGCGGGCCGGGGTTGACGACACTCTTCTGCACCTCCGCCCTTCAAGGCATGGATGCGGCCGCCCGTGCAGCACAGCCCAACGCGGGCATGACCTTTGCAATCAAGGGCGTCGCCACCGGTCAGGCCGAACACAGGGTTCTTCCATGAAGCGCACACTTGGCGTCTGCTACTATCCCGAACACTGGCCCGAGCCCCAATGGGCCGAAGATGCCGCCCGAATGGCGGCCCTTGGTCTCACTTGGGTCCGTGTCGGCGAATTCGCTTGGAGCAGGCTGGAACCCACACCCGGCAAGCTGGAGTTTGACTGGCTTGACCGCGCCATTGAAACGCTGGGCCGCGCCGGGCTCAAGGTAGTGCTTGGCACCCCTACGGCGACCCCGCCACGCTGGATGCTGGATCGCCACCCCGACATGCTGGCCCATGACCGTGAGGGGCGTCCAAGAGGCTTCGGCTCGCGCCGCCACTACGACTTCGCCCATGAAGGCTATCGCGCCGAGTGCGCGCGCATCGTGCAGCTTCTGGCCAGACGTTATGGCAAGAACGCCCATGTCGCGGCATGGCAGACGGATAATGAATATGCCTGCCATGGCACGGTGCTTTCCTATTCGCCCGCAGCCCTGAAAGCCTTCCGCAACTGGTTGGCACAGCGCTATCAGTCGCCCGAAGCGCTGAACCGCGCCTGGGGTAACGTGTTCTGGTCGATGGAATACGCCGGCTTTGACGATGTGGGCCTGCCGAACCTGACCGTGACCGAAGCGAACCCGGCCCATGTCATGGCCTTCCGCCATTTTGCCAGCGATATGGTGGTCGAGTTCAACCGGGTACAGACCGAGATCATCCGGCGCCACTCACCTTATCCCATTGCCCACAACTATATGGGCCAGATCACCGACTTTGACCATTTCGCTGTGGGGGCAGATCTCGACATCGCCTCTTGGGACGCCTACCCCTTGGGTTTCCTCTCAGATCGCCTGTCGGCATCGCCTGAACACAAGCGCCGCTTTGTTCGCCAGGGCGACCCGGACTTTCAGGCCTTCCACCACGATCTTTACCGCGCCGTCGGGCGGGGCCGCTGGTGGATCATGGAACAGCAGCCCGGCCCCGTGAACTGGGCCCCTTGGAACCCCGATCCCCTGCCGGGCATGGCCCGCCTTTGGGCGTGGGAGGCTTTTGCCCATGGCGCGGAAGCCGTGTGCTATTTCCGCTGGCGTCAGGCGCCCTTCGCGCAGGAACAGATGCACGCAGGGCTTTTGCGACCCGACAGCGTTGCAGCCCCCGCCTACGGCGAGGCCGCCCAGGTGGCGCGCGAGCTGGCCATGATGCCTGACCAGAACACCACCCGCGCCGAGGTGGGGCTGGTCTTCGACTATGCCTCTGCCTGGGCGTGGGAAACCCAGCCGCAGGGACGTGATTTCAGCTATTTCCGTCTGGTGTTCGAAACCTACCGTGCCTTGCGGCGGCTCGGTCTGAACATTGACATCCTGCCCCCGGATTGTGCCGACCTTTCAGCTTACAAACTGGTCCTCGCCCCCGGAGTGGCGACCCTGTCGGACGGCTTCCTTACCGCATTGACGCGCCATAAGGGCCTATCGCTTCTTGGCCCGCGCACCAATGCGAAAACCGCGGATTTTGCCATTCCTGTGCCGTTGCCCCCAAACCTGCCCGGCCTTGCCGCAACCGTTGCGCGGGTGGAAAGCCTTCCGCCTGATGTGGCGGTTGACCTGCCTTTGGGCGGCACCTTCTGTCATTGGCGCGAAAAAGTGGAAACCACCGCCAAAGTGGTGGAAACCACCGCTGACAGCTGGCCGGCGCTGATCCGCGCGGACGGTCTGCACTACCTTGCCGGATGGCTGGACGAAGCCGGCTTTGCCCGCATCCTTGACGCGCTTTGCCTTGAAGCGGGGCTTGAAACCGAACACCTGCCGGAAGGCCTGCGCCGCAGGGACAGCGCCACCCACCGCTTTCAATTCAACTACAACAGCTTTGCCGTCGAATGGCATGGCCGCGAAATCCCTGCTGCTGGCGTGGATTGGCAGCCGCTATGACCGGCAACTGACCGTCAGGGCCAGATCCGGCCCTGCAAGTCGTGCCTGCCAGGCCGCTGCAGTGCTGCGCCGCCGCGCGCATCAGTGCGTCAACGATCGGCGGCAACGTGCGAAGCGCCCAAGCGGGGCCTTGAGCACTGCCCCGCCGCATGCCACACCATGAATCGCAGTTATGAACAGGTGACCCGAATGCGTTTTCTTGCCCCCTTGTTTCTTGCCCTGACGCTGGCCCTGCCCGTCCACGCGCGCCCCCTCTCCGAAGACGAGGCCAAGGGCCTCGACTTGGCTATCGCCTCTTACTTGCGTGCCACCATGGCAAAGGACGCGGAAAAAGTTGTGGCCACCATCCCGCCGCGCATTCTGAACGTGTTCGCAGGCACCGCCGGGATCGAGGCAAAAGATGTCCAGAAAACCCTGATCGCGCAGACCAGGGAACTGATGAAAACCACCCAGATTTCAGATTTCGTCGCAGCCGCCGGTCCGTTTGACGGCAACGACGCCAAACTTGCCGACGATACCCCGGTGGTCTGGGCCGTCGTGCCAACCCAGTTCACCGCCACCGCCGATGGAAAGAAAACCATGAACCACCAGCCCCTGTTCGCGGTGCTGGAAGGCGGCAAATGGTTCTTCAGCCGGATTGACGGGCCACAGCAACAGCAGATCGTCGGCTTCGCTTATCCGTTCATCGCCACCGCGATCCTTCCCCCCTCTTCGTCCCAGCCACAGCCATAGGCCCCTGAATGGCACCCGGGCTTCTGCAGACCAACCGCAATTTCCGGCTGCATTTTTCGGCCAGCGTGGTTTCCAACCTTGGCGACGGGGTTTCCTTGCTGGCGTTCCCCTGGCTTGCCACGCTTATGACCCGCGACCCCCTTCTGATTTCTCTGGTGGTCATGGCCGGGCGCTTGCCCTGGTTCCTGTTTTCGCTGCCCGCCGGGGTCTGGACCGACCGCTTTGACCGTCAGAAGATCATGGTGCGCGCCGATCTGGTGCGGATGGCGCTTACCTTTGGCGTCATCGCCCTGATCCTGTCTGCCCCCGCCTTGCCGCCGCCCGCCGGGTCGGGCGACCGGATGATTCTTTTGCTGGCCGGCCTGACTTTCCTTCTGGGCACGGCCGAGGTGCTGCGCGACAATGCCGCCCAGACGATCCTGCCGTCTATCGTTGCCCCCGCCGACCTTGAACGCGCGAATGGCCAGATGTGGAGCGCCGAACAGGTGATGAACCAGTTCGCAGGCCCGCCGCTTGCCGGGGCATTGATCGCCTTCGGCATCACCCTGCCCTTCGGGCTGGACGCAGCCAGTTTCGCCATCGCCGCCGCCCTGATTGCGATGCTGACGCTGCCGCCGCATATCATCCCCCCGCGCCGCGCCTTCCTGACGGAAATGAAAGAGGGCATCGTCTGGTTGCTGAAGAATGCACTGCTGCGGCGACTGGCGATCATTCTGGGCATCACCAACGCAGTCTTTACCGCCGCCATCGCCATGCTGACGCTCTACTCGCAGGAAATCCTTGGTCTGAATGCCTTTGGCCATGGGCTTTTGCTGACCTCGGGCGCGGTGGGCGGTGTTCTTGCCGGGCTGGTCGGACCCCGGCTAGTGGCGCGCTTTGGCCCGAACCGCACCGTGCACGCGGGCATGGCGATTTTCACCCTGTCTTATCTGCTCATGGGCCTGTTCCCTTCGCGCGCCACCGCCGTCGTCGGCCTTTTTGGCGACGCCTTCGGTGGCATCCTGTGGAACGTCGTCACCGTATCTTACCGTCAGCGCGTGATCCCCCCGGAAATTCTTGGCCGGGTGAATTCTGTCTATCGCTTTCTTGGTTGGGGGATGATGCCAATTGGGGCAATCGCGGGTGGCGCACTGGTGCAATTGTGTCAACCAATCCTCGGGCGCGAATCGGCGTTGCTTTTACCCTTCACCCTTGCGGGCCTGATCACGGCTGCCTTGACCCTTTATGGCCTATTCCGCGTTCGTTTCCCGGAATAGAACAATCACTTCAATAGCTTGATCCATTTTCATCCCACCCTGCGGGCAAAAAAAGACCCGGGCCGAAGCCCGGGCCAGTCCAACAGGGAGGATGCCGCATCATAACCCCGGTGCGGCGAGGGGAACTCATGGAGCTAATCTATACCCCCCGGATTCGGTCACAAGAAGGCGGGCATTGGACGGATCCGGTTCAATTTTCTGGCGAAGCCTGTAGATATGGGTTTCCAGCGTGTGGGTGGTCACCCCGGCGTTATAGCCCCAGACCTCGTGCAACAGCACATCGCGCGGCACCACGGCCTCGCCTGCGCGGTAAAGGTATTTCAGGATGTTGGTTTCCTTTTCGGTCAACCGCACCTTCTTGTCGCGGGCGTCGATCAGCATCTTCATCGCAGGCTTGAACGTATAAGGCCCCAGCGCAAAGATCGCGTCTTCAGATTGTTCATGCGTGCGCAGCTGCGCGCGGATCCGCGCCAGAAGCACCGGGAACTTGAACGGCTTGCTGACGTAATCATTGGCACCTGCATCAAGGCCAAGGATCGTGTCCGCATCCGTGTCATGGCCGGTCAGCATCAGGATGGGCGACTTCACCCCCTGCTTGCGCAACCTTTTGCACAGCTCGCGCCCGTCAGTATCGGGCAGCCCCACGTCCAGTATCAGAAGATCAAATGTCTCGCCCTTGGTCTTCTCGACCGCTTCTGCTCCATTCCCGGCCTCGAACACGTCAAAATCGTCCGTCGACAAAAGCTGCTCGGCCAGCGCTTCGCGCAGGTCTTCATCGTCATCGACCAGCAGGATTTTCTTCAAGGTAGCCATGATGGCCTCCGATCTTCGTTCAGCAAGACATGTATGCGGATCACGCCTTCGGCAAGATATGCGACAATCATCTCACGCGCTCGTGTCGAATGGCGCCTATATGTTTCAATTTCCTTCATCTCCCACTATCTAAGGCCATGTCTGCCTGTGCCGGAATGATGATGACCCTTGGCCCAACCCCCGCTGAACGGCTGAACCGCGCCCGCGCCGATCTGCGCATGGGCGTGCCCGTTGTGTTGGCGCACGCAGGGCAAGCCACGCTTTTCGCCGCCGCCGAAGGGATAGAAAGCGACCGCCTTGCCCTGATCCGCGCCCTTGGCGCACCGGTGCTGGCGCTGACCGCCCGCCGGGCGGAAACGCTGAAGGTGGCCGCCTATGATGGCGATCTGGTGCGTCTGCACCTGCCCTCCGATGCCGACCGGCTTTGGGTGCGCGACATGGCCGATCCGTCGCACGATCTGGCCCATCCGATGAAAGGCCCTTTCCGCGCCCTGCGCGAGGGGTCGGCAGCCGCCGCGCGCACCGCCCTGATGATCGCCAAATCCGCCCATCTTCTGCCCGCGGTTCTGCTGGTCGATCTGCCGGGCGATGGTGCGGCCCTCGCACAGGAACATGGACTGACCCTGCTTGATCTGGCGCAAACGCTGCCGGAGCTCGCCGCCTCCTCGCCTTTCCTGCCGGTTGCCGATGCCCGCGTGCCGATCGCTGCCTCGCAGGCCGGGCGCGTCCACGTCTTTCGCCCGCAAAATGGCGGTGAAGATCACTATGCCATCGAAATCGGCACACCCGACCGCGCCGCGCCGGTTCTGGCGCGGCTGCATTCGGCCTGCTTCACCGGCGACGTTCTGGGCAGCCTGAAATGCGACTGCGGCGCCCAGCTTGACGCAGCCCTGCGCCAGATGGCTACCGAAGGCTCGGGCGTGCTGCTTTACCTCAATCAGGAAGGTCGTGGCATTGGCCTTGCCAACAAGATGCGCGCCTATTCGCTTCAGGATCAGGGTTTCGACACCGTCGAAGCCAACCACCGCCTTGGCTTCGAGGACGACGAACGCGATTTTCGCATCGCGGCCGAAATCCTGAAGAAGATGGGCTTTTCCGCCGTTCGGCTTTTGACCAACAATCCCGCCAAGATCGACATGATGCGGGCGACGGGCATTGATGTGACCCAGCGTGTGGCGCTCAGGGTGGGCAAGACCGGCCAGAACGCAGCCTATCTGGCCACCAAGGCCGCCAAGTCCGGGCATATCCTGTGAACTCCGCCGATCTGGTGCTGACCCCGACAGGGCTGCGCTATCAGGGCCGCACTTTCCCGGTCAGCCGCGGTCGCAGCGGCATTCGCACCGACAAGCGCGAAGGTGACGGGGCCACCCCCGCCTGCACCCACAGGATCATCGGCACTCTTTACCGCCCCGACCGGATCGCAGCGTCAGACGCACCACCCTGGGCCGTGCCCATCGGCCTGCAAGACCGCTGGTGCGATGCGCCCGATCACCCCGCCTATAACCATATGGTCCGCGAACCCTTCGGCAAAACCGACGAACGCCTGCGCCGCGCCGATCCGCTTTACGACATCATCCTGCTGACCGACTGGAACTGGCCAATGGCGATTCCCTACCGCGGTTCGGCCATCTTCCTGCACGGCTGGCGCCGCCCCGGCTATCCCACCGCAGGCTGCCTTGCCTTTCGCCGCGATCATCTGATCTGGATCGCCCGCCGCGCCAATCCCGGCACAAGGCTGATCATCCGTCCCTAGCTGTAATCCCGCGCGCCAAAAATCGCCGACCCAACCCGCACATGCGTGGCCCCGGCCGCAATCGCCGCCTCGAAATCGCCCGACATGCCCATCGACAGGCCTGCAAGCCCGTTGCGCGCCGCCATCTTGGCCAGCATGTGGAAATGCGGCGTCGAATCCTCGCCCTCGGGCGGAATGCACATCAACCCCGCCAGCGGCAATCCCATCCCCCGGCAATCGGCCACGAACCCATCCAGCGCCTCGGGCAGGACCCCGGCCTTTTGCGGCTCGGCGCCGGTATTGACCTGCACGAACAGCTCCGGGCAAACGCCCCGCGCCTCGGCCAGACGCGCCAGCTTTTCGGCCAATGACGGGCGATCAAGCGTGTGAATCGCATCGAACAATTCGACCGCGACCTTCGCCTTGTTGGTTTGCAACGGCCCGATCATATGCACCGAAACCGCCCCGAACCGCGCCCGCAGATCCGGCCACTTGGCCTGCGCCTCTTGCACGTAATTCTCGCCAAACAGCCGGTGGCCGGCCGCCAGCACCGCCTCGACCCGCGCCAGCGGCTGCACCTTCGACACCGCGATCAGCCTGACCGATCCGGGCGCGCGCCCCGCAGCCCGTTCCGCCGCCGCGATCCGCGCCTGAATATCAGTCAGAGACAAGGCCAAGCTTCCTCAACTCGTCCAGCATCGGTGCCAGATCCTTTTCATATCGCTT
>CANJQT010000016.1 GCA_947476475.1 Paracoccaceae bacterium | reverse complement strand
GGTGGTGTCAGACAAATGCGAACCAGTCTCTGTTTGCCCTACCCTGCCCTGACGCCAGGCAGCAAGAAGACCACGCCACTCGGCCAGAGCTGCGGCACGGTTCAGCTTGAATTTCTGCCGACTGTAGAGGGCACGCTCCTGATTGAAATGGTTGTGGACTGAGGCGTGGACCGAGGCGAACTTTTGCAGGCTTCGCATCTGCCGGAACCGCAGCATCGCCCGCTCGCGTCGTCGCAACGGTAAGTGCGAGTTTTCGGCGCGATTGTTGGCCCAGCGACCCATCTCGCGATCGTCGCCGCGACCGAGGTCCTTAAGGGCAGCACCGTAAGATCTCAGCCTGTCCGTTACAAAACGTCGGGTTGGCCATAGCGGCTAAGGGAGTTTCCCAGGAATTTCAATGCCGCGCGCCTGTCGCGCGTTTTCGTCACGAAACTTTCAAGGACCGCCCCCTCATGATCCACAGCGCGCCAAAGATAGTGCCGCTCACCGTTGATCTTCACCAAAACCTCGTCAAGGTGCCATCGCCATTGCTGCTCACCACGTATCCGGTCAACGCGACGGCGGCGGATTTCGGCCGCGAACATCGGGCCAAAGCGGTTCCACCAGAAGCGCACGGACTCGTGGCAAATGTCGATGCCTCGTTCGTGCAGAAGATCCTCGACGTTGCGAAGCGACAATGGAAACCGGCCGTACATCAGCACCGCCAGGCAGATGATCTTGGCGCTGGTCTTGAAGTAGCGAAAGGGGAGCGTTCGGTCATGATGGAGGCTATCCGCCACCTGTCTGGGCCGCAAGCCAAGTTCTTCTAACAGGGCCGACGCGGGTCATGCGGCTTACGCTGCTTGCACCGGAGATCGTGAAGGCGGTTGCGGACGGGCGGAAAGGACCGGTAGTAACGCTAGCTCAGGTGCTGGAGCCGTTTCCGGCGGAGTGGGACAGGCAGCCGAGATATTTCCGTTGACCACCTGTCACTTCGATCAGGCAATGCCGAGGTGAATGGCCCATTGCGGACATTCAGACTCGACACTACCCTCTTTGGTCAAATGGCAAAACAGACGCCATGTCTGGTCAGTGCGTGTCTTCTCGCGGTAGCTTCAAATGATCCTGCAGGACTCGGCCTTGCGGGTGGGCCAAATCGCGCAGGGCCGCCGCGTCAAGATCACGGCAATCTTACTGAGGCTCTGAGCTTCATTCGGATTTCGATCGCGCCTCCAATCGGTCGCGAACATTTCCGAATGGCAACAATGCGTTTGGGGCAAATCGCGCCAGGCCATGAAAGGGGATCTTCGTTGCAGGGCGAACCGGGACGGCGAGGGAGGTGATATCCTGACCAAGTGCCCACCCTGCTAGTTCCCGCCCCATGGCGGTTGTCATGGCAATGCCGCGCCCATTGCAGGCGAAGCCGGCGATCAGGTTGGGGGCAAGCTCGACTAGGCGTGGCAGGAAATCAGGCATGACCGAAGCCATGCCGGACCACGAGAATGCCAGTGGCGGCAAGTCAGGCAGGTCCAGAAATCGCGCCAGACGCCGGTGAATGGTGCGGGGCAATCGTGCAGCGGCCCCGATGGAAACGACATGCATGCCACCGCTGATCAGCCGGTTTTGGGCATCGAAGCGGAAGGTGAACAGGTTGCGGCGCGAGTCTGACACCGCTTGCCCACCCGGCAGTAGGCGCGCGCGGACGGACTGGGGCAAGGACTCGGTCGCGACTTGAAACACGCGAAGCGGAAAGAAGCTTTGGGCAAGCTGTGGCCAAAGCGGGCCGACATAGGCGTTGGTCGCAAGGATCACGCGGCGGGCTGTGATGCGACCGGCCGGGGTGGTGACCAGCCAATCGGCCCCCTGCCGCTGCAAGTTGGTGACCGGGCTTTCTTCGTGAAGGCGCGCCCCGGCCTTGGCTGCGGCTGCCGCAAGTCCGCGGGCATAGGCCACGGGGTTCAGCACCCCACCGGACCAGTCGATCCAGCCACCACGCCAGCCCGGAACGCCTGTCAACTGGGCAACGTGTGCTCTATTCAACACTTCCACCGGCCGACCCAGGCCGGACCACTGCCGCACGCGGGATTGGGCCTTGGAAAAGGCTGCGTCGGAATGCGAGGGTTGAATCCAGCCGGTCTGCCCTGCATCGCAGTCGATGCCGTGCCTGCGGACAAGATCGAAGACCAGATCGCTGCTGCCTGCCGCCAGCGCAATCAACCTTTCACCTTGGGCGCCATCGGCGGCGCGGATGGCATCGGGATCGACCCTTGCAAAATTTGGTACGACGAAGCCCGCGTTGCGCCCCGAGGCTCCCCAAGCGATGCGATGCGCCTCGATCAGGGTGACCGAAAGCCCGGCCTCGGCCGCATGCAGCGCGGTGGAAAGGCCGAAAAAGCCACCGCCGATGATCAGAAGATCAGACTCGGCCGCACCAGACAACGTGGGAAGCCCCGCTAGTGGCCGGGCGGTTGCGTGCCAAAGCGTGGCGGGGTCGCCGATCATGGGCGTCGCGGCCGTGGGCCGAAAAAGCCCTGTGGGCGCCACAGCAAGATCATGCAAAGCATGGTGCCGATGGCCACGATCTGCAGCGAGGCCGCCCGCGCCTGCAAATCGCCAGGCACTATGGCGGCGGTCAGGCTTCCCGAGCCGACCCAGATCGCCCAGACCACGATGGCCCCAAAGACCGCCCCCCGGTTCGACCCCGAGCCTCCGACCATCAGCATTGACCAGACCTGGAAGGTCAGTGTGGGCAGGTAATTGTCCGGCGCGATGAAGCCAATGAAATGCGCCTGCACTGCCCCGGCAAGACCCATCACGGCCCCACCGACCGCAAAGGCCTGGATCCGGTAGGATCTTGCGCTTTTGCCCAGGGCAAGCGCGGCCCGCTCGTCTTCACGCAGCGCCCGCAGGACACGGCCCCACGGGCTGTTCGACAAACGCTCGAGCGCCAGGAAAACAGCCAGTGTCACGCCCGCAACAACGGCAAGATTGGCGAAGTTGAACAGAACTGGCTGATCCTGCACAGCGGCAAAGGGGCGCGGGATGAAGGCCACTCCGAAGGGTCCCCCCGTCAACCCCTGCGCGTTCAAGGCGACCAACTGCACCACCACCGCGACGCCGAACGTGGTGATCGCAAGGTAGTCCGCCTTCAGGCGCAAGGTCGCATAGCCGGTAAAGGCCGCTGCCGCCGCCGCAATGGTCGCTGCCCCTACCCAGCCAAGCGCAATGGGCCAGCCGAAGCCGCCAATCCGGTCGGCCGCATCGGGCGTTGTCAGGATCGCCGAGGCATAGGCCCCGATCGCCACGAACCCGGCGATGCCCACGTTGAAAAGTCCCGTCAGCCCCCATTGCAGGTTCAGGCCAAGGGTGATCAGGGCAAAGATCAGGGCCGTGGACAGGAAGAAGGCGCCATAACCCAATATGTCGATCATCATCGCTCTGCCACTCCAAAAAGGCCCATCGGTCGCACCAGAAGAACAACCATTAGGATGACAAAGGCCACTGCTGCCCGCCATTCTGCCCCGACGAACTGCACGGTCGCCGCCTCGGACAGGCCGATGATCAGCCCGCCCAGAACTGCGCCGGGCACCGATCCGATACCACCCAGGATGGCAGCGGCAAAGATCGGAAGAAGGAGGCTGAGGCCCATCAGTGGACGGATCTGGACCAGCACCCCCACCATGACGCCCGCTGCACAGGCTAGGGCGGCCCCGATCACCCAGGTTGCCCGCACCACCGAGGCGACGTCGATCCCCACCACCTGGGCCAGGGCTGGGTTTTGCGCATAGGCTCGCATTTCCCGCCCGCGCTGGCTGCGCGAGATAAACAGATGCATACCTGTCACCAGCAGAAGTGTCAGCACCAGAAGCGCCACCTGATCGGCAGTGATCTTGATGCCAAGGCCCAGCGGCATCGCCATCTGGATCGCTCGCGAAAAATAGGTCGGACGCGAGGTGAACAGGAATTCCAGCAGACTGCGCAGCGCCATAGAGGCGCCGAAGGATGCCATGACAACGATGATCGCTTGTCCCCTTGCCCTAAGGCGCGCGAACAGCAGCCAGTCCAGCGCCAGGGCCAAAACGGCGGTCAGCCCCATCGCCACGACCATCGCCAAAAGCAGGGGCCAGCCGAACGACAGCGGCACTGTCGGTGTGCTGCCGCCCAAAAGGCCCACTACGGCCAAGGCTGCATAGGCCCCCCAGGCCATGAAGTCGCCATGCGCGAAGTTGGAAAAGCGCAGGATCGAATAGGTCAGCGTCGCCCCTATGGCACCAAGACCGATCATCGCTCCGGCAAGCGTTCCATCCAACAAGAACTGCAGGTTCATGATGCCTCCTTTCGGTGACCCAGGTAAAGTTCCGCGATCAGTGGGTCGTCCATGAGGGTATTCGCCGGCCCGTCATGCGCCTCGCGTCCTTCGACCAGCACATAGGCCCGGTCGCCAATGGCAAGGGCCGCGCGGGCGTTCTGTTCGACCAGAACGATGGCCAACCCCTTGCCGCGAATGTCCTGCAGCCCGGCAAAGACCTGTGACACTAATTTCGGTGACAGTCCCGCCGAAGGTTCGTCCAGCATCAGCACCCGCGGGTGCACCAGAAGGGCGCGCGCCACGCCCAGCATCTGACGCTGCCCGCCAGAAAGGCTGCCCGCCATAAGCCCGCGCTGACGCGCCAGGTCAGGGAACATCTGAAACATCTCGTCGATGCGCCTGGCCACCTCGCCCCGTGGCAGAATCCCGCCCGAGACCGCCAGATTCTCGACCACGGTCATCAGGGGAAAGATGTTTTCGGTCTGCGGAACAAAGGCCAGCCCCTGACGGATCTTCAGATGGGCGGGCACCGTCGTGATGTCGCGACCGTCCAGTAGAACCTGTCCGTCGCTGACCGGCACCAGACCAGCGATCGCTTTGATCAGGCTGGATTTGCCCGCGCCGTTCGGGCCAAGGATGACGACGATTTCGCCCTCGTCGGCATGAATGCTGGCCCCTTTGACGATGGACAGGCCCGGTTCATAGCCAGCGACCAGGGATTTCACCTCTAGGACGCTCATGCGGCGCTCCCCCCAAGATAGGCCTCGACCACGCGGGGTTCGCGAGACACTTCGTCGGGGCGGCCTTCGAAGAGAAGCGCGCCCTGCGCCATCACGATGATCCGGTTGCACAGGCGCGAGACCATGTCGAGGTTGTGCTCGATGAGAAGGAAGGTGACGCCGGTCGCGTTGATCTCTTGGATCTGCGCGATAAGCACTTCCAGCAGGGCGGGGTTCACACCGGCGGCAGGTTCATCCAGCAAGATCACCTTGGGGTCCGCCATCAACACGCGCGCCAGTTCCAAAAGCTTGCGCTGCCCGCCAGAAAGCACCCGTGCTGGCTCGTTCGCCAGCCGCCGTAGCGCCACCAGGTCCAGAAGCGCCAGTGCCTTGTCGCGCGCCTGACGTTCTTCCCCCAAAACGCGACCGGGCAGAAGGAAATTGGCCCAAAGCCGCTCGCCCGTTTGATGCTGGCGCGCGATCATCATGTTTTCCAAAAGCGACAGCGCCGGAAAGGGGCGTGGGATCTGAAAGGTGCGCCCCATGCCGCCCGCCAGCCTGCGATGCGCGGGCTGATGGGTGACCGGCTGGCCCATCAACCGGATGCTGCCAGATGTGGGCTGCACGGACCCGGCCAAAAGGTCGAACATCGTCGTCTTTCCCGCCCCGTTCGGCCCGATCAGTCCCAGGATCTCGCCCGCCTTCACGGTCAGGGACATGCCTTTTACCGCGGCAACCCCGCCGAAATTCTTGGAAAGCGCCTGCGCCTCGAGGACCGCTGATGTCATGCCAACCCCAAAGATGATCAGTGATCACACTTGATTTGATCACACTAAGGGCGTCTAATTCGCATATCAAGACGATTCGCGGCGGAGATGCGGATGACGGCAGAAACCCCAGGACTAGCCCCGGTCGGGCGGGACACGGTGCAGGATCGCGTCTATACCGAACTGCGCCGCGCCTTGATCGGTGGGCTGTTTGCCCCGGGGCAGGTGCTGACCATTCGCCAGCTTGCCGATGCGCTTGTCACCTCGACCATGCCCGTCCGCGAGGCCTTGGGCCGGTTGATCACCGAGCAGGCGCTGGAAATGCTGCCAAGCCGCCAAGTCCGGGTGCCACCCGTGACGATGGGGCGGATAGAAGACCTTCTGCGCACTCGGATCCTGATCGAGGGCGAGGCCATGGCTTTGGCCGCCCACCAGATCAGCCCGCATGTTGTGGCGTCCTTGCGGGCGATCATGCTGGAATGGGAAGAGATGCGGGCTGGCGGGGCCGGGGAATCGGTGGACAAAGAAGTCACACTGAACCACGCCTTCCACTTCGAGATCTACCGGGCCTGCGGATCTTCGGTTCTGCTGCCGATGATCGAGAGCCTGTGGCTGCAATCCGGTCCGTTGACCCGGGCCGCGATCTACGCCTTTTCCGAGGCCGGGGCCAATGATGCCGCCCGCCATCACCACGACATCGTCGAGGCCTTGGCCGCGGGTGATGCCGCCGCAGCGCGTGCCTCCCTAGTAGCCGATATCAGCCGCCCCTTTGCCTATCTGAAGGACAAGTTGGGGAAAGGGGCCACGAAATGAAGGGCTTGCGCATCCAGTGCGAAGCCGCCGGGCTTGACGTGCAGGCAGATTTCTTGCCCGAAAAGGCCCCGGCAAACGTGGGCTTCCTGAACCGCTATTTGGAAAACCCCCGCGTCGTGCCGGGCCTACATGCCATGTGGACTGGCCCCGAGATTTCCTGCCCGATTCCGCCCGCCCATCTGCAGGGGGTGGATTTTGCCCAGACCCTGCCGCCCGAAAACGCCACGCTTCACCCCCAGCCAGGCGATGTGGTTCTGGCCTATGTGCCCGCCCGGGTCTGGGGCGGCAATCCCGACCCGATCTTCGACATCGGCCTGTTTTACGGACCCGGCGCGCGCATGTTTTTTCCGATTGGCTGGCTGGCAGGCTCGGTCGTGGCGCAGGTGCGCCCCGACCAACGCGCTGCCCTTGCTGAGGCCTGCGGGCGCATCCGGCGCGGTGGGGCCTGCGAGATCCTGTTCAGCGGAGTGGCCTGATGGATGACAGCTTTGAACTTTACGACCTGCGGGTCGAAATCGTCGCCCCCGAAGGCGCCAAGATCTATTGCGGCACTGTGGGCGACTGGTTCGAACTGCGGGGCGAGCAATTGGTTTTGCCGCCCGGCCAAAGTTTCTCGATTTATTCGCTCTCGGCCGTCCTGCCGCTCTTGCCCGCCAAACAGCGTCAGACCCATGCGCATGACTGGATGACCTCGGACGCGGAAATCGCCTGCCCGGACCCCAATTGCCCCTCACGCCTGCGGATCACCCGCATCGGCAAGCGCCGCTTTTCGCATGCGGAAACCACCGCCGTTCCCCTGCCGCCCCCTGCTGCTGAATCGGATTCCAAATGAGCGTGTCCCGTATCCCCTTGCGCCCCGGGCATGAGATTTCCCGCGTTATCCGCGGCGGCTGGCAATTGGCCGGGGGCCACGGCCCGGTGGACCGCGCCGCCGCCATCGAGGACATGATCGCCTTTGCCGAAGCGGGCATCACCACCTTTGACTGCGCCGATATCTATACCGGCGTCGAAGAGATGATCGGCGCCTTCCGTCTGGAGTATGCCAAACGCTTCGGGGCGGAAGCCCTGGCCCGGACCAAGGTTCATACAAAGCTGGTGCCCGACCTTGCGCGCCTTGCCACGGTCGACAAGGCCTATATCCGCAGCATCGTGGACACCTCGCTGACCCGGCTGCGGGTGGAAAGGCTGGACCTGGTCCAGTTCCACTGGTGGGATTACAGCGTCCCCCGTTATCTGGATGTCATCGGCTGGATGGATAACCTGCGGCATGAGGGCAAGATTGCTAATGTCAGCGGGACGAACTTCGACACTGAAAAGACGCTGGAAATTCTCGATTCTGGCGTATCGCTGACCTCGATGCAGGTGCAATATAGCCTGTTGGACGCTCGCCCCGAACGGCAGCTGGCAGATGTGGCCCAGAACCATGGCATCTGGCTTTTGTGCTATGGCACGGTCGCGGGCGGGTTCCTTGGCGACCGCTGGTTGGGCCAGCGCGAACCGCTGGACCCGGTCGAGAACCGGTCCTTGACCAAATACAAATTGATCATCGACGATTTCGGTGGCTGGGATTTGTTTCAAGCCCTGCTGCAAACTCTGCGGCGCATTGCCGACCGGCACGGGGTGGATATCGCCACTGTCGCTTCAGCCGCCATGCTGCGCCGCCCGGGCGTGGCCGCCGTCATCGTCGGCGCGCGCAACCGCAGCCACCTGGCCCGCAACGTTGCCGTGTCGGAACTGCGCCTTACCGATCAGGACCAGGCTGAGATCGCGGCCATTCAGGCCCAGGGCCGGATCCCCGAAGGCGATGTCTATACGCTGGAACGTGACCGCACCGGGCGGCACGGCAGCATCATGAAATACAACCTGAACGCCGCGAATTGACCAAGAGCAGCCGGGTCCAGCCCAGCCCGGCCAACAAAAGACTTCGGGCCTGACTGACCCAACCCCAGAGAGGACAATGACATGAAAAGAGTTCTACTTGCGACAGCCGCCGCCCTAAGCCTTTTGCCGGTCTCGGGCTATGCATGCGAAATCACTGTGGGCCTTGTGCTGGAGCTGACGGGCGAGGCGGGGGCCTATGGCCAGGCCGGTGCGAAATCGGTCGAAATGGCCTTTCGCGACCTGAACGATGCCGGCGGGGTCGCTGGTTGCACCCTGAAAACCGATACCCGCGACAGCCAGACCCAGGCCAATGTGGCGGTTGATGCCGCAACTCAGCTGGTGCAGGTCTCGAAGGTTCCGGCCATCATCGGTGGCATCATCAGCCCGATGTCGATCCCGATCCTGACCTCGGTCACCGGCCCCGCCAAAGTGCTGCAAGTCTCGCCCGCATCATCCTCGCCCACGCTGACGGCGCTGGGGCGCGACGGCAAGACCAATGGCGTCTTCTTCCGCACGATTACCTCTGACGCGCTGCAGGGCGTGGCGGCGGCCAAGTTCGCCATCGACAACGGCATGAAGAAGATCGTTATCATCCACCAGAACAACGACTTTGGCGTCAACCTCGTCAAAGAGTTTTCCGCCCCCTACATCGCGCTTGGCGGCGAGGTGATTTCGGTCACCTCTTACAATGCCAAACAGTCCGATTACTCTGCTGAAGTGACCGCAGCCATGGCCGGTTCGCCGGATGCGCTCTATCTGATCTCGGACCCGGTCGACGGCGCGACGATTGCCCGCCAATGGGTCAGCCAAGGCGGTGTGCAGAAGTTCCTGCTGAACGACGGGATGAACAGCAACGACTTCATCACTGCCGTCGGCGCGGAATATCTGGGCCAGGCATACGGCACCTCGTCCGGCACGGTGGCCTCGGCCTCGACCGACTATTTCAACTCCAATTACCAGACCTTCTCGGGCCTTGACCCGGCAGCCCCGGCGGCGGACCGGTCCTATGACGCGGGCGCGCTTGTCGGACTTGCAATCGCCATTGCCGGTGGACCCGATGCCGCAAAGCTGCCCGACGCGATCCGCAAGGCCGTCGACCCCGCGGGCGAGGTGATCCATGCCGGCAAGGACGAATTCGCCAAGGCTCTGGCCCTGATCGCCGAAGGCAAGCCCATCCGCTATGAGGGCGTGATCGGCCCCGTCAACTTTGACGAATACGGCGACATTTCCGGCCCGTTCCGCCTTTGGCAGGTCGTGGACGGCAAGGTGACCACGATCGGCGAAATGACCAACGCGGATGTCGAAGCGGTTCAGGCCCAGGTGAAATAGGCCAAACCAGGCCGGACGGGGCGCGTCTCCGCCCGGCCTGATCCAGAGGTTCGCCTTTGGCATGACCACCGTCCGCTTCCCGCCCATCGCGACCAAGATGCCCACCGGACGGGTTGAGGCTGCTTAATTGCCGCTACAGGGAGACTGACTGTTGGTCATGCTGAGCCTGCTTCTGTCCGCTTTCCCCCTCAGCACCATTTGTATCGCCTCCGAAAACCATCATCGAAGGTTGTACCCAGGTCGCATCTCGACCCAAACGCCGCCCCGTCGAAAACGAAGCGAACACTCCTCAAAATGATTATAATACAATTGGTTAATACCCAAACACCAAAACAGCGCAGGCAACAGGCCAAGAGAATGTATGCGCAGCGACAACGGGAACCGGATGTACATCATTACCGCCAGGCGGATGATCACGGGGGGACGTCTTGAAGTAGCGAAAGGGGGAACGTTGGGTCATGGCCAAAAGCTAAGCGGGCACCCTGCCCGGCTCAGGCAGGTTTCCTCTGACAGAGCCGTCCAACTCCTTGCAGTGCATGTTCAAAGGGAACGTGAGAAAAGCTCATTCCGGCCTATGTCTACAATACAGGAGCAGCCCAAGGGTGAGCATTTTCGATTGCGTACGCGGCGCGCAAGACCATTGCATCATACCCATTTCGTCCCGTGATCTGAACCGCGACAGGTAGACCGCCCGCCGTAGATGCCACGGGCAGCACTGCCGATGGCTGTCCAGCGAGGTTCGCAGGTGTGGCGAAGGGGGCAAAGGCATAGCCACGTTCCGCCCACCGCCCAAGATCGTGACCGTTGGCTTCGAATGTCAGTGTCCCAATTGGCGGTGGATCCTCTGAGAGCGCAGGCGACAATATCAGATCGAGATTGGCCATGGACTGCCCAAGCGCCTGCGCCGCCCCGATCATCAACTGCCGCGCTCGAAGATGATCAAGTGCAGAAAGGTTGCGCGCCTTTTCCAGGAAGCTCCAGGTTATCGGCTCCAGTTCGTCGGGCTCGGGGTCTCGGCCCAGTTCTTCGGCACGTTCCTTGACGAGATGAAGGATATCGACAGTCCAGAGCGACTCGAACCACGCCCCGCTTTGGGCAGCCTGCGGATAGGCATAGGGCTCGACGTGATGGCCCAGCTTTTCCAGCATGGCAGCGATCCGCTCCACGCTTTCAACCTGCGCCGGACCGGCCTTGCGTCCGTGCGCGTCCCTGACCGTGACACCGATCCGAATGGGAGCGAAGGGCTGGTCCAGTGTGGCCAGATAGCCTCCCTGCGGGGGCCGCCAGCCGACCCGCGTGCCGACATCCGGGCCCGCAGTAAGGTCAAGGGAGGCAGCGCTGTCCCGCACGCTGCGCGTCAAGACGTGATCGGAATCGAGGCCGCCTGCGATTTCCTCCCACCAAGGACCAAGGGGGTTGAGCCCGACCGACGGTTTGAACCCGAAGGCTCCGCAGCAGGCGGCGGGAATGCGGATTGACCCGCCAAGGTCGGTGCCGTGGGCAAGCGGCACCATCCCGGCTGCCACGGCCGCTGCCGCCCCTCCGCTGGAGCCGCCGACCGTGACATCAGGGTTCCAAGGGTTTCGGCAAGGCCCATAGGCCAGCGGTTCCGTCGTGAAATCGCCTGCGAATTCGGGCGTGTTGCTGGTGCCCAGAATGACCAGCCCACCTTCCCGCCAACGGCGCACTAGGGTGCTGTCGCCTTTCGGATGTGCCTCGGCGAAGAAACGCGAGGCAAAGCGGGTGGGAAGGACCGAAGAATAAAGGTTCACGTCCTTCAGAAGGAAGGGCACGCCCCACAACGGACCGGGCAGCTCGGGGCGTGCGCGCTCCATTTGGTCCGCCTCGGCCCGCGCCGCATCAAAGCGTTCTGCTACAACGGCGTTCAGCAGCGGATTCAGGCGCTCGATCTCGCTGATGGCTACATCGACGGCCTCGCGGACCGAGAGGTCTTTACGGGCAATCCGCGCGGCGAGCGCGAGGCCATCTTCGGGGGCAAGGGAATGTAGCGTCATATCCGGGACCAAATTCTGGATTGCCGGGTGCCGATGACCGGCACCCGGATGGAGGGTCGTGGCAACGCGCGACTTTATTTCAAGAGCGCCTCGACAGCGGCGCGCGCAGGCTGACCATCGCGGGTTGTAACCCCATCAAGCCAGCTGTAGACTAAATCTGGGTTCTTGCGCATCATTTCTAGCGCTGCATCGGTGGCCGTCAGGTCGTCATTCAAGATCCGGGCCATGCCAGCGTTCTCATAGTCCATGGTGAACTTGATGTTGGCCAGCAGCTTTGCGGCATTCGGGCAATCGCTGTCAAACTTCGGCCGTGCAACGGTACGAACGGTATCGGAGCCATAGTTCGGACCGAAGACATCGTCGCCACCCGACAGATAGGTAATGTCTAAATGGGTGTTCATTGGATGCGGGGCCCATCCGAGAAATACGATCCAGTCCTTCTGATCAACGGCACTTTCAACCTGAGCAAGCATGCCCTGCTCGCTGCTTTCGACCACTTCCCAGTCTTGCGTCCCATGCCCTCCGGCGGCGACCATATCGAGGATGTAGCTGTTGGAGCCCGGTTCGATGCCATAGATTTTCGATCCGAACTTTTCGGCATGGGCAGCAAGGTCATCGAAGGACTTTACACCGGCTTCCGCCACATAGGTCGGGACGGCCAGCGTGAACTTGGTGTTTTCAAGGTTGTCGCCCAACACGATAGCCGCATTGCGGTCGTAGTAGGGCTGGAACTCGACTTGCGCCAACGGCCAGTAGCCAAGGAATGCGTCGATGCTGCCGGATTCAAGCGACTCGTAGATGACGCCAAGTCCAAGCATGTCGCTTTGCGTCTCATAGCCGAGAGCGCTCAGCACATGGCGCGCGGTCTCTGTCGTCAGCGCAAGATCGGACCACCCGGTTTCGGCAAGGTGGACCGAGGTGCAGGCCTCAAGCTCTTGGCCCCAACACGGGCTGGCAAAAGGAACTGCAATCGCAAGCATCGCAAACCCGGCAGTACGCAGCATTCTAACCTCCTTGGTTGATAGATAGACCAAACGGTCTATAAATAGACTTATTGAACAGTAGACAGACCACGCCCTGCGTGGCAAGTGTTTTTCGCAATCGAGGAGTTCCTGCATGCCGCGTCGCTCGCTTGAGCTTATCCGCCGCGAACAACTGTCGCGCGCCGCTTTTGAGACTTTGGCCGAGCACGGCCTGAAGGGGACGTCGCTGCAGCGCGTTGCGGAAAAGGCCGACCTGTCAAAAAGCGTCGTGCTTCACTACTTCAAGACCAAGGAAGCCCTGATGGAGGCGGCGGTCCGGCAGTCGAACACCTTCACCCGTTTGGAGGTCGTCGGCCTGCTGCGGCACGCCCGGACTCCGTGGGAGCGGCTTTATGCCGTGGTCGAGGGCAATTTCTCCGACAAGGTCTTCCGCCCGTCCCTATGCCACGCCTGGCTCGCCCTTTGTGCCGAGGTGCCCTACAATCCGCGGTACCAGCGGCTACAGACGGTGATCCATCGCCGTATGTTGAGCAATCTGTTGCCGCCGCTCCGGGATCTGGCGCCGGCAGCGGAACGGGACAAGATCGCCTTCGCGATCCGTTCCATGATCGACGGAATCTGGCTGGCCGCAGGTCTGCAAACCGGTGGCTTGGACCGCGAGGCCGCCCTTGCGCATATGGATTTTCAGTTTGACCGGCTTGTTCCGTCTGCGGCAGCGCAACAGGCCGAAAAGGCGCAAGCAAGGGAACGTATTCGGTCCGTCTACGAGATCCGTTCAACAGCGGCCTGAGTGCGGAGATGACCATCGTCGGTCAAAGACGGTCCCGACTACGGCGACTTGGTCGATGTCGAAATTCGACATTACGACCGCCCGATTCAAGACCAACGCTGACCTTCAAAATTTAAGGATGGAACAAGGCCTCCCTTCCTTGCTCAGGCAAGGGCTTTGCCGAGGTACTGTGACAAGGACGCAGCTGCAGCGCGAAGCTGTTGCGTGGAAAACCCGCCAAACCCCAGCATAAGACCTGGTCGTCCGCGACCATCGGAATACATGGGCGAAATCGCGCGCGTGACCAGCCCGATGGCAAGTGCGTCCTTGGAAATGCGTACATCCACCGCGGTGGTGTCAGACGAATGCGAACCAGTCTCTGTTTGCTCTACCCAACCCTGCCGTCAGGCCGCAAAGATGCCGCACCTTTCGGCGAGAGCGGCGGCGCGGGTCCACGCTTTCGTGCGCACGTTTGCAGTGCTCACCGATCCTTCACTCTCCCCAGGACGCCCTTCACGTTCCCCCCACGTGCCGCCCCGCCGTGTCCTCATCCCGCGTGTTGTGAGCTCCGCCGCGATCGCCCGCAGCGACGTATGTCCAGCCGCCCGGATATCCGCGAGTATCGGTGCGAGGTCCGCCGCAAAGGCCGCAGCATTGGCCGACACCGCTGAGCGCAGCGCTTCCCCGCCTTTGCCGGCACGCCTCAGGCTCGCCGCCCCATTCGGATTGCCCAGCTTCACCCCACGTGCCTTGGCGATGGTGAGGGCCTACTTGGTCCGCCGCGAGATCGCCTCGCGCTCGGCCTGGGCGACAAGTGCCATGATCCCCACGGTCAGCTGACCTCAGCCAACGACCGCCTTTCGCCCAAAGCAACGGTCAGGCTGCTGGCTATCGCATGACAGGAGGTCGTTACGACCGCAAAGACACTTGCCTAACTGTTCGACCGCAGTCGCGTCAGTGGGCGAAGGCCACCCAAATCGAAACCCAGATGGCCAGACCGGAAATGCTTGTCTTTCCAATTTATTGCAAGCCGAGCACCAAATTGGCGCAGTCATCAGGTCCGGAGAATATCGGCCCCGAGAGACGACTTCCGGACCGTGTGATGCACATGCAGGTGCTCAGCCCATCCCACATAACCCTCGAAAACAACGGAAAAATCCGGCGGCAGCCTGATGGAGAGAATGCTTTCGCGAGGGCAAGTGGCGGAGGGAGCGGGACTCCGGTCGAACCTTCTCTTGTGGATGCCGCTCTCATTTGCAAGGAATTTCTGAACCTTAGACATGTGATCGAGTGCGGACTCTTGTCAGGCCTGTTCGTGCGGCCCGATAGATGCCGCTGGCCGAGATGGTGATGCGCGGACCGGGGCCAGATCTCTGAGAGCGAGCTCGAGGCTCGGAGAAGGTTTCTGGTTCGCCCAACCCGGATCATGTCGATCATTTGCCCATGCAGTTCATGTCTTCCTCACAACTCTGCGGTCCGGTTCGAACCGCGCTGCCCGATCAGGCGGCGCTTTCGATCTCCGGACCGCGATAGTCTTCTCCGCGCGTCAGCATCGCCCAGATGCCACGCGCCATCTTGTTGGCCAGCGCCGAGGCGGCCAACATCGGGGGCTTGCGTTGCAGCATGCGCGCCAGCCAAGGGTTCTGCGGCGCGCCATGACGCAGCGCCCATCGGATCACGGCCATCGCGCCGGTGATCAGCAGACGGCGAATGTCGCGCTGGCCCATTTTCGAGGTTTTCCCGAGCTTCTGCTTGCCGCCAGTCGAGGCTTGCCGAGGGACCAGCCCAAGCCAGGCCGCAAAGTCGCGGCCGCGTTTGAACTGTCCCATCGGTGGCGCAAAGGTCTCGACGGCCAAGGCGCTGATCGGACCCACACCCGGCATGGTTTGAAGGCGGCGGGAGGTCTCGCCCTCCTTGGCAATGGCGTCGATCCTCTTTTTCATGGCAGTGATCCGGCCGGTCAGATGTACGACCTGATCGAGCAGCTCGCGGCAGATTTCCCGGGCGAGCGGTGGCAAATCCGAGTTCGGATCTTCAAGGACGGCACCGAGGCGCGGGAGATAGCCGATCCCCTCGGGCGCGGTGAAGCCGAACTCGTAGAGGTGCGACCGCAGTGCATTGACCGCTTCGGTGCGCTGTTTCACGAACTGCTCGCGGGTGCGGAACAGGATGGAGCGCGCCTGCTGGTCCCCGGTCTTCGGCTCGACATAACGCATGGTCGGGCGCAGCGCCGCTTCGACGATCGCCTCCGCGTCCGCCGCGTCGTTTTTCTGCCGCTTGATGAACGGCTTGACGTAGCGCGGCGCGATCAGCTTCACCGCGTGGCCGACCCCCTCCAGCTCACGGGCCCAGTGATGCGCGCCGCCGCAGGCCTCCATCACGACGAGGCACTTCGGATGTTCCGCCATGAATCGCTGAAACTGCGGTCGCGACAGCTTCTTGCGGAAAAGGACCGTCCCGTCCGCGGCCGCGCCATGCAGCTGGAACACGTTCTTTGCCAGATCGACCCCGATGATGCTAACTTCCTTCATGGATGCCCTCTCGTTTCTCTTGTGACTTCAGCATCACAAGCTTGGCGCATTGCGACGCCGTTTGGGAGAGAGCGGCATCCACCCCATCTCTGGGACAACATCCAGCGTCCATCTGCGCATGCATTCCCTGCACTCCCGCTGGCGCGCTGCCAGCCGGTCCGGCCATGCATGCGCTTCGAAGCTGGGCAGGCCACCGGGCGTTTGGCGCGATCCTTACCGGTTGGTGTCGTCAGGGTTTCTGTTCATCGTTCCGCCAGGTCGCAGGGTTCCGCCAGCTCGCAAACGGACGGGCTGCGGTCGAGACAGGGAGATCAGCGCCACTCCCGATAGCACGACTGCACCCCCGGCCAGGCGCGAAAGCGTCAGCGTCTCGCCCAGAAACAGGACGCCGCCGATCACGGAAAACACCGGCAGCAGCAGCAGGAAGGGCGCCACCTGCCCAACCTCGTTGCGCAGGATGAGGCTGTTCCAGAGGAAATAGCCAAGTGTCGTCATGATGAGGCCAAGATACAGTGCCGCGCCCCAGGCGGCCGTGCCTGCGGTGCGGATCGCCTCGACTTGCCCGGTTTCGAACAGAGCTGACAGCAGGAACAGTTGTGGCGTGGCCAGAACGGCGGTCCATGCGGTGACTGACAGGCCGGTCATGCCCTTCAACCCCCGGACCAGAACCTGACCGAAGGCCCAGAAGAAAGCACCGCCCACGACGAGAACGACAGGCCCGAGCGATCCTGTGAAACGCTCGTGGGCGGCAATCAGCCCGACGCCCGCGAAAGCGATCGCGATGCCCAGCCATTTGTAGACCGTGGGGCGTTCGCGCAGCAGCAGCGCGCCAAGGAGGACGAGGAACGGCACTTCAAGCTGGACGACCAGAGCCGAGAGGCCCGCCCCAAGGCCTTTCACGCCGGTGAAGGTCAGGGCATACTGCACCGAGGCGCCGATGACCGAGATCTGCACCAGTCTTCCCAGATTACGACCGACCGGCCCGAGGAACCAGATCAACGCCAGCGCCGTGATGGAAAACCGCAGCGCCATCAGCAGGATGGGCGGGAAATGCGCCATCCCGCCCTTGGCCACCACAAAGCCCATGCCCCAGATCAGGGCCACCAGCACCGAAAGCCCGATGTCTTTGGTCGAAAGCCCTGCCATGTTCCCGTCCTTGCCGCGCTCAGCCCGCGGTCTCGTCGGCGATCACCGCGACGCAATCCCCTGGCTTGACCAGTCCGGGGAAATGCCGCGCCGTGAACAGCCCCGCGCGACGGGCCTTCAACTCCACCGGATCAAGGCCGGTCCGCCCGGTCGGCGTGATCGTGGCCACGATCTGCCCCTTTTCCACCCTTTCGCCAAGATCGGCGAGAAACCGGATCATCCCGCCATCTTCCGAGAAGGTGAAGCAGTCGCCATCGGGCATGTCGAGCCATTGGGTCGCCTGCATCTCGACCTTGCCCTTCACGATGCCCGCCGCGATCAGAAGGTTGCGGCAGCCCTGCACGGCGATGCGGGCGGTGTGGGCGCTTGCGGTGCCGCCACCGCCAAGTTCGGTGGTGACGAAGATCTTGCCCATTTCTTCTGCGGCGGTGTCATACATGCCGACCGCATCAATCTCGAGCATCTTCACACTGTAGGGGGCGCCGAAAGCGCGGACCAGATCGAAGGCGCGCGCCTCTTGTGCCTTGTCGGGCAGAATATGCGCGGCGCAGAACGGCAGGAAATCCAGCGTCTTGCCACCCGAATGGAAGTCGAGCACCACGTCCGCCATGGGCAAGAGCACCCGCTGGAAGTAGTCGGCGATCTTTTCCGTCACCGTGCCATCCGGCCGCCCCGGAAAGCTGCGGTTCATGTTGCCGCGGTCGATAGGCGAGGTGCGGGTGCCGGCGGCGAAGGCGGGCTGGTTCATCGCCGGGACGATGATCACCCGGCCTGTCACATCCTCGGGCCGCAGTGTGCGCGCCAGATCGAACAGCGCGATCGGCCCTTCATACTCGTCGCCGTGGTTCGCCCCGGTCAGGAGCGCGGTCGGCCCCTTGCCGTTCTTCACCACCGCGACCGGGATCATCACCGAACCCCAGGCTGCATCATCACGCGAATAGGGCAGCCGGAGAAATCCGTGTTGCACGCCATCGGCATCGAAATCCACCGTCGCCGAGATTGGCGACGGTTTCATGGGCTGTGTCATGGTATTAGTCCTTCACGAAGAGCTTGCGCGGCACGCTCGACAGGCATTCGACCCCGGTTTCGGTGATCAGGATGGATTCCGTCAGTTCGAAGCCCATGTCCTCCAGCCAAAGCCCTGTCATGAAATGGAAGGTCATGCCGGGTTCCAGCACCGTCCGGTCGCCAGGGCGCAGGGACATGGTGCGTTCGCCCCAGTCGGGCGGGTAGCTGACGCCGATCGGATAGCCGGTGCGGTTATCCTTGAGGATCCCGTATTTCTTCAACACGTCGAAGAACCCCCGCGCGATGTCCTCGCAGGTATTGCCGGGCCGGGCAGCGGCAAGGCCTGCCTCCATCCCTTCGAGCGTTGCCTTTTCGGCATCAAGGAAGGCCTGCGTCGGCTTGCCCAGGAACACGGTGCGCGAAAGCGGCAGGTGGTAACGGTGATAGCACCCGGCGATTTCGAAGAAGGTGCCCATGCCGGCCTGCATCGGCTTGTCGTCCCAGGTCAGATGTGGGGCCGAGGCATCGCGGCCCGAGGGCAGAAGCGGCACGATCGCCGGGTAGTCTCCGCCGAAATCCGCCTCGCCCCGGATGCCCGCGTCAAAGATCTCGGCCACCAGATCGCACTTGCGCATGCCGACCTCGATCTTGTCGAAGATGCGCTGATGCATCTTCTCGACGATCCGGCCCGCCTTGCGCATGTAGTCGATTTCCTGCGGCGATTTCACCGCACGTTGCCAGTTCACCAGCGCCGTGCAATCAGAGAAACGGACATTGGGAAGGTTCTTCACCAGCGCGCCATAGGCGGCGGCGGAGAAATAGTAATTGTCCATCTCGACCCCGACCTTCAGGCTGCCCCAGCCCCGGTCGGTCAGAATCCCCGACAGGTAATCCATCGGGTGACGTTCGGTCGATTGCACATAATGGTCGGGATAGCCGATGATGTTCTCGTCCCGCAGATAGGCGGTCAGCTTCGCACCATTCGCGTCCTGGCCGCGACCATACCAGATCGGCTCGCCATCAGGGGGCACGATCACGCATTGATGCACATAGAACGACCAGCCATCGTAACCCGTCAGCCAGTTCATGTTGGATGGGTCGTTGACGATCAGCAGGTCAACTCCCTTTGCCGACATCGCCTTGCGCGTTTTGTCCAGGCGGGCGGCGAATTCGGCGCGGGTGAAGCGTAGGTCCACATCTGGCATGGGCGGGTTCTCCTTCAGGCGAACTTGGTTGGAATGGTTGATCTCAAACGGCAAAGGTCTTGCCGGCGCCTGCGGCACGGGCGCGGACAACGGCGAGGGCCGCGATGGCGGTATCCTGGATGCCCGTGCCGGTCAGATCGGCCAGCGTGATCTGGGCCGGGTCGCTGCGTCCGGGTTGAAGGCCCGCGACCACCTGGCCAAGCTCGGGGAAGGTCCGGTCGGCGGGAACCGCACCGGCGGCGATGGCATGATGCAATTCGCCCAGAACGCGGGTTTGCGACAGGCGGTCGGCAAAATAGCTGGCCTTCGCCAGCAGCCCAGACGCTACTTCGTTCTTGTGCTCGGCGTCCGACCCCATGGCGGTGACGTGCTGGCCGGGGGCTGCTTCATGCAGGATCGGGCGGGTTGCGGGCGTCGTGGTGACGATCACGTCCGCACCCGACGTCGCCTCATCGACCGTCATGGCGGGTGCAGCTGCAAGGCCGCGCTTGTGAAGTCGGTCACAGAGTGCCGCGGCCTTTTCCGGTTCCCTTGCCCAGATCCGGAACTGGCGGATGGACCGCACCAGCGACAGCGCCACGGCCTGCATTTCCGCCTGCATGCCCGCACCGAGGATCGCGGCAGTCGCGGCGTCTTTGCGGCTCAGATGCCGTGCGGCAACGGCACCTGCGGCGGCCGTGCGCACGTCGGTCAGATAACCATTGTCAAGTAACAGCGCCTGCACCAGCCCGGTCTTGGCCGAAAGCACCACCATCATCCCGTTGGTCGAAGGCAGTCCGATCTCGGGGTTGCCAAAGAAGCCGGGGCTGATCTTGATGGCGAAGTGATCGATGCCCGGCACATAGGCCGTCTTGACGTCCACCTCGCCCCGGTGTTCGGGAATGTCGAGCCGCAGGATCGGTGGCATCGCCACGGGCTTAGTCGCCAGTGCGCGGAATGCGTCCTCGACACAGTCCACGACGGCAAGGTCAAGCGGTACCAGCGCGCGCAGGTCGGTTTCGGTCAGGATGGTGACGGGGTCTCTCATGCGGCCTGTCCTTGCAGGATGCGGGCGAAAGTGTCGGGGGCGACGTTGGCTCCCGAAAGGATGCAAAGGGTGGCGGGGCCGACGCTGACCCGGCCCGAAAGGATCGCGGCAATGCCTACTGCGGCGGCTCCTTCGACCGCATCACCGGTGACGGCATGGATGTGGCGCATGGCGGCGGCGATCTCGTCTTCCGAGACCAACACCACATCGTCGAGCAACGCGCGGCACATTTCGAAGGTCACGCAGTTGCGAAGGCCGATGCCGCCACCGAGCGAGTCGGCCAGCGTCGGCTCCTCCATCACCTCGACCGGCTGGCCTGCGGCCAGGCTTGCCGCCATTGCCGCGCCGCGTTGCATGGAGACGCCGATCAGGCGGGTCGAAGGCGACAGCGCCCTGACGGCCGCGGCAACGCCGGCGGCAAGCCCCCCACCCGAAAGCGGGATCAGCACGGCCGAGGGCGCGGAACAATCCGCCAGCAATTCAAGGCCAAGCGTTCCTTGTCCCGCGACGACAGCGGGATGATCGAAGGGCGGCACTTCGGTCAGCGCCTCCTCGGCCACTGCGCGCTGAACCTCGGCCATCGCCTCGTCCTGGCTTTGCCCCGAGATGCAGACTTCGGCGCCAAGGTCGCGCACCGCCTGCACCTTGTTGGCGGGCACCAGATGCGACATGCAGACCACCGCCCGCACCCCCGCCGCGCGCGCCGCATGGGCAAGTGCGCGGCCATGATTGCCGGTCGAAGCCGTGACAACCCCGCGCGCAAGCTGGTCGGGCGGCAAGGACAGGATCGCATTTGTCGCCCCGCGCAGCTTGAAGGCGCCCGTTTCCTGACGGTATTCCTGCTTGAGCAGCACATCCTTCAGACGCGGATCTGCCTGTAGCGGCGTTCGCCGCACCCGGCCGCAGATGCGCGCCTCGGCCTCGCGAATGTCACCAAGCGTGACTGGCAGAGGCTTGCTCATGAGGGCAGACCCAGCGTCATGAGATGCCCCGGAGCAAGTGCGCCTGTCACCCCGCAAAGCCGCGCGACGTTCCAGGCGGCGGCATAGTTGGACGACAGTGCCGGAATGCCCGCCGCAGCTTCGATTCGGTCGATCACTCCGGCGGCGCGCACTGCCGTGCAGGAGATGAACAGTGCATCCGAAGCCGGATCGGCAGCTTCGGCGGCCAACTCCACCAGATCATCTAGCGCGATCCGGGCCATATCCCGGTCGTCAGTCAGGTTCAGGCAGGTGAAGCGGTCGATGGCGAGGCCCTCGGCCTCGAACATCGCCGCCATCGGGCGCGAGGTCTCGACCGTATAGGGGGTCAGCACCGAGATCCGCCGCGCGCCCATCGTCCGCAGCCCGTTCAGGGCGCCGGACACCGGCGTCACCACCGGGCAGCCGGGCTTGCCCCTGGCCACCTGCGCCCGCACCGCGGCATCGCCGATGCAGACCGAGGCCGAGGTGCAGCCGTAGACGATGGCGTCCAGCACCTCGCCCGGCAGGATGAGGGCGGCCCCTTCGGCCAGATCGCCCTCCATCGCCCGCAGGGTCTCGGGCGTCACCGGATTGGCGAAGGGAATGCGGTTCACATAGACGCCGATCCCGGTGGGACCAAGGATGCGGGCGAAATCCACCTCGGTCGTGTGATCGGTCGACAGCGCCACAAGGCCGACGCGATGGGCGACGGGGCGGGGGTCGAGGCGCGGCTTGCGCGGGGAAATCAGGATGTCGGTCATTTGCCAAGCCTTCCGTAGCGGTGTTCCAGCCACCGCAGGATCACCACGGAAACCAGGCTCATGCCAAGGAAGAAGACGCCGACCATCGTCATCGGCTCGATATAGCGATAGCTTGAATTGGCGACCGACTTTGCCTGGTTCATCAGTTCCAGCACGGTGATGGCCGACAAAAGCGGCGTTTCCTTGAACATCGCGATCAGATAGTTCGCCAGCGCCGGGATCATCGGCGGCACCGCCTGCGGGACGATCACATGCACCCAGGTCTGCCGCGTGGTCAGGTTGGTGGCGCGCGCGGCCTCCCACTGGCCGCGTGGCACGTTCTCGATCCCCGCGCGATAGACCTCGGCGGTGTAGGTGGCATAGTGCAGCCCCATGCCGATTACGCCCGCCACCAGCGGCGGCAGCAGGATGCCGATATCGGGCAGGACGTAGAAGATGAAGTAGAGCTGCACCAGCAGCGGCGTGCCGCGAATGAATTCGACCAAGAACGACACCGGGCGCGCGACAAGGCGGTTCGGCGACCGCCGCGCGATGGCGAAGACCAAGCCCAGCACCGCCGCGACGATGGCCGACAGGAGCGTGATGAGCAGCGTAAGCTTCAAGCCCTGAAGCAGGGTCGGCGTGATTTCGGCGACGAAGGCCCAGTTCCACTGCATCCTAGCGCACCCCCTCAAGGCCGCGCGTCATCCGGCGCTCCAGCTTCCGCACCAGGGTCGAAATGACGAGCGCCATGGCAAAATACAGCAGCAGGATCATGGCAAAGGGCACCAGCGTGCTGCCGGTCTGGGCCCGCACGATCTGGGCCTGAAAGGTCATGTCCGTCAGCGAGATCAGCGAGACAACCGCCGTGGCCTTCAACAGCTCGATCGCGTTGTTGCCGAAGGTGGGCAGCATCAGGGGCAGCGCCTGCGGCAGGATCACATGGCGCATCCGCTGGACCTTGGTCAGGTTCAACGCGACCGTCGCCTCATACTGGTCTTTCGGCACCGAAAGGATCGCGCCGCGCACTACCTCGGCGGCGTAGGCGCCCACGTTCAAGCCAAGCGCCAGCACGCCAGCCGCCAGCGGCGACAGGCTGATGCCCATGAACGGCAGCACGAAATAGGCCCAGAACAGCTGGACATAGATTGACGTGCCGCGGAAGAATTCGATGTAAAGCGTGGCAAGCCAGCGCAGCGGCCACCAGGGTGCGATCCGGCCAAGCCCGGCGGTGAAAGCCGCCAGCAGCGCCAGGACGGAACCGAACAGCGTCAACTGGGCGGTCACCAGCGCCCCCTGAAGGATCAGGGTCAGATATCCGGACCATTCGGGCATGTAGGGGAGCCTTCATCGCAAGGTTGACCGGATGGCGCCACTGGCGGCGCCATCCGGCAGAAGATCACTCGCCGCAGAGCTTGGCGCGGCTGGTCGACATTGCAGCGGCCGCCGAGAAGCCATAGGGTTCGATGATGGCGGCGAATTCGCCGGATTCCTTCATCTTGGCCAGTTCGGCGTCGAAGGCATCGCGCAGCGCCGTGTCTTCCTTGCGGAACGCCGCGCCGTCGCAGTAGACCGGGGCGCCCTCGACGGGAGAGATCTTCTCGAGGTTGGGATCGTTCGCCTTGGTCAACAGGTCGGAGATCGACAGGACCGGCAGCGAATAGACGTCGATCCGGCCATCCTGCACCATTTTCAGGCCGGACTGGCCATCCGGAACGACGATCACGCGGTCACGCGGCACGCCGGCTTCGAGCGCAAGCTTTTCCTCGGTTCCGCCGCCCGGAGCCCCGATGGTCGCCGTCGGATCGGCAGCAATATCGGCATAGGACTTGAACCCCTTGGGATTGCCCTTGGGCACGAGGAAAGCTTCGGCGTCACACAGGACCGGCTCGGAATAGGCAACGGCCTCGCAACGCTCGGGCTTCATGAACAGCCCGGCGGTGATGGCATCGTGCCGCCCTGCCTGAAGGCCGGGAATCATCGCCCCATATTCAGAGATGGAAGCGACAACTTCGGGCACACCAAGGCGCTTGAAAATCTCGCGGGCAACATCCGGGGCCGCACCGGAAACCTTTCCGTCAGCGGCAACCGCAGTGAACGGCGGTTCGTTCGCGATGGCGATGCGGACGAAGCCCTGGGCTTTCAGGTCGTCAAGGGTTTCTGCCAGGACAGTGGCGGGCGCCGCGAGCAAGGCAAGGGTCAGAAGGGTCTTTCTCATGATGGTCCTCTTTCTGTTGGGGCTGTGGTCAGACGCGATGCCCTGCGGCGATGATCTTGCGCAGGAAGGATTGGGTTCGTTCGTGCGTCGGATTTCGGAAGATCTGCTCGGGCGGGCCCTGTTCGACGATGTGCCCCTTGTCGAAGAAAAGGACGCGGTCGGCGAACTCGTGGGCGAAACCCATCTCATGCGTGACCAGAAGCATGGTCATGTCGGTCTCGGCGGCGAGGCGCTTCATGACCAGAAGAACCTCTTCGACAAGCTCGGGGTCGAGCGCGCTGGTCACCTCGTCGAAAAGCATAATGCGCGGCTGGAGCGCGAGCGCGCGGGCGATTGCCACCCGTTGCTTCTGGCCGCCGGAAAGCTGGCTCGGCATGGCCTGCGCCTTGTCGGACAGCCCCACCATTTCAAGCAGCTCCTTCGCCCGCGCTTCGGCCTTCGCCTTTGGCTCACCCTTGGTCAGGACGGGCGCGAGGGTGATGTTGTCCAGCACCGACTTGTGCGGAAACAAATTGAAGTGCTGGAAGACCATGCCGATATGGCTGCGCATGTGATGAAGGTGCGCCTCGTCCGCAGGCAGTTCCCGGTCGCCCCGCCGCATATGGTAGAGTTGCTCGCCGCAAACTTCGATATGGCCGCCAGTGATGGTTTCAAGCGTCATCAGGATGCGCAGGATGGTCGTCTTGCCGGACCCGGACGGGCCGATGAGCGCGAGCTTCTCGCCGGGCATCACGTCGAAGGACAAGCCGTCCAGCACCTTCAGCGCCCCGAAGGCCTTTTCCAGTCTGTCGATGCGGATGATCGGTGCCGTCACGCCTGTCTCCCCGGGCTGCATGTTGCGGGGACAATTGTATCGACTTCAAATCATGTCAATAGATAAATAATCTCATTACAATTTTTCCCGGCTCGGGGTTCGGTCCCGGAAATCAAATGGTCGGCAGCAGCACTTCGGGAACATCGGAAAGCATCGCCGCAACGATGGAGAGCCCGCTGCGCAGCTCCTCGGCGCGGGTCGATCCCAGCGAAATGCGAATCGCATCGCGACGCCATCGCTCCGAGGCGCGGAACGCATTGCCCGCCGCCACGGCCACGCCGCGATGCCGAGCCTGCGTGACGAAGTTCTCCTCGGTCCAGTCTTCGGGCAGCGGCAACCAGAGGTGCAGGCTGTTGTCGTGGCAGACGGGCATTGCCGACCCGAGGACTTCGAATGCAAGTGCATGGCGTTCGGACATGGCCCGGGCCTGCCAGGCCGCCAGATCCGCCACGGTTCCGTCCTCTACCCAGTGTGACAGCAGGTCAGCCATCGGTGGCGTAGCCATCCAGTTGGCGGTCAGATGGCGGTTAGCCATGGCTGTGGCATAGCGCGGCGGCGCATGAAGATATGCCATGCGCAACCCTGGAACGGTGATCTTGGTAAAGCCCGCGATATGGAGCGTGCGTTCCGGGGCAAGTGCGGCGAAAGCCGGGGGCCTGTCGGGGATCATCACGTTCAGGATGTCATTCTCGATGATGGCGAGGTCGTGCAGGCGCGCGACCTCGACCAGTTCCGAGCGGCGGTCGGCGGGCATCACCATGGCCAGAGGATTGACAACATTGGGTTGCAGATAGACGGCGCGGATTGTCCCCTTGCGCGCCACCTCGTGCAGTCCGGCGGGCAGCATGCCGAATTCGTCCATCGCCACGCCTTCGAGATGCAGGCCCAGATAGGTGCAAAGCGGCATCAGCAGATGATGGGTCAGGGCTTCGGCGGCCACACCCGCCCCGGGCGGAGCGACGCTCATCACGGCGGCCGTAATGGCGGGCGTGGCGCCATTCGTCAGGACAATGCCCGGTGCTTCGACCGGAATGCCCTGCCGCAGCAGCCAGTCGGTCGCCACGGCACGGTGATGCGGCATCACCATGTTCGGCCGGAAGGACAAGGCCGAAGGCGCGGTGAGATTCTCGGCAAGCCAGGCAAACCCCGCGCGCATCCGTTCCAGATGCATCGCCTCGACCACGGGCTTCAGGATCGACAGGTCGATCACCTTGCCCGGACGTTCCGGCAGGTAGGGCTGTCGCGCCTCGGCGCCCGAACCCAGCACGAAAGAGCCGCGTCCGACCTCGCCCGCGACCAGGCCGCGGCGGATCAACTCATCATAGGCGCGGCTGACGGTCTGGACCGAAAGCCCCAGCGCATCGGCGAGCTTTCGGTGCGGCAAAAGGCGGCTTCCGATCGGCAGGGTGCCATCCTCGATGGCGCGGACGAACTGCTCGGCCAGTGACAGATAGGCCGGTCGTGAAAGATCTGCGGAATTTGGCATCCAGATTGTCATGATTGCCAATCTGGACAATTTCATATCAATCTGCAAACAGAGAGTTGCGAGGCCCCGATGAAACTGGACGTGATCGACCTGCGTATCCTTGATGCCGTGCAGCGGGACGGACGCATCACAAAGCTGAAGCTGGCCGAAGTGGTCGGCCTGTCGCCCACGCCTTGCTGGCTGCGACTTCGCAGGCTGGAGCAGGCGGGGGTCATCGCAGGTTGGCACGCGCGGCTTGCGCCACGGCGCATCGCCCCCTTCGCCACCGTGCTGGTGGAGGTGACGCTCGCCAATCACCGCCAGGCTGATTTCGAGAGGTTCGAGCGTGCCGTGGCAGGAATGGAGGAGATCGTCGCCTGCTGGTCGGTGGGTGGCGGAGTGGACTATTTCCTGAAGGTGGTGGCAAAGGACATCGACGCCTATCAGCGTATGGTCGACCGGATGCTGGCACAGGAAATCGGGATTGATCGCTATTTCACCTATATCGTTACCAAGGTGGTGAAGGAAGACGGGGCGCTGCCCATCGCGCTCTTCGGGGGCGAATAGAGACTCTCTCTATGCCGCCCGCATTTCACAAGTGATTCAGGCCAAGGCGACGGGTCAGTTTGGTCCCCTTCTCTGCACGGGCTGCGGCAGTCTTGGGGGCAAGCCATTCAGGAGCCCGCCCGATGAACACCTGCGCCCCGCTCTCCACCCATGCCGCATTGTCGCGCCTGTCTGACCGCACGCTTCTGCGCACGCTCGGCCATGTCGGTGGGCTCTGGACCGCTTCCCCCGATGCCGCCGACTTCGCCGTGACAGATCCGGCGAGCGGCGCGACTGTGGCGCGTGTGGCATCGCTTGGCCTGGCCGAGACCGATGTCGCCATCGCCGCGGCAACTGCCGCCTTCCCAGCCTGGAGGGACCGGCTGCCGCAGGAGCGCGCCCGCGTCTTGCGCAAGTGGGGCGAACTGATGCTGGCCGCGACCGAGGATCTGGCCCTGATCATGACACTGGAACAGGGCAAGCCGCTCGCCGAATCGCGCGGCGAGATCGCCTATGCGGCCGAGTTCCTTGACTGGTACGCGGGCGAGGCGCTGCGCGTGAACGCCGAGAGCGTCACCCCGCATTTGCGCGATGTCGAGATGATCGTCCGCCGCGAGCCGCTGGGGCCGGTCGGCGTGGTGACACCCTGGAACTTCCCGTCCGCGATGATCACCCGCAAGGTAGCGGCGGCGCTGGCGGCGGGCTGCACCTGTGTTGTGCATCCTTCGGCCGAAACGCCGCTGTCGGCGCTGGCGCTGGCCGAACTGGCCGAGCGCGCGGGCCTGCCGGCGGGGGTCATGAACGTGGTGCCCGGCGACGCGGCGACTATCGTCGGCGCCATGTGCACCGATCCCCGGCTTCGCGCGATGTCCTTCACCGGCTCGACCGGGATCGGTCGCCTGATCGCCGCGCAATGCGCGCCGACGATGAAGCGCCTGATGATGGAGCTTGGCGGCCACGCGCCCCTGATCGTCTTTGCCGACGCAGACCTCGATCGAGCGGTGAAGATTGCGATGGATGCAAAGTTCGCCACGTCCGGCCAGGACTGCCTTGCCGCCAATCGCATCTATGTCGAACGTGCGATCCTGCCCGCCTTTGCGGCCAGGCTGGCCGGGCGCATCGCCGCGCTGAAGGTCGGCCCGGGGCTGGAGCCGGCCACCGACATTGCCCCCCTGATCCATGCCCGCGCACTGGAAAAGGTGGCGGAACAAGTCAAAGACGCGGTGGCGCGCGGTGGCCGGATCGTTACCGGCGGCGGGGTAGACCCCGATCTGGCCCTTGCCTACCGACCCACCCTGATCGAGGGCGCGCCAGATGATGCGCTGATCCACCGCGAGGAAACCTTTGGCCCAGTCGCCTCGCTTCTGCCCTTCGACAGCGAGGCCGAGGTGATCGCACGCGCCAACGACACCGAATATGGTCTCGCCGCCTATGTCGTCACCCGCGACTGTGCCCGTGCGCTGCGGCTGTCGCGCGCGCTTGAGTTCGGCATGGTCGCCGTGAACCGGGTGAAGATCACCGGCGGCCCCATCCCCTTCGGCGGCTGGAAACAGTCCGGCCTCGGCCGCGAGGGCTCGCGTCACGGCATGGAAGCCTTCACCGAGCTGAAATACCTCTGCATTGACACCGCCGCCTGAGAGCGGGAAAGGAACCACCATGCTTGACCGCGACAACGAATTGAACGCCTGGGACCGCGATCACTTCTTCCACCCCTCGACGCACATGGGCACCCATGCACGCGGCGAAAGCCCGCGCCGGGTCATCGCCGGGGGTGAAGGCTGCACAATCGTCGATACCAATGGCAAACGCAGCCTTGATGCCTTTGCCGGGCTTTACTGCGTCAACGTCGGCTACGGCCGTACCGAGATTGCCGAAGCCATCGCCGAGCAGGCGCGCGAACTCGCCTACTACCACGCCTATGTCGGCCACGGTACCGAAGCCTCGATCACGCTGGCCCGCATGATCATCGAACGCGCGCCGTCGCATATGAGCCGGGTCTATTTCGGTCTGTCGGGATCGGATGCGAACGAGACCAACATCAAGCTGATCTGGTATTACAACAATATCCTTGGCCGGCCCGAGAAAAAGAAGATCATCTCGCGGTGGCGCGGCTATCATGGTTCGGGCGTGATGACCGGCTCGCTGACGGGTCTGTCGCTGTTCCACAATGCCTTCGACCTGCCGCGCGCGCCGATCCTGCATACCGAAGCGCCCTATTACTTCCGCCGCGATGACCGCTCGATGACCGAAGAGCAGTTCAGCGCCCATTGCGCGGTAAAACTGGAAGAAATGATCCTTGCCGAAGGCCCCGACACCGTCGCCGCCTTCATCGGCGAGCCGATCCTCGGCACCGGGGGCATCGTGCCGCCGCCCAAGGGATACTGGGCAGCCATCCAGACGGTCCTTGAGAAATATGACATCCTGCTGGTCGCGGATGAGGTCGTCACAGGTTTCGGGCGGCTGGGCAGCATGTTCGGTTCAGACCATTATGGGATGCAGCCGGACCTCATCACCATCGCCAAAGGGCTGACCTCGGCCTATGCACCGCTCTCGGGTTCGATCGTGTCGAACCGGATGTGGGAGGTGCTGGTGCAGGGCTCCGACCAGCTTGGCCCCATCGGCCACGGCTGGACCTATTCGGCGCATCCGGTTTGCGCCGCCGCCGGGGTGGCGAACCTGAAGCTGATCGACGAGATGGGCCTGGTGAAGAACGCAGGTGAAACTGGGGCCTACTTCCGCAAAGCGCTGACCGACGCGCTGGCCGGCCACCGCAACGTCGGCGAGGTGCGCGGTGACGGGCTGATGGCAGCGGTGGAATTCGTCGAGGACAAGGACGACCGCCGCTTCTTCGACCCCGCGCGCAAGGTTGGGCCCGCCATTTCGGCAGCCCTGCTAGAAGAAGGCGTCATCGGTCGCGCCATGCCGCAAGGCGACATCCTGGGCTTCGCCCCGCCGCTCTGCCTGACGCGGGATGAGGCCGATACTGTGGTCAAGGCCGCCGAGCGCGCGGTGCGCAAGGTTCTCGGCTGACGGGTCGCGGGATGCGGCACTTCCGTCAACTCTTTCTGCACATATCTTACTGGCGCCTCGTCCGGAGGCGCCAGATGGAACGGCGGGACCCCGTGTACTATCGGCCGTTTTGAACACAGCGGCGTTTGCCGCAGGAACTATTCACGGTCAGCGCAGCTTTCGAGCCGTAAAGGCCGAACAACCTATACCGGTCGCCTGTAGCGTCGTCCGCGACAGCCGTGGGACGAAGTTCCAGCCTTCCAGACCTGCCCCATTGCCGCGCCAACAGGCCCCGGACTGCGGATAGCTGCTCGGCGGCAGCATCGACGGAAACGTTGGCGTCATCGTCAGCGATCAACTGCCAACGGGTGCACAATTGTGCCCATTTCCGCGCGGGACGGGGGATGGCGTTCTGTGCCAGCATTGTAGCGCAGCGACTCCCTGCCGCTCTTTGAACCCGTGGATCCGTGAAGCGGGCCGGGCGTCACGCCACGGTCGAGGCGTCTGGCGCTTCCCGCAATGCACATGCCCGGCCCGCCTTCACACAGAAGCAGATGCCTGCGATCAATAGTCCGTCTCCACATACACCCCCGAGCAGTCATAAGCGACTGCTGCCGCCGTTGCCCCGTTGTTCATAAACAGCCGCGGCGACAGGAACTGGGTGTTGGCCGGCAGGTCGGTCGTGATCTCCTGCTCGAAGACTGCGCCGGAAACCTCGTCGACCACACGCACCCAGACCGAGGATCCGTTCGGCGGTGCCGCGATGAAGAGCGTCAGCACCCCACCCGTCGCGATGCCGAAACTCGCCCCCATGTCGGTCAGCGTCGGCGCTCCGGTGCCGTCGTTTGCGACCAGTTGCCAGCGAGTGTGGGTGCCGCGCTGGAAGCCGATGCCGATGCAGTTGATGGCGGCGGCCAGCGTCAGGGTGGTGGCCAGCGCGGCGGTCGATCCGTAAAGCCCGAAGAAGCCCATGCCGGTTGCCTGCAGGGTAGTCAGCGAGATCCTCGTCACGAAGGTCCAGCCGCCTAGCCCTGCAGCGTTGCCGCGCCAGCAAGCCCAGCCTGCGGAACGCTGGTCGGCGACCGAATCCACCACCGCCGCTGAAGTCAGACGCCAGCGCCGCATGCTGGCGGCAAGGTTCGTTGCGGCCAGCGTGGGAGTCGAAACGGTGCCGACCGAGGTGATCGGTAGGCCTTCGGTCGTGATCGTGGTGGTGACCGAGGGCGACCAGTTGGCAATCCGATTGACCCCGAAATGCGGCTGCAATGGGAAATCCCGGCCGGAGGGGCGCATCACGTCGATCCAAGGGGTCCCCGCCCGGTTGCGCGCATAGACGGCCGCCTTGCCGGTGGGCGGAGGGGATGGAGCGGCGCTGAGCCCCGGCAGGATGGTGGGTTGCGGCAGTTCCACCTGGCCGTTGGTGCGGTCGATTTTCAGTGCATCGAAGAAGACCGAGCCATCCGGGCTGACCTTGAAGCTGAAATCGTCGTTGCCGAGAAGGCCGATCAGCGCCCGCGCCGAAAACCCGGTCTTGAAGGCGAAGGCGGCGTCGTTCGCCGGGGCCGCCTTATTCACCGTTGCTTCGATGCCCGCGCCTGCGTTGTTCAGAAGGACTGCAGGCGTGTTGACCGACAGACGGTTGTAACTGTCGGCCGTGGCCCCGCCAAGGCCGAGCAACTGCGCGGTCAGGTTCGCTTGGGGCATGCCAACCTGCGTAACGGCATTGGCAAAGTTGACGGTGGGCGTGTTCACCACCGTCGTGCCGCCCGCGCCAGCCGTCGCGGAGCCGATGTTGACGACGGTGGTCGATCCGGAAGCGCCGCCGGTGCCGATGTTCACGGTCTTGGTGACGCCCGTGGTCGTGGCCCCGGTGCCAATGCCATAAGTGGCCGTCGTCGTCGCCGTACCGATGCTGGCGCTGGCCGCCGAGACGGTGACGGTCCCGGACGCCGTCAGCGTCCCCGAGAAGGTCTTGTTCCCGGTGAAGGTCTGGGTGCCCGCCAGGATCGCCAGTTCCGACGAGGTGTTGGGCAGCGTGAAACTGCGCGTGGTGGCCGCGCTGATCCCCGCCAGCGAGAAGGTGGCCTTCTTCGTGGGATCGGCATCGTTCACCAGGCTGAACACGGCGTCTGAGACGTCGCGCGGCTCGCCCACCACCTCCCAGGCGCTGCCGGTCCAGACGAGGAACAGGCCCTCGGCTGCGACCCAAACGAGCCAACCGATGCGCGGCACCAGCCGGATCCACGCGCCGTCGACCCTGATGGCAATGTTCAGGTCCCACCCGGCCCAGAGGGCCGTTGCGCCGGAGGCCACCAGATGGCGGTCGCCATCCGCGGGGCTGGCTGGCGGCGTGGTGCGCGTGCGGTCGAGGACCGACAGTTGCACCATGGCGTCGAGCAGGCGCAGCGCCTCGTTGTGGGTGACATGCTTCTGGGCTTGAGCCGCCAGCAGGTATGGCAGACCAAGATGGGTGGATGTATCGGACATGGGGCGCGGGCCTTCAGAATTGAAGCGTGACGACAGCGGGATCACCGCGACCGAGGCGGTTCGAGAGCTGGTAAATTCGGATGGCCAGTGTCTGGCTTGGCCCAAGCGGCGCGCCCCAATCGACAGTCTGCTGGGCGGCGGTGTAGATGACGGATGTCGTGCTGCTGGTCAGCGTCCGCTTGACCGATGCTCCGTCGAGGATCTGGACGTCATAGCTTTCCGCGTCCTCAGCCAAAGGCACCTCGACCTGTTCCCAGGCATCGGCCACCAGCGCGCGGGATCGTCGCGTCCAGCGGATCGTCAGATCGCCAGGGCTGCGCGCTGTCCGCCACGGCTGTTCGATATGAACCGGGGCGAAGGGCACGAGGCCGCGACCGGCTGGCGTGAAGGTCAGCGCGGTGTAGCTTGCGTCGCTGACGGCCCGCGCCGCAGGGCCGATGCGCCAGTTCCACGGTAGACCGAGATCGGCTTCGGCAATGGGCAGCGGGGCAAGGGCAGAATCCAGCACCACCACCCGCGCGCCTGCCGGGGTCGGATTGCCCATCGCGGCTTCGGTGCCGCGTTGCCCCCGCAAGAGCCGGGTCAGGCGATAGCGGCCGGGGGCGATCAATTCGGCCGCGCCCGCCTGAACCACCTCCCATTTGCCTGGCCCAGTTTCCACCGCCAGCGCATTGGCGCCGCCGAACAGGGTCAGATCGGTGACACTTTCCAGCGTGCCAGAGGCCAGATCGACGACCAGCGCATTGCCAAGATCGAAGCGCGAGGTCGGGCCCGGGTAGAAGTCCGACACCAGCGCCCCCATCCTGGCGCGACTGCCAAAGGTGGTCAGCAAGTTGAACCCATCCGACGAGGGGCTGCGGAACACCGCCATCTCGCCCGGCCACGGCACCGCATGGGCGGCAACCATCGGCCGGTGCGCGGGCTGGTCCTCAGATAGCTGTGGCAGGTCGAGAAGCACGACATCCGGCGCGCCGAACACCACGGACCGCGTCAACGTGGCCGGACGCGGATCGCCGGGTGGCAGGTCATAGGCAGCGCGGTCCTGGCGGACAGCCTCGATGCCACGACCATCGGAATCGGCAATGGACACAAGGCGGAACTCGATGTCGCGGCCGTCATGCATCAGCCGGATCACGTCGGCGGGGTCCAATGCAAGCCGGGAGGGTGGCAGGCAGAAGGTGGCGCTTTCTCGGCCGATCCAGGCTTCCATCAGAGCACGGCGGCAGCGGCGTTCGGCCTCCTCCGGCGGGATGGCCATCGGGAAAGACTCGGACGCGATGCGGGTGGTGTCGACGGTGATGCGGCGGGCTTCGACGAGCGCTGCGTCATAATCCTCGTCGGCGCGGGCGACCTGCCACTTCAGCGCTTGGGGCAGTTCGGTTTCCTGCGCGCGGACCAGTTCCAGCGCCTCGCCCTCGCGCGACGCAACGAGGTCGTCATGGGCCACGGTCAGAACGGAAGCCCGCCCGCGCATGACGAAGCGGATCATGCCTTCCGTCTCGATGGCATCGAAGCCGAAATGTCGCGCCAGCGTGCTGATCGAGGAGCGCGGCGCTTCAAGTGCTGCGATGGCATAGCCCTCGACCGCGCCCCAGAGGCCGGTGACGTCGATCACGGCTTCCGGCAGGCCAGCGCGCAGGCAGAGATGGCGGACCAGCGCCGCCAGCGACACCGCCCCCAGACGCCCGGTTAGCCAGTGGCCCAGCCGCCAGTTCGGGCCATCGGTCCAGACATCGGTGAGTTCGGGAAAGAACGGATAGGGCCGCGCGTCCCAGGTCCAGGCAGCACATTCCGGCACGTGCACCATGCGGTCGCCATAGATGCTGGAAATCGGGTTGTTGGCCGGGTCGTCCCAATGCAGGTAGCTCGCCTCGAGATAGGCCCGCTGGATCGCATCATCCCGCCAGCCCCGCGAGAAATACGGCGTGAAGCTCTCGGAGGACTTCGGGTCGAAAAAGACGTTCGGCTGGTTGGTGCCCCGGTCGATGGCAGGGCAGCCCAGCTCGGTAAAGCGGATCGGTTTCGATTGGGGCACCCATGCGGTGGCCAAGCCGCTCTCCACCCCGCCCGGCCGGTTGAAATGCGGGTTCGTCCACCAGGCACTGATGTCCTTGGGGCGAAAGACCCACGGCTTGCTTGCCGCGCCATCGGTGATCGGCGTGCGGATTTGCGCGGAGCGGTCGGCGGCGCTGGCATAGAACCAGTCGAACCCTTCACCGCCCGCGATGTTCGCCTGCAAATAGGCGCGGTCGTAAATCGCAGGCCAGCCTTCGAGCGCATCTGCATGATCGAAGCCATCCCGCCAGTCGGACAGCGGCAGGTAGTTGTCGATGCCCACGAAATCGATGTTGGCATCCGACCACAGCGGATCGAGATGAAAATAGACATCACCGCTGCCGTCCTGCGGATGGTGGCCGAAATACTCGGACCAGTCGGCGGCATAGCCGATCTTTGTGCCCGCGCCGAGGATGCTGCTCACATCGGCCGCGAGTGTCTTGAAGGCTGTGACGGCCGGATACGTGCTGGCCCCCGAGCGGATGGTGGTCAGGCCGGGCATCTCGGTGCCGATCAGGAAAGCATCGACCCCGCCCGCCGCCGCGCAGAGATGGGCATAGTGCAGCACCATGCGGCGCAGACCCCAATCGCTGGGCGAGCCGGTGAAGCTGACACTCTCGCCCGACACGTTGAAATTGCCCGTCGTCGCCGCCCCGAACAGCGCCGACACTTGCGTTGCCGCAGTACCAGTCTTGTCCACTGATCCGGCAAAACCCGCTGCGGGGGAACAGGTGATCCGCCCCCGCCAGGGGAATACGGGTTGGCCGGGGGTTGCGGCAGTGGCGCTGTAGGGGTTCGGCAGGGTGTTGCCGGGCGGCACGTCCATCAACAGGAAGGGATAGAAGGTGACGCGCAGCCCGCGCGCCTTCATCTCCTGGATCGCCTGCACCACAGCAAAGTCGGCAGGCGTGCCGCCATAGACCGGCCGATCCTCTGCGTCGCGGCTGACCAGATGCGCGCTGGCCCGGCTGACGCCATTCACCGACCAGTTTGCGGGCGTGGTGGCTTTGGAGGCAACCTCGACGCCGGGCTTCACCTTGCAGGATCCCGCGCGCAGATCGTTGCCGAACCAGGCGACGACCAGGCTGACGCTTTCCACCGCCGGGGCCATGGCCTGCAGCCGGTCCAGCGCCACGACGATGTCGGGCTGGTCGGGCAGCGCGTTCAGGTTCTCCGCGACCGTGGCACCACCGCTGCCCTTGCGGATAGCGTCGGTGGCATAGGTGAACTCGCCCGAGGCCGGGATCAGGGTGACGGCGCGGGTCAGCCCTTCGGCGGTGTCGGGGTCGGCCAGCGGGCGGAAGACTTCGAACGACAGTTGCGGCAGGCGGTTGCCGAATGTGGCCAGCGCCAGATCCTCGAACACGACGTAAGCCGTGCCGCGATAGGCGGGCGTGTTGGCCGCGCCCATCTTGGCGGCGATGAAGGGATCGGCAGCCTGCGCCTCGTTGCCGGGATACCAGCGCCAGGTCACGCCGGTCATGTCCATGGCCTTGCCATCGGCCCAGACGCGGCCGATGCCGGTGATCGGGCCTTCGCAGAGCGCCACGGCGAAGGACGCATAGTAGAGGTACTCGGTGGTCTTGACCTTGCCGCCACCACCACCCTTGCCGCCACCTTGGGTGGTGGTCTTGGTCTCTTCGCGGAAATCGGTGGCCCAGATGATGTTGCCGCCGATCCGCATCCGGCCGTAAAGGCGCGGGATCACCGCACCCTCGGTGGCCGAGGTGATGCGCAGCGTATCGAGCCGCGCACCTTCGATCCGCTGGGCCGGGGCCAGCGAGGACACGATCCAGCTGTCGACCACGGAACCCACGGTCGAGCCGATGAAGCCTCCGATGGCCGCACCGGAAAAGCCGAGGATCGCGCCGCCAAACGCCCCGCCGATGGCAGTGCCGACTGCGCCGAGGACAAGGGTGGCCATGGAAAACTCTCAGCGTTGGGGAAAGAGGAAGGCGAAGGCGATGCGGCGTCGCCATGTCGGGGACAGCGGTTCCTCGATCACACCGAGCCGCTCGTAAGCATGAAGAAAGGTGTCGGGGCCGGTCAGAATGCCGACATGCTTGGCGATGGCGCGCGGCATCATGCGGAACAGGATCAGCGCGCCGGGTGGGGCATGGGCGAGTGCGATTTCCGGCATCATGCGGTGCGCGCCCTCGGCCAGCACCTCGCGCGGGCCGCTTTCGCCCCAGTCCCGGCTATAGGGCGGGATCGGAAACGGCTCTGGCCCCACCACCTCGCGCCAGACACCGCGCGCAAGGCCAAGGCAATCGCAGCCGACGCCCTTGAGGCTGGCCTGATCGTGGTAGGGCGTGCCGAGCCAGGACCGTGCAATTGCGATCACGTGGGCAGGATCGGCCGCTGTCACAGCACAGCCCCCTCGTGGCCGCCGTCAGTGGTGGCATAGCGCAGCACAGCATCCTGACCGGGGATGTTGGGGAAGCCCCGGAAGTTGGCGACATTGGTGAACTTCGTGCCGCAGGTAGTGATGCGCTTGTCGCAACCGGCGCGGATCGCGAAGGTGTCAAACGCGGCGATGGCGCGCACAGGGGCTTCCAGCAGCGTCAGGATGGCGACGCCGTCGACGAGGTCGTGAGCCAAAACCTCGGCCCGCCGCCCGGCATTGGCTCCGCTGGTCCAGTCGAGCGTGCCAAAGGTGAACCAGCCTGAGGTAAAACTTCCGAGACCAGAGGCGGTAAAGGCGCGGTCGCGCAGCATGTCGATGATCGCGCCGGTGCCCTTAAACGCCGGTGCCTCGAGATTGACCCCGCAGCGCGTATCGCCAAGGGCGGCATCGCAGCTCGCCTGAAACGTTCTGCCGACCGTCTGGCCCAGCACATGGGCCAGTGATCGCACCTCGGCCACGAATGCCAGCCGCCCGCGCCGGATTTGGCCAATGGCCCCGCGCCGCATCAGCAGCCGTTGGGAGGTGCTGGCCCAGTTCACGCGCCAGACATCGACGGCCGCATTGTCCCAGCGGCCGTCGAGAATATCAGTCTCGGTGATCCGGTCGGATGACAGCACGCCTTGGGCGTCCTGCGCATCGACGGAGAGGTCCGATCCCGAGCGTATCTCGGACGCCGCGAAGCCGCTCTCCGGTTCGAAATCGGTGCCGTCGAACGTCAGGGTTTGGTCGTGGTCGGTGAAGCCAAGCGTCACCCCATCGGCACGCACGATCCGCCAGCACCAGGCCAGCGTCGTCTTTCCCTCGTCGAGATGGGCCTGAAGTGCGGGCGGGAGCGCCTTCACTTCCGCCCCCAGCCACGCCACAGGGCGACCGAGGCCAGCGCCGAGGAAATCACGCCCCCGGCGGTGCCAGTCAGGGCATAGAGATTGAACGGGCGCAGATCGAAGCTGCCGGTCACCAGATCGAAATCCGCCAGCCCGGCCATGGCCAGCCCGGAAGCAGCCAGACAGACCAGATAGACCAGCCCGCGTGCGAGGTTCCAGTTCATGATGCTGCCTTTCCTCTGAGAAATTCCATCAGCCGCTGCCACCACGACGGGGAGCCGGGCGATTGGGTTGGCACCGGTAGTGGCACGGTTGGCGGCACCAGCTGACCCGTTGGACGCAGCAGGGTCAGCGCCTCGGTCTCGGTCAGTCGCCGAATGGGCCTCGAGAAATCCACCCGTCCGTTGCGGTCGACCGCCCAGACCGGAATGGTGCCGGTCGGATAGCGGCCGTCGCGGAACAGATCGCGTTCGGCCTCACGCCGCGACCGGATAGCGGCAGGCCGGAGCCAGCCCATGAAACCCTGCGCGGCGGCGGCGGGGTTGCTTGCGTTCAGGTGGCGGGTCAGCGATGCCCTGGCGATGCCGCCGGTATTGTAGTGAAAGCTGACCAGCGCATCGAGCTCGTGCGGTTCCAGCGGCACCATCACCGCGCGCAGCACCTCGGCCTCGTAGGCCAGTATGTCGGCGCGGAAGAGCAGGAACGCCTCGCGGATCCCGGCATCCAGATCGGCAGGCATGCCACGCGGCATCCGTGCCGGATCGGGCGGCCCCGCCGAGGCAGTGTGGCCGATCCCGAAGGTCCAGACGTTTTTGACGTCGAGATAGGGTCCGGGCACGAGTCCTTCGTGCCGGACGAGGGCCAGCAGGCCCCGGTCGGTCATGTGCATGGGATCACCCGAAGATGGAGGAAAGGATCAGGATCAGCGCGGCAACCAGCAGGCCGATGCGCAGGCGGTGGCTGAAGGCTTGTGCCGGGTCAGCCGCGTCACAGCGGATGGAGCGCGCAAGGCGCAGAAGTTCATGCATCGGGGTTGCCCCCCTTGCCGCTGCGCAGCCGGGCGAGGACGACCTCGATGAAAGCTGGGCCGAAGACGCCAACCAGATAGGCGGCCGAGCCCGCTGCACCCCCGGCCGGGATCGCTTGCGATGGCAGGCCGAGCCAGGCGGTGATGATCGCCATGGACAGGCTGCCCATCCCGGCGGCGATCAGACCGCCGAGCAGAATGTGGCGCAACGCATCGCGCAGCCGCATCCGAGTGGTCAGGGCGTTGGTCGCCCCGCCAAGCGCGCCCCAGGCAGCCAGGATGACGGCGGTGGATGTCGCCAGATCGCGCAATGCGGCGGCGACGAAGCCGGTTTCTTCGTTCATCGCCGGATCTCCAGCAGCGGAATGGATGTGATCGACCCCAGCCGCTCGAGGTCGAGGGTGACGTCGAGCATGTCGGTGTCGAAGCGGACGGGGACGTCGAACTCGAAGCCTGCCGTGATTGCGACGCCCGCGCCCGGGGCGGTGGTGAAAGTCACGCTGCCGGTGGCGGTGTTGACGCTCCAGCCGGTCATCTGTTCGACGCCGTTCAGCGCAATCCGGACGGTTCCTGCTACCGGCTTGGCGATGGCGCGGGTCCAGCTTTGCGCCCCAGAAGTGTAGCGCTTCAGCAGCGCGAAGGTGATGACAGCGCCATTGCCGGTGCCGATGGGCTGATCGGTGGGGGCTACCGACTGTGAAGGCAGGCAGGATTTGTAGTCGGCCCAATCCTTGTAGCGAAAGCCGTGCAGGCGACCATTCCGGGCTTCGAAAAAGGCCACGACCGCCGCCAGATCGTCAACGCGGCGGATGCCATAGGCGACATCGTAGCGGCGGCGCGAGTTGGCCCAGCTTGCGTTGCGCTCTTCATCGCCAGAGGCCAGTTCGACCACTTGCGTGCGCCGTTCCGGCCCTCCGCGCGCCCCTCGGCTGATGTTGTCGGGGAACCTGACCTCGTGAAATGCCATCACATGCCCCTCCGGCCTAGCGACACGGCCCGGGCAATGTCGCTCGCCACCTGCGTCCGCGATTGCCGGAAGCTTTCGGCGTCGCGGGCCATGATGGTGACGTTGACGGCGGGTGCGTTGGTCTGACCGTAGCCTGCAGCCTCGCGGCGGGAGAGCACGCGTTCGCCCCGTTGCAGGATCGCAGGCACCTCATCGGGTTTGATCCCGGCCCAGCCTCCCGCGTGCATCCGGGGTGCTCCGGCAAATGCCAAAGCCGGGACCATGCGGCCCGGGCCCGGCGATCCGACCATGCCACCGGCGTGCAGGATGTTGGCGAAGATCCCGCCCGCGCCGCCGAGCGCTCCCGACAGGGCGTTGGCGATCGGCCCGAGAATGAAGCGCCGGGCTGCCAGTTTGGCCAGATCGGCGATCATCGAGGTGACCAGATCGCGGAAATCCAGCTTGCCGGTCTTCACAAACTCGCCCACCGCGTTCTCGGCCGAGGTGAAGGCCCCGACCAACGCGCTCCCGATATCACCGCCGATGTTGCGCGCCTTGGTAGCGTAGTCGGCAAGTGCCGCAGTGACTGCGCCCCATCCGGTCGCAGCCTGGTCAGCCCCTGCTGCAGCGTCAGCCCCGGCGTCACGCGCCGCTGCGCCTGCATTCCCGGCAGCAGCAGCGGTGTCGTCCAGTTCGGTGTTCAGGGCATCCGCCGAACTGGCGGCATCTGCCAGCGCGGCTTCTGCCTCCGCCCCTGTGCCGGTCACCGCGTCGCGTAAGGCTTGCCAACTGGCCAGTGGACGGCCGGCAGCATCGGCCAACATGCCAGCCGCCTCGCGATAGCCATCGGCCCGGCCACGCGCGTCATCTGCCATCGTGCCAAGCCCGAGGTCGGGTGGCTCGAGATAGGTGCGCGAGAGCGCGGCTGAAAAGGCATCTGCTGCGGCCGCCCCGGCGGCGGTTGCGGCACCCTCGAACGGGTTGCCGATCCGCGCCAGTTCCACGGGGTCAAGCGTGCCGATCCGCACCCCACCTTCGCCGACCGCCCAGTCGGGCAGAAGGTCCAAGGCCGCGTTCAGCCCGTTGATGAAATTGTTGATGCGCGTGACGACGCCGTTCAGCATCGCCTCGACGCCAGAAATCAGCCCGTTCGCCGCCTGAAAGGCGAAGTCGCCGATGGCGCCGGGCAGACTGCCCCAGATTGCGACCGCAGCGTCATATGCCCCTTGGAAGATGGCAGCGGTCCGGTCGCCGAAGCTGACCACGCCCGCGATTGTGCCTTCCAATGCTGACAGCCCGGCCGCCTTCAGCCCCTCCCAGCCCGCAGCCATGTTGGCAAAGGCGGCGTCGACCGAAAGGCCGATGCGCGACCACACTTCTTTCGCGAGATCGCCTAGCAGCCGGAACGCCTCGCCCACACCGCCGACACGGGTCACAAGCTGCGAGAACTGATAGACCAGTTCCCCCGCGCCGACGATCAGCGCACCGATCCCGGTGCGGATCAGCGCCCCACGCAGGAAGACGAGTGCGGTGGCGAGGCCGCGCACCGAAAGGGCGGCAACGGCCAGCCCGGCCACCCAGCGGCCCGCCATGATTGCGGCAAAGGTCGCGGCATAGGTGGCAAGGCGTGCGAGGTTGTCAAAGACGGCGGTGATCGCGCCACCGATGGGCCCGGTGCCGCGCGCCATGTCGGCCAGTGCGTTCGCAACCGTTTCCAACGCCGGGGCGACAGCGGCGGTCAGGCGGTTGGTCAGGCCGAGCCAGATCAGGCTCAGCTTGGCGATGGCATCGCCGGTGCGTTCGATCTGGGCGGCGTCAGTCGCGCTAACCGCCACACCGAAGTCGCGCACATCTTGTGCCGCCTCGCGCAGCGTAGCGGAGTCGATGCGCAGGAACGCCAGCGCCGCCTTGTCACCGAAAAGGTCAGAGGCGACAGCAGCCCGTTCCGCTTCGGGCACAAACCGGTTCAGAGCTTCCTGAATGGCGACAATACGCTGGTCGAGCGGCAACGCCTGCAGCTCGGCGGCCGTCAGGTTCAGCCGCTGCAAAGCCCCAACAGCCGATCCAGACCCAGCCGCCGCTTCCGACAACCGCGTGGTCAGCTTCTTGGTGGCCTGTTCGATCTCGCCCATCGAGACACCGGCAAGTTCCCCAGCCCATGTCAGCACTTGCAGGCTTTCCACAGTGGTGCGGAGCGAGGCCGCCATATCGGCCTGAGCGCCGATGACCTCGAGCCCCGAGCGGACCATCGCCACGCCTGCAGCCGCCGCGGCGGCCGTCACGGCGGCAAGTGCGATCCCAGCCTTCCGGGCAAAGCTGCCGAGGCGGGCATTGGCCAGTTCCATTTCAGACGACAGACGGCCAAACCCGCGCGTGCCCGCCTCGCCGATCCCTTCCAACTCGGCCCGGACCTGACGGCCGCCTTCCGCGACCAGCCGGACAGAGACCCTTTTCTCAGTCATGTCCCTCTCCGATCTGTTCGTTGAGCTTGCGCACCATGACCGCCTCGATCTCTGGCAGCAGTTCGGCGGCGATCAGGGCGTCGATCCCGAGGGCATGGGCCATCGCCAGCGCCGCGCCCATGTCCCAGCCGAGCACCGCGCCGGGGATCACGCGCAGCTGCCCACCGAGGCGGCCAACCAGATCCCAGACCTGCCAGCCGTCTTCGGTTTTCGGGCGGTTCAGTCTTGCGGGGCAGTCGGGGCAGCGCCCCTGGCAGGCCGCGCAATACCGCTCGCCCCCGCCGAAGGACCATTCGGCAAGGGCGCGGAGACGTTTTTTTCTGCGTCCAGGATCAGGCCCTTGGCGACGTACTGGGTCTGGAAGGCTTCGAAGACCGGCCAGATTTCCAGCAGGGCGTCGATGCCTTCGGGCGAGACCGGCACAGCATCGCCCGCGTCATCGCCGACACCCTCCCAATCCAGCACGGCGCGCCGGGCGACGGCCTTGGCCATGGCCAGCGCCAGTTCCTCTTGGGTTGCGTTATCCGGCAGGGCCTCGATGACCGGATCGGCGCGGGCCGAAACCATCAGCGCGGTGGTCAGTGGCGCGACCTTCAGGCGAAGCCCGGCGGCGAGGGTCAGCCACGAAGGGGATGCAGTCAGGTTCAGTCTGATCATGTTCAATAGCTCACAACGGTGTTGACGAGGACGGCGGTGCACATGCGGGCGGGGCTTACGGCCTTGGCCGCCTGCCAGTCGAAGGTGGCCTGGATGCCCTGCGGGCCCGGGATCTCGATCCGGGGGCGCGGCAGGTAGACGGCATGGGCGGTGAAGGTGAAGCTGGCATTTGCGCTAAGGCTCCAGGCAAAGACCAACTCGCAAGGCGTGCCATCGATGGCCTGCGTGATCAGCGTGCTGTCAGCAAAACGGACCTCCACTCGACCAGTCAGCGCGGCCATGCCGGGGTCGGCCCCTTCGATGCGGCCGTCCGAGCGGATGGTCTCTATCCGGTCGAGGCCGTTGGAATAGGTCACCTCGGCCGAGATGACGTTGCCGAGCGGCGAACCATTGCGCGTGATCGCCCCGTTGAAATGCCCGAACCGCTGCAGCGCCAGCGAGGTGGGCGTGCCGGCCGCCGTGGCCGCTGCGACGCTTTCACCCTGCGCCACCAGTCGGGCAGTGGCGGTCAGCAGTCCCGACCGTGCCATCTGCCACGACAACTGATCGCAGACGCAGCCTGTGTACATCGCAAAGCGCGGCACTTCGGGCATCGCCGTCTCGATGGCCATGCTCGGCAGCGTCCAGTTGCCAGACTGAAAGGTGTGGGTCTTGGGCGTTGTGCCGGAGGTGACAGGCGCGCCGAAAGCCGCCTTCAGCCACAGCCCAAGGTTCTCGACGTCGATCGGCACGACGATATCGCCATCGGCGGTGACCGCGTCCTTGATCGGGGCGAGCGGGTCGCGCCCCTGGCCCAGCAGTTCCGAGGCGATCAGCGGCTGTTCGGAGCCGAGCGTGGTGCTGGCAAAAGGCACCGTCCGGTAGCCCGTGGCGGGCGCGGTGCCATAGACGGTTTCGAACGCAAGCGCCATTTGCGCCCGCGCCCCATGGGCTCGTGCCATCGTGATCTCCTATCGTGAAAGGGGTCAGGCCAGCGGATCGGCCGCGGAATAGTGCAGGATGACCGGGATCACCGCCGCCTTCAGGCTAGCGGCACCCTCCACGGCCAGATCGACCGGGCGCGGTGCTTCCGCCTCGACCCAATCGCAGAGGCCGCCAAGTGTGCGGTCGGCAGCAATCGCCGCGCCAATGCTGGCGCAGAGCGTGTCGAAAGCGACATCACGGGTGGCACCCTGCACGACGGCCTCGATCTCCGCTCTGTGCTGGTAATGGTAGCGCAGCGGCGAGAGCGTCACGTCGGGCTCCCCGGGCTCGCCGTCGCGCAGGATCAGGAAGCCAGCAGCAGGCACACGTTCGGGCAGCACATCGCCGCGCAGGGCTGTGGCGGGCAGCGCCGAAAGCCTCGCGTGCAGCGCGGCGAGGATGGTTTCGCGGGGGGTGGGCATCAGAGTTCTTTGCGTGCTTGGAGGTAAACCTCCTATTGGATGAGCTGCTGGGAAGGAATGCAGGGGCACTTACGGCCAACGGTCGATGGCGTTATGCATGTGACGAACGAGTCTCTGTTGGGGGTGCATCATGCCGGAATATGTCGTGGTCGGGGTATCTAGTCGTGCAAAGACAATCAATCGCTTGGCCCCCAGACCGGATGGACGGTTCGTCCTCATAGATCCAGCGGTTCCTTCGCAAGAAAGACATCATGCGAAGAATTACACATGGGCTTCCACAATCGAAGAAGCTGTTGATTTGATCCGCCAAGGGTTTCATGCCAGAATGATAAATGTGGAGAACGCGCAAGCAGAAGACGTCATCATTAACGAATACATCAAGATCTGGGAGTTCTGATCTTCAATGGCAATGTTGAGGTTTTCCCATGGCGCAGGATTCTCCGCAAGTTGACGACAACGTCAGAATTAATATTCACGCTGAATTCTTGAAGTTGACGCCGAAATTCCGTTTGGAGCTTTCTGCAAATTACAAATGGTTTATACACGTAACACCCTTTTCGAATTTGTCCGGCATAAGGGCAAACGGCCTCTTGCCCATGCAAGACGCCCACCCTCCCGGGGAAGTAGAAAGCTACGTTGGATCTGCCGATGTGCCGATCTTATGCCTGCATCCACTTGGCTCCCAGATTAGTCCAAGAGGAGCAGAAAAAAGCCTGATCTTACCATTGGGAGCACCAGAGCCTAAGCGTATCAAGTTGGCAGTGGCATCACGGGACTTACCAGAAAAAGTTGGCCTTGATTGGTCATATGCATGGGAGTTTCAGAAAGCTCGACTTCAATCGGCTGACCGTGAGCGCCTGCATGTGATTGGCTGCGCGGTCGCTCATGAATTTGGCTCAATTGTGTCGTATGATTCAATTTCATCCACACTCCTACGAATCCCACATTCTCCAAGTAAGTCGCTGATTTCGCTGTCGTAATCGTGATATTTCGCATATAAATCATGGCGTTGACGGCTGCGAGGGGCGCGTTTCATGGATCACCTGGAGGGTGCGGGCTTGGCGCGGGGAGATCGGGTTGATTTCG
>CANJQT010000015.1 GCA_947476475.1 Paracoccaceae bacterium | reverse complement strand
CGAAATCAACCCGATCTCCCCGCGCCAAGCCCGCACCCTCCAGGTGATCCATGAAACGCGCCCCTCGCAGCCGTCAACGCCATGATTTATATGCGAAATATCACGATTACGACAGCGAAATCAGCGACTTACTTGGAGAATGTGGGATAAAGCAACGCCATATCGCACAGTTGATTGATCAGTCGCGGCACGCCATGGGTGGCCTTGTGGATGATGCGACCCGCCGCCGGGGTTATTTCATTGCCGGTCCCGCCCGCCGCGCGCAGTCGGTGGGCGATCAGTTCGGTCACACCTTTTTCGTCCAGCGGCGACAGGTGAAAGCTGGCCGCGATCCGCTGCGCAAGCTGCCGCAATGACGGATCCAGCACCATCTCCCGCAACTCGGGCTGACCGACCAGTACCAGCTGAATCACCTCATCCTTGCCAGAGTTGATGTTGGTCAACATGCGCAACTCTTCAAGGCTCTCTGGCGACAGATTCTGCGCTTCGTCGAAGATCAGAACCACGCGCCGTCCGGCTGCATATTCGTCGATCAGGAAATCCTGCAGTTGCTGGAAAAGCTGCACATAGCCCACCGAAGGGTTGAAGCGCACCCCAAGCGAGTTCAGCACCCACTGGATCAGTTCGCCGCGCCCACCCTGGGCATTTGAAATCAATCCGACCGTGATCTTGGCCCCGAACTGGCGCAAAAGCTCGCGCAGCAAGGTCGTCTTGCCGCAGCCGACGCCGCCCGTCACCAACGTGATCGGCGCACGCGAAAGAATGCCAAACTCCAGCACGGAATAGGCGCGCCTATGCTGTGCCGACCAGAACAGGAAATCCGGATCAGGCACCAGTGTGAACGGGCGCTCGCGGAATCCGAAGAAATCCATGTAGAAGCCGACATTACCGAGTTCGTCTGGCCTGGTTTCCAAGACCTTGTTCATCCTGCTTTTCCAACCTGCCTCAGCATCCGGCGCCCTGTCCCGAGCCGTTTTGCCATGATGTGCTTTCGCCAATTATCATTTTACACCCAGAACTTCGTCAGCGGAATGACCGGATTCGGCCTTCCCTAGGACGTTATGAGCCTCATAACTTGATTCGGCCACTTTCCGACATGATCTGTTGTTCATGCTGGGGTTACAGCCCCCACTTTTGCGCATTGTTTCCTGTAATAGGTGGTTTCCCTGCCAAAGGGGCGCTTTTCTGCTCCAAATGGGGCAAAGTGCCACAATTGCTTTTCCAAACCCCGGCATCGGCATAAGGCTTTGTCATGAAAACGAATTGCTTTTTGAGTTTGGTGCCGTAAGTGCTATGGAAAATAGGACGAAATTTTGGCATACAATAAGATCGGGATTGTCTTCATTGCGGCGAAAGCTGCGTTTATTTTTTTTTCGTGACTCAAGTGTCCCGCAAGTGGTGTCTCGTATGACAATGCAGTTGAATGATCTGGGCGAGAATTTTGATCGCGTCTGTGTCCCCGCTGGCCTCGTGGCTGTTAAGCCGCGTCCCGGTTTCTACCGTAACCATGCCAAAAGATTGATAGATGTGCTTGCCGTCATCGTCGGCTTGCCATTTGTGGTGCCCTTGATCGCGCTTCTGGCGTTACTGCTGGTTATGCAGGGGGCGCGGCCCTTCTATACAAGTGCGCGGGTTGGCCGGGCTGGCAGGACCTTCAAAATGCTGAAGCTGCGCACGATGGTCGATGATGCAGATGACCTGTTGGAGGCGTATCTGGCCACCAACCCCAGCGCTCGCGCCGAATGGTCCAGCACGCAAAAGCTCAAGGATGACCCGCGCATCACCCGTCTGGGCCGCTTCTTGCGCAAGTCATCGCTTGATGAACTGCCGCAACTCTGGAACGTGCTGATAGGGGATATGTCCCTTGTCGGCCCGCGACCGATGATGCCGTCTCAGCGTTCCATTTACGAAGGTCTGGCCTACTACCGGATGCGCCCGGGCATGACCGGCTTTTGGCAGATTTCCGACCGCAATGAATGTGGCTTCGAAAAGCGCGCCGAATTTGATGCCGACTACGATGATCACGTTTCCTTGACCACTGATGCAACAATCCTGCTGCGCACCTTGGCTGTGGTTGCCAAAGGCACGGGCTATTGATTAACCTCTCTGGCCAACGGCCCAGTAAGCCATACAAGCGCTGCGCATCACGCGCGACCGCCTAACCTGAACCGAGAAGTAAATGCGCGCGCCCCGCCCCGTCATCTTTGCTGTGCTGGCCACTTTTCTGTTTGTTGCCGGGTGCGACTCGGCTGCAGAACGCGCCCAGCGTCACTATGAATCCGGCATGCAATATCTGCAGGCGGGTGATGTCGACCGCGCACTGGTCGAATTCCGGAATGTCTTCAAGCTCGACAACCAACACCGCGAGGCCCGCATCGCCTATGCCCAGGCCGAGCGGGATCGCGGCAATCTGCGCGAGGCCTACAGCCAGTATTTGCGCCTGCTCGAACAATATCCAGCAGACACGGTAACATTGCGCGCCCTGTCGCAACTGGCCGCAGACAACTCTCAGTGGGACGATGCCCGCAAATATGTGGCACTCGCACTGCAAGCCGCGCCCGATGATCCCGAACTGACGGCGATCCAGATTTACTCCGACTATGGCACCGCCATAGATGCCAACGATGCAGCCAGCATCCTGAACGCCGTCAGGGCGGCGAAGGAAATGCGCCAGTCACGGCCGGGCGATCCGCGACTGACCAAAGTGGTGATCGACGATCTGATCCGCAGCCAGTCGCTTGACGCGGCATTGACCGAACTGGATGCCGCGATCCGGTTAAACCCCACGGAACGGATCTTCTATGCGCAGCGTCTGTCCGTCTATGCCGCACTGAACCAGACCGACAAGATCGAAGCCGGCCTGATCGAGATGGCTCAGGTCTTTGCCGATGCCCCGGAAATGCACGAAGCGTTGCTGCGCTGGTATCTGTCACGCAAGGAAATCGACAAGGCCGAAGCCCTTCTTCGGTCCGCCGTCAAACCGGATGACGCCAATGTGCAGCCCGAGATAGAGTTGGTGCGCTTCCTTGGCCAATACCGCTCGGCCGATGCTGCGATTGCCGAACTCGACAAGGCAATTGCCGCTGGCCAATCGGTCGCGGTCTTCCGTTCGGCGCGCGCGGGGTTCCGCTTTGATAATGGTGATCGCGAAGGTGCCATCGCCGAGATGGAAGAGATCATCAAAACCGAAAGCGGGACCGACGACGCCCGAAAGGTGAAAGTGGCTTTGGCGCGGATGCAGGAGGCCGTCGGCAACTACGTCGCCGCCCGCGCTCTGGTCGAAGAAATTCTGGCCGACGATTCAGGCGAGGTCGAGGCCGTTCGCCTTAAAGCCAACTGGCTCATCTTCGATGACAATGTCGCAGAGGCTGTCTCGCTCTTGCGTGGGGCAATCGACCAGAACCCTCGCGATGCCGGCCTGATGACGCTGCTTGCCCAGGCCTATGAACGGGACGGCAACCGCGAACTGGTGGGCGAGATGCTGTCGCGTGCTGTTGAAGCCTCGGGCAGGGCACCGACAGAGTCGCTGCAATATGCGCAATTCCTTGCCGCCAACAACGATCTTATCGCCGCTGAATCGGTCCTGATCGATTCCCTGCGGATCGCCCCCGGCACCCCGGATCTGCTGATCCCGCTTGGGCAGATCTACCTTCAGCTCAAGGATTGGCCGCGCACCGAAACCGTCGCCGCTGAGCTTGAAGCGCTAGGGCAACCCCAGTTGGCTGCCGCCGTAGCCGGATTGCGCGCGGGCATTCTTCAAGGTCAGCAGCGCGGTGATGAAGCGCTCACCTATCTGGAACAGGCAGCCTCGGGCGAGGGTGCCGCGCTAGAGGCGAAGGTTGCCCTCCTGCGAAACCATATCGCCAATGGCAGAATGGTACAGGCACAGGCCTTTGCCGCGAAAATTCTGGCCGACGATCCTGACAACATCGACTTGCAAGCCCTCAACGCCGGGACTCTCGCCGCGGCCGGCAATGCCGCCGCTGCGGAAGCAGCCTATGGCGCAATCGTTCAGAAGGATCCGGCCCGCAGCCAGTCCTGGCTAAACCTCTACCGGATCGTCAAGGCAGACCCTCAGCGCCAGGAAGCGGCGGCGCAACTGCTGGAACAGGCTCTCGCAGCCAATCCCGACTCCGGTGATCTGCTTTGGGCCAAGGCCGGCCAACTCGAAGCTGCCGGTGATATCGAGGGGTCCATCGCTATCTATGAGCAACTCTATAAGAAGAATTCCGGCAATCCGATCGTTGCCAACAATCTGGCCAGCCTGCTGTCAAACTTCCGCACCGACCCCGAAAGCCTGAAGCGCGCAGAGATCATCGCCCGCCGCCTGCGTGGCAGCGGCATCGCGCCCTACCAGGATACTTACGGCTGGATTGCCTATCAGAATGGCAAATACCAGGAAGCGGTCGAAGAACTGGAACAGGCTGCTGTCGGGCTGCCCGAAGATCCGGTGGTGCAGTATCATCTGGGGATGACCTATTTGAAGCTTGATCGGAAGGAAGATGCAGCCGCCAAATTCACTGCGATTCTTGCGCTGGTGAAGCCCGACGATTCGCGCGACTTTGTAATTGCGGCGAAAACCGAACTGGAAAAGCTGACTTCTGCCGGAATTGTCGCGACTTCGCCGTAAAGGTGTTGCCCGCAGGGCACTTTCGTTTCGATATGGCTTACGAAAGCCCGCCAGATCGAGTAATGTTTTGAAACCATAAGTCCGGCTTTTATTCTGAATATAGTCATATCTCATCGGGTGCTAAAATGCTCAGAACCCTCTTTGGTCTTATCCTCGCTCTTGCTCTTGCCCCTGCGGCGATGGCGCAAAGTTCCTACCGTATCCAGTCTGGCGACGTCTTGCAGATGGAGGTGCTGGAAGATCCCAGCCTCAATCGAAGCCTTCTTGTGCTGCCCGATGGCACCGTCAGCCTGCCGCTTGTTGGCGGCGTCAACGCAGCCGGGCAATCTGTGGATGGCCTGAAGGCGGCCATCTCCGCCGCACTCGCGTCGAAGTTTGCAGCGCCGCCAACCATCTTCCTCTCGGTGGGTTCGCTGAACCCGACCACGACCGCCGTCGCACAGGCAAGCGCCACACTGGCCGCGCAAAGCGTGGCGAACAACGGTTTGGTTGATGTTTACGCTGTTGGCGAAGTCGCCAAGCCGGGTCGTATCGGCGTCGCTGCCGGCACCACGCTTCTGCAGTTCCTGGCCGAATCCGGTGGCCTGACAAAGTTCGCTTCTGCAAAACGCATCCAACTGCGCAGAGTGGATTCCAAAACCGGCAAAGAAGCAGTATACACCTACAACTATAAAGCCGTTCAAAACGGTGCCAGTGCTCCGGTGATCGTTCTTCAAGAAGGTGACGTCATCGTCGTACCGGAGCGTAGACTCTTCGAATAAAGGCGGGAACACGGGTGGGCAGAAAAACAATAAAGATCGCCTTACTGGCGACGGCAGCAACCCTCTGGCCAACCTTCGCCTCCCCTCAACAGGGAGGCGCAGGCACGTCAGGCGGGCTTCAGGTGGATATCGGCGTCAAATCGACCGTCCGTGTCGATGACAATTTCAAGCTGAAGCCGGGGTCCCCCGGAACCACCACAATATCGGATACTGCGCTGTCTTTCGGCCTGACAAGTCAGGGATCGGCCTACGATTTCTCGCTGCTTGGCACCGGTGTTCTGCGCTTTGCCGATATCCCCGGTCGTTCGGTCAGCGGTTTCGAAGACCCGACGCTGCGCCTGCGCTTCGTCGCGGACAGCCTCAACAGCCGTCTGACCCTGACAGGCCGCTACCGCAACGTCGACCGCGAATTCCTCGACCCGTTCCAGGTGGAACAGGAAGAACAACAGCTTGGCACACTGGTCGCCGATGGCGGTACGCTAAAGGAAACCAACGCCGGGCTGAAGTATGAACTTGGTCTGAACGCGCCTCTGGGTTTCGTGTTCGACCTGTCTCATGCGGATCGGGATTACAGCAATGTGACCTCCACGCAATTGTTCGACAACCGCACCGACAAGGGCAAAGCCACCGTCCTGATGCGCATCAGCCCGGTGACCACCCTCAACGCGTCGACCGCGCTGACCAACTACAGCGCAGACGATCTGCGCCAGACCGACCGCACCACAACCGACTATTCGCTTGGCCTGACGCAAGAAGTGAACCCGGTCCTGACCCTGGACGCATCGCTTGGTCACACGCAGGTCGAAACGGACACCCTTCTGGGTACAACCACCACATCCGGTCTGGTGGGCAGCCTCTCGCTGACCAAGACACTGGATAACGGCACCCTCTTCGGCACGCTCGGCTCAAGCCGCAACCAGAACGGCGAACGCATCACCCTGTCATTCGGGCGCGATCTTCAACTGCCGACCGGCAACCTGCGCGCGGTGATCGGCTATACCTCTGCCGATACCGGCGGCTCCGCCGTCATCGGTTCGGTGGCCTATGCCAAACAGCTTCCCGACGGCACCCTCAGCCTGTCACTGAACCGCACGGCTTCGACCAACAGCCTTGATCAGGAAGTCGTCGATACCCGCGTGTCGGCCGGTTACAGGCACGACATCAATGCCATCTCGCGGCTGGGTATCAACTTCAACTGGGGCGAAACCAAGGATACCGGCGCCACGGGCGCGCAGACCATCAAGACCTCGAACCTCACCGCCAGCTATGACCGCGATCTGACCTCCGACTGGACGATGAGCGGTGGGGTCACGTTGCGGCATCGCTTCGAAACCGGCGTGGGCAACGCGCGATCTACCGCGCTCTTCCTGTCGCTTGGGCGGAATTTCAGCTACCGGCCCTAAGCCCCGGCTGATACAATCAGGCCGTGCGATCCAGTTTGTGGTTCGGATCGGACGGCCCCAGTATCAATGATCGCGCGGGCCTGAAAAAGACTTTAAGAACGGGTCATTGTCAGACCCCCGGTGGCCGACCCAAATGACCCAGACAGCCAACAGCGACACTTCTCCAACTGGCCTGACCGATGCAGTCGCACTGCGACCGCTCGGTCTTTTGCTGTTTGCAATGCTGCTGCTTGCCGCTGTGCCGGTCTTCTGGCTGGGCTTTCAGGCGCTCGCCAGCGCATGGTCCACGGCGGAATACAGCCACGGCCCGCTGATCCCGCTTGTCTCGCTTTACCTCTTCCTGCGCGAACTGCGCAAAACGCCGCCGCCAAAAGCGCAGGTCCGCGATGGCTGGGCGGGTCTTCTGGTCATGGCCGCAGCCCTGTTCCTTGCCGTTCTAGGCAATCTGATGCGGGTGCCCGACATTGTCACTTATGCGCTGATCTTCTGGATCAGTGGCATGGTTCTGGCGATCTTCGGCTGGGACAGGGGCCGCCGCCACCAGCTTCCGGTCTTTCACCTGATCTTCATGCTGCCGCTGCCGCAGGTGCTGTTCTGGAAGCTCACCATTGCCCTCCAGACCATATCCTCGGTGATTGGCGTCTGGATCGTCAGCCAGGCCGGCGTCGCTGTCTATCTTGAAGGCAATGTGATCGACCTTGGCGTTTACAAACTCCAGGTCGCCGAGGCCTGTTCAGGTCTGCGCTACCTCTTCCCGATCCTCAGCTTTTCCTACCTCTTCTCAATCCTCTATCGCGGCCCGCTCTGGCACAAGCTGGTCCTGCTGCTTTCAGCGGCCCCCCTCACCGTTTTGATGAACTCGGTCCGTATCGGTGTCATCGGCATTCTGGTCGACCGATACGGCATCGAACAGGCCGAAGGTTTCCTGCATTTCTTCGAAGGCTGGGTGGTCTTCCTGATCTGCGTCGGCATCCTGTTTCTCATGGCAATCGGCCTGCAACGCCTATCGCCCACGCCGATGCCGCTTGCCGATGCGATCGACCTTGATTTCGAAGGGTTTGGCGGCATCCTCGCGCGCCTTCCTGCGATCCGGCCCAGCCGCTTCCTCGGCCTTGGTGTTGGTGTGACGGCGGGCATTTCCGCGCTCTGGCTCTTGGCCCCGCATCACCCGACCGTCACGCCCGACCGCATCGGACTTGACCTCTTTCCGACCAGCATCGGCGCCTGGCGCGCCACAACCGAACGGCTGGATCCCGACATCGAAAAGGTTCTGGCCGCCGATGACTATCTGAACGCCTTCTACCGATCGCCGAATGAGGCGGACGTGGTGGCACTCTTCGTCGCATATTATACCAAGCAGACCGAAGGACAGGGGATCCATTCGCCGCAGGTCTGCCTGCCTTCCGGCGGGTGGGAGGTGTTCAACCTTCAGGAAGTCCCCCTCGACATGACCGCCTCCGGCTACGGCAGCTTCAAGGCGAACCGCGCGATCATCCAGAAAGGCCTGACACGGCAGATCGTCTATTACTGGTTCGAAGGCCGCGGCCAGCGTGAAACCAACGATGTGCGCGCCAAGCTGAAGGTGCTGGCCGACAGCCTGCTCAAGGGTCGCACCGACGGCGCACTTGTGCGCTATGTCACCCCCATCGGTCCGAACGAGACAGAGGCGGGCGCCGACGCGCGCCTTTTGCGCTTCATTGCGGAAAGCCTCCAACCCCTGCCGAAATACGTCCCCTTCTGATGATCTCCCGCCCAGCGCCTGCGCGCCGACCCGTCTACGGCCGCGTTCCCGTCGCCGTCTGGCTGATCTTCCTCGCCTGCCTGATCCCCGAAGCCTGGTTCACCGGCGCCGACCTTGGCCTCTGGTCCGATCCCCGCGCCCGCCTGCACGCCATAGAAAACTTCGGCTTCTGGGCGGGTCTTCTGCATGGCTGGCAGCCGAACTATCCCGGTCAGGCCTTGGCGATGTTCGTCAGCTACGGCTTCTTGCACGCCAACCTTCTGCACTTCGCCGTCAACATGCTCACGCTCGTCTCCTTTGGTGATCCGATTGCCCGCCTTTGTGGCACCGTGCGCTTTCTCGCGATCTATGCCGCACTGCTTCTCGCCGGTGCTGCGGGCTTTGCCGTCTGGCCCGGCTCTGCGGCGCCGATGATTGGCGCATCCGGGGCCCTTTTCGGTCTGGTCGGCCTTATCCTCGCTTGGGATTTCGCCGATCGCAGCCGCGCCGGCCTGCCCATCGGCCCCATCCTGCGCAATATCGGCCAACTGGCGATCCTGAACCTGATCCTCTGGTGGGCGATGAACGGCCAGCTTGCCTGGCAAACCCACCTCGGCGGCTTCCTCGGCGGCTGGCTCATCGCCCGCCTCTACCCCGCCCGGAACTGACGCCGTCCCCCCACATTTTCTGTCGAAAAATATCCTGGGGGTCCGGGGGCAAAGCCCCCGCCCGGTCGCCCCCGACAGGGGGCGAAACACGTTACCCGCGCCCCGCCTTGGCGAAAATCCGGTCATAGGCCGCCAGAAGATGCGGCACCGAATGCGCCCAGCTCAGGCGATCCAGCACCCGTGCCCGTCCGGCCTTGCCCATAGCCCGTGCCGCTTCGGGATGATCCATCAGCCAGGCGATCCGGGCGGCAAAATCCTCCGGGTCATTTGCCCGCGCATAAAGCGAAGCCTTGCCCGCCGAGGCCCGCCCCTCGGTCAGGTCGAACTGCACCACCGGCTTTTCCAGGGTCATGTACTCCATCACCTTGTTCATGGTGGAAATGTCGTTCATCGCATTCTTCGGATCGGGGCTGACGCCAATGTCACAGCTGTTCAGCGCCCGCAAAAGATCCTCGCCATAAAGCGCCCCGGTAAAGGTGAACCAGCGGCCAAGGCCCCGGCGCGCCACCTCCGCCTCCACCATCGGCACTTCTGGCCCGAAGCCGACGATCAGGAAATGCACATCCTGCCGCCCCAGCCCTCGGATCAGATGATCTGCGGCGGCCACCAGCAGATCCATGCCCTCCTGCTGCCCGATGACGCCAACATAACCCAGCACCGTCGCCGCCCCCCTGCGAAGGCTGGCATCGGCGGGGCGGATCTCGAACTTCTCGACCTTGGGCGCCGACCTGACCACGAACACATCCTCGGGCCGCATCCGCCCTCGCCGCAGGGCAATCGCGCGAAAACTTTCATTGGTGGCGATCGAGACCGAGGCGCAGGCAAAGGTCAGCCGCTCCCAGATCAGCATGATCCTGTACAGCAGGCCCTTGCGGCCGAACTTCGCCTCGAACAATTCCGGGCAGACGTCGTGATGGTCGAACAGATAGCGCACCCCGCGCGGCCGGTGCCAAAGCGCCAGCAGAAACACCAGATCGGGCGGGTTGCAGCCGTGGATCACGTCGAACCCGCGTTCGCGCCGCACCTTGCGCGCCAGCCGGAACCAGTGGATCAGCGAATGCAGATATTCGCGCGCATAGGCAACCGCCCCCGAATGGGCCTCGACCGGTTCGGGATAGCGATAGATGTGGATGCCCTCGATCACTTCGTACTGCTTGTCCCAACCGCGTCCGGTCGGGCAGATTACGCTGACCTCATAGCCCGCGGCCGTCAGGCTCGTCGCCTCCAGCCAGACCCGCCGGTCCAGCGGCACCGGCAGGTTTTCCACCACGATCAGCACGCGCCGCGCCTGCGAAACTCTCATGCCCGACACTCACTTCCCATGTCTTTCATCCGGCCGAACAAAGGTCCACCTGTCTGCCGCACTTCAACGCCCCAGCAGGAATTCCGCAAGCTCGGTGCTGCGGAATGCCCCGAAATTATCGTCCGAAATCATCGTGGCCCGCATCTCGCCTTGCGCGTCACGCCACACGTCCAGCCCCTCGAAATTGCCAAACTGCCCCCGGTCGCTTTCCAGCAGCACCTCAGGTGCGGAAAAGCCAGCTTCAACAGGCTGATAAGCACTCAGCCGCGTGCGAAAGCCAAGCCCCCAGATGTAGGACCTCTCCAGCAGATAAAGCTGCCCGTCAGGGCCATAATCGGCATCCACTGCCGCATAGGCCCCATCGGTCGCCAGCTCCGGCCCCCAGTTCCATTCAACCCCACCCCCATAGATCAGGGTGTGATAGCTGCCTTCCATGCCGGGGCGTTCCAGAACCGTGATGACATCGCCCTTGGCCGACAGCGCCAGGCTCTCCATCCCCTCATTGCCCCACTGGTCTTGAAACCTGTCCCAGTGGTTCAACGGCACTGGCACCAGATCCGGCAAATGAAACCGCGCCACCCGCGCATAACTTTCAAAGGCAATCAGCAGGCTGCCGTCCGGGGCCAGTCGCAAGGCTTCCGCATCGCCATGAAAGCCGGTCGCAACCTGCCCCTGATTGTCAAGCAGCGGCAGCATCGCCTCCAGCGTCACGGCCTGTATCCGCCCGCCCGCATCGCGCGCGATCCGCGCCTGAACCAGCCGCCCCCGGTCACTGACTGCCCAGAACCTCTGGCCGCCATCGGTCAGGTTCAGCCCGGAAAAGCCACCGAAATCCGCCCCGGGCACGGACCACGCGATCAGGCTGAGCGGCTCAAGTGCGGCAACCGGCCCGGCCAGAAGCACGCTCAGCCAAACCGCCAGCCATCCCCTGCGCTCAGGATGCATCTTTGCCAAAAACGATTCTCTGCGCGTCGGGCGACAGCCGCGTTCGCACCGCCTTGGGTGCCGGAAGGCCGTAAACCGCACTCAGCAATGCCCGCGCCTGAGGCGCCGCACCCTGAAGCGCAAGCTGTGCTGCCTTGGCGGTCGCATAGCCCATCGCAATCGGCAGCGCCAAAGGCCGGAAACGCCGCATGAACATCATCCGGCTGCGGTATTTGAACCAGAAGGCGAAAGGCGAGGCCATCCTTTCGATGGTCGGCGACCCGATCGACGTTCCGGCGTGGTGATAGACGATGAAGCCATCTGCCACCACCAACGGCAGCGCGCCGCGCCGCAATGCCCAGTCAACCTCTTCATAATAAAGGAAATAATCTTCACGCATCGGCCCGACGCTTTCGTAGAACCTGCGCGAGGCGACCATGTTCGCCCCGGTGATGAAGTCAAGTTCCTCGGCCCGTGGCAGGGCCGCAGTGGCCTGATCGCGGCCTATGTTGCAATTGCTGGTCACACCCGTCCAGAAATTCACCAGCCCCCCGTCGATCTGAACGCGCTGCGGCGCCGGTCCGGCATAACAGACCCGCCCGCCCATCAGCCCATAGCCCGGCTGCTTCTTCGCGGCGGCCAGAATCGCCAGCCCGGCGCCCGCATCGGCAAAGGCATCCGGATTAAGCACCCAGAAATGCTTGATCTCGGCTTCCTCCGCCAGCCGCGCCAGCCCCAGATTGACCCCGCCGGCAAAGCCCCGGTTGATCCCCGAATGCAGCAACACGACCTGCGCGCCTGAGCGGGGTCCGCCCGGTTCTTCCTCGCCCAGCAATGGCGCGCCATCGGCGTCCAGCCGCCCGGCCCCCCAATTGCGCACCACCGCAACTGTCTCGTCGTTCGACGCATTGTCGACAACCAGCACCCGCGCCCGGCATCCGTGCAATTCCATCAGGCTGTCCAGACAGCCGCAGATCACATCGGCCGCATTGAAGGTTACAACAGCGGCACCGATGGACCGGTCAGGTTTTTCCAATGACATATCTTGCATTCAGGCTCAGGAAACGACTTCAGCCACTCTAGCCGACTTTGTTGCCGCTTGCGAAGCGTTAAGGCCCGATCGCATCCCCATGGTTGCCAATGGCGCGGCAAACTGCTTTTTCTTTCCCGCACAGCAAGGATGGCATCATGGCGGTTCAGCAACGCTCGCTTCTTTCGCGCCTCCTCAGGGCGATCAGTTCGGTTTTCGATCCGGGCGTGCTGCTGCATCCGCTGCGGCTTTTGCATTACTACGGCTACAGCCACGTCAAACCGCGCCGCCTGCTGACTCTTGGCCGTGATGTGCGCATCGCCCCCAACGTATCCTTCGCCAATGCCGAACGCATCGCACTTGGCGATCAGGTGCAGGTCGGCGCCCGCTGCGCGCTTTGGGCCGGGCGCAGCAGCAGCTGGATCCGGGTCGGGGCCCGTACCACCTTCGGCCCCGATTGCTTTGTCACCGCCGCCGATTACGGCCTTGCCGCAGACCGCCGCATCACCGATCAGCCGATGATTGAACGCGATATCACCATCGGCGCCGATTGCTGGATCGGCACGCGCGCCATCCTCACCGCCGGCATCACCATCGGCGACGGCGCGGTGATCGGCGCAGGTTCGGTCGTCACCCGCGATGTGCCCGCCGGGGCGATTGCCGCAGGCAGCCCGGCCCGCGTCATCCGCATGCGCAGCTAAAGCGCATTCCGAAAAGTGTGACGCGGTTTTCGGATAAAATGCGCGGAAAAGCTGGGGCTTTAAGCCCCCGCTATTCATCCTCGACCTTGCCGCGCAGGCCCTTCACTTCGCCGCGCTCCGCCTTGGCCTTCAGCCGCCGCTTCTGGCTGCCAAACGTTGGCTTGGTCGCCACCCGCCGCTTTGGCGCCACCAAAGCCGCGCGGATCAGTTCCGCCAGCCGTTCGCGCGCCAGTTCCCGGTTCTGCGCCTGACTGCGGGTGTCTTCGACCCGGATCAGGATCGCACCCTCCAGCGTCCAGCGCCGCCCCGCCAGCCGCTTCAGCCGCGCCTTCACCGCAGGCGTCAGCGAGGGCGACCGCTCCGCCTCGAACCGCAGATCCACCGCGGTAGAAACCTTGTTCACATTCTGCCCGCCCGGACCGGAAGAGCGCGAAAAGCTCTCGCTCAGCTCCCAGTCGGCAATCGAGATTTGATCGGTGATCCACAACATGCGCAGGGTTGTCGCGCGGGCAAGGGCAGGGGGTCAAGGGGGGAGGGTTGGCGGCATCGGTCATTCAGCGCCGCAGGGCCTAATGAGCGACGGGCGGAACGAAGCCTCCGCACCAGCCCGCAGTCACGCGGTCACAGTGACCATTGTCCACATGCCCATCACATAGTGCCCGGCGATGTTGCAGTAAAGAATGTAGCTTCCAGGTTGCAGGTCGACGGTTACCGACCCGGAATCGTGCGGCTTCAACTCTTTCACTCGCGCAATGGCCCCGGCGGCGACTTCATCCACCATCATCTCGTCGATCAGATAGGGCAGCTCACGTAAGGGATCTGCCACCGGCGAAATCACCATGCCGTGGTAGAATTCCTGAGATTCGTTGACCACTCTGAACGTGACTTCGCCTGAGGGAATTTCCAGGGTGTCGGCGGTGATCCCCATGGTGGCCATTTCCATCATGGCACCCGACATCGCCATGCCCATCGGCATCAGCGTATCCATCGCGTCCATTGACGTCGCACCCTTGTCCCAAAGCGAAACCTTCACGACGGTTCCCGCAAAAGCGGCCCGCCCGAACGCCAGAGACGCCAGCGTTCCTGAAGTGACAGATATCATCGACCTTCTGGAAAGTTTCATGATCTGCGCCTCCTCAAGTGACCAGCCACGTCTCTTTCAGGGACATTGCCCAAGCAAGAAACTGTGCCCAGACTATTGCACGAGTTACGCCTCAGACAAATGGTCTTGCGGGAACCACATCACCGGCCCCTCTCAGCCCAATGGCCCGGGCCGCCCCCACAACCCCGCCGCCAATCACACCCCCCCAAATCCATACGTAATCCATACGTCGCCTTTCCCCCAAAAACCGCCCAAAGGAAAGGGCCGCTCCGTTACCGAAGCGGCCCCCCGAGATCTAAGGAGATGGCCCAGTTAGGGTGCCGGTCAAGGCAGGTCCCAGACAGGGAATACAGCCATTGGGGTTGCCCTCAGGCCACGGCCCCCCTGACGTTCCTGACACCTCTCTCCAATATCACTCTAGACACTGGATCACCTCCTTTCGCTGGTTGCCGTTATCCACAGGCTGCCACAGATTTGGTGTTTGTCAAAAGGTTTTACGCAACCCGTGCTGCATATTTCGCGATTGCGACACGAAAGGGCATCAACGCAAGGATATCCACCGAAACCTTCACCAACCAGTCAGCCACCCCCAGTGATACCCAGAATGGCACCTCTGGCCCAAGGCCCAGCAGCGGCACCTGTCCGGCGGCCCAGCTGACATCGGTGGCCGGGTGGATCCAGCTCAGGCTGGCGGCGAAGGCGATAGTGAAGAACAGCACGGTATCCACCGAAGACCCAAGGAAACTTGATAAAAACGGCGCCCGCCACCATGCCGCGCGGCGCAGTTTGTCGAACAAATTCACGTCCAGCATCTGGCCAATGAAGAAGGCCACCGCCGATCCGATCGCCACCCGCATGGTCACGATCGGGCCAAATTCGCCGATGATCTGGGTGCCGATGACCGAACAGACCAGCCCGACGATGAAGCCGACGTAAATCACCCTTCGTGCGGCGGCGACGCCTTGAAACCGGTTCACCAGTTCCGACACAAGAAAGGTCAGCGGATAGGAAAATGCGCCCCAGGTCAGCCACTGGCCGATCGGAAACTGTACAAGGATATTAGAGGCCACCACGATGATGGCCATGGCAAGAATGCCAAGCAAAAGAGTGCGGGTCATTTTGACTTCCGTTTTTACAAGGTCGCGGAGACTTGGCCCGGCGCGCATCGCAGGACGGGCGGGCTTTAGTCGCGTCCGACTTTCAGGTCAAGTCAGTCGTTGATCCGGTAGTCCACGAACTGCGTTTGCTGGATGAAGACGAAGTTGTCGTCCGACACCATCGTCGCATGCACCCCACCGCCCGCATCCTGCCAGATCGACAGGCCTTCCAGATTGGCGAACCGCGCCGGGGGCGTTTCTATCAGAACCCTGTCGGCCTCAACCCTGTCTCCGTCGAAGGAAATCTGCCGCAGCCGTGTGCGAAAGCCGATCAGTCCCCAGAAATCGCGTTCCAGCACATAAAGTCGGCCCTTTGCGTCAAAATCCGCCCCGACGGGGCGCCAGTTATGATCCTCGGGCAGGGTGAAGGCCCGTGTCCATACGCCGTTTGAAAAGCGATAGACCGGAAAGGATGTCACCCCCCGCACATCGCCTTCGGGCATCGTATAAAGCGATCCGTCCGGGGCCGCCGCCAGTGCCTCCAACCCCCAGTTCCCTTCCAGCCCGAAAAACTCCCGCGGGCGCGGCAGATCCTCGGCCCAGCTGCCGTCGGCATTGTAGCGCGCCACCCGGTTTTCCAACTCGAACGAGATGTAAAGCTCCCCGTCAGCGGTCAGCGCCAGCCCCTCGGAATCGTCCATTGGGCTGATCAGATCCCTGCCATCAGCCCCGCGCAGACCGCGCCCCACCCCGTCAAGGACAACCGAAGTCACGGCCCCCGCTTCATCGCGCGTCACCCGACCGGAAAACAACACCCCCGAATCCGACAAGGTGATGAAGCGTTCCCCGTCGTCGCTGAACTCCAACCCCGAAAGGCCACCGAAATAGTCAAGCTTCTGCTCGAGCCGGAAGCTGCCCACAAAGTCGGCAGGGTCCTCGGCAAGGGCAGGCATGGCCATCAGCCCGGCCAGCAGCGCCAGGGTCAGTCGGATTGCAATACGCCCATGCAGGCCTTTGGCAGGTCGGCCATCACATAGTCGCGCGGGCCGCGCTTCTTCGGCCCCTTGTCCTTGGGCGGATGTTTCAGTTCTTCCAGATAATCCGTCACCCACCAGGTCAGCGTCTCGTCGCAGCCATCGCCGCCGTTCGACAATTCCGCCACGGTCGGCTTTTGCGTCACGCAGGCGCTGGCCCCGTCCGGGCATTTCAGCCGCACATGGAAATGATCGTTGTGCCCATAGATGGGCCGGATCCTTTGAAGCCATTTCTTGTCCTTCGGCGTAGCGGTCTTGCACATTTCAATCTTGATCGCGGCGGCGACAAAGATCCGGTCCACGCGGGCATCTGATGCGGCCGCTTTCAGCAACTGGTGATGTGCCTCGGTCCAGTTTTCATTCACACGCAGCTGGTCCTCGGTGCGCACCGAGTTGGCGCTGATCTCTTCCCGCTCACCCAGGCTCAGATCCAGCCGGGCGGGGGGCAGATACCAGACGTCGGCATCCAGCCCGGACTGATGGCTCAAATGGCCAGACTCACTTGGCCCGCCGCGCGGTTGCGCCAGATCGCCAATGTAAAGGCCGCGCCAGCCGATCTGGGTTGCCGCCGCCGACAGCTCCTCCAGATAATCCACCAGTACCGGCTGGCCCCAGTTGCGGTTGCGCGATAGGCGCATGGCCTGCCAGGTGGGGCCGGTTTCCGGCAGTTCGACCATGCCCGCCCCGCAGCCCTTGGAATAGTCGCCGATCGGCTCCGGCAGCTGGCTTGACGGGGCGTCGACCGACGCGAACAGGGCCGCCGCCTTTGGCTCTTTGGCCACACCCTGTCCTGCCAAAGCCATGAAGATCATCAGCGCTACGCCCGCCTGATGCTTGACCGCCAACCACATCCTACCGTTCACCCATTGGTTTGACCCACTTCAACAGGACCATGCCGACGATGAACAGGGCAATCAACGGAATGGCGATGCCGATGCGCTGCGATCCGGTCATGATGGTAAAAAGCGTGATGCAGAAAGGCGCGATAAAGGCCGTGGCCTTGCCCGACAAGGCGTAAAGGCCAAAGGCTTCGGTTGCGCGATCGGGGGTGGTGTGAAAAACCATCATCGTCCGGCTAGCCGATTGCAGCGCACCGCCCGCCGCCCCGATCAGGATGCCGCAGACATAGAAAATGTAGTCCGGCCACGGCGAACCCTCAGCGAAGGGCAAGCCGTAGATCGTTTCGCGCGACATGCCGGCGATCACCAGGCAGACGGCGATCAGCACATACATCGACAGGTTGATCACCGGCTTTGGCCCGCGCGAACTGTCCATCTTGCCGCCCAGCCAGCTGAACAGCACCCCGGACGAAGCCGCAACAATGCCAAAGACCCCGATCTTGGTGACCGACCAGCCCAGCACACCCGACGCGTAGATGCCGCCAAACGCATAAAGCGCGTTCAACGCGTCCCGGTAGAACATCGAACTGATCAGGTGGGCCGCCAGACTTTGGCGCTGCTTCATCGACAGGATCAGGCGCCACAGGTCGGCCATCGCCGCGCCGATCTTGACCCGCCGCCCGGATCCCTTGCCTTCGCGCACCCACAGAAAGAATGGGATCATGAAAATAGCGTACCAGATCGCGGTAAAGGGCCCCACCGCCCGCGTGCCTTCGCGCATCACGGGGTCCAGTCCGAATAGCGGGCTGATCCCGATCAGCGTCTTGCCGGTCGCCCCGATCTCAGCCAGCAGCAAAAGCATGATCACCAGCGCGATGATGCCCCCCAGATAGCCAAAGGCAAACCCGGTACCCGAGACTTTGCCCATTTCGCCATCGCCGGTCAGTCCGGGCATGTAGGCATTGGTGAAGATCGTGGCGAATTCCATGCCGATCAGCCCGATGCTGAACCACACCATCGCCTGAAACAGGCCGCTGCCATCGGGCAGCAGGTACCAGATGCCCCACGACCCGGCGACATAGAACGCCGAGAAGATCCATATCCACATCATCCGCTTGCCTGACCCGTCGGCAATCGCACCAAGGATCGGCGCCAGCAGCGCGATCACCAGCCCCGAAAGTGTCTGACCCCACCCCCAATAGGTTTGCGCCGCAGCGCCCGCCGCCTCGGCGTTCATGCCTTGGGCGGAAAAATGCGCCCGCGCCACTTCGGAAAAATAGGGACCAAAGACGAAGGTCAACAACAGCGTGTTATAGGGTTGGCTGGCCCAGTCGAAGAACCACCATCCCCATATCCGCTTTTTTGCAGAAACCGTCATCCGTCCCTCCCCGCTCTTTTTGACAGATCAAGACTGAAAGGCACCGGGATGGCAAGCGCGCCGTGGCGCCGGCAATCTGGCCTGCCTGCGTTTTCATCTTGGTCCAAATACTCCGGGGGGCGGGGGCAGCGCCCCCGGCGGATCGGCCCGCCGCTGGCGGGACGAAATCACCGCTCGGGTGGCCAGGTCCGTTCGGCGTCGGCCGCGATCCAGGCCTGAACCCAGCGGGGCAGGGGTGGATCTTCCATCTTCTCGCCCATCGCCGCCAGAATCTCGGACGGCGGCACGATCCCGGCTTTCGATGTCATCGCCGAACGTAACAGCATGTGGCTGGTGCATTCCCCCGCCTTCCACATGCTTTGCTCCATATACATGAACCGGTTGTCCCAGCCGATGCAGCGGCTGTGCATTTCCACCCGGTCGAACATCCGCACCCGTCGGCGGTAGCGCGTGGTATTCCCTGCCACCGTGATGCCCCAGCCTTTCGCGCGGATCACACCACTTAGCCCGGTGCGCATCGCCAGAGGAATCCGGCCCAGATCATAAAGCGTCAGTGTGCGGCCATTGTTGAGTTCGACCCAAAGATCCAGATCCCAGGGCCAGCACACATGGTGCGACACATGGGTGCCCAGCAGGGGCAGCGGCCCGGCCCTGCGGCCCTTCCACATCTCTTTCAGCATGCGCACGAACGGATACATGGCGGCCTCCGGCTTTTCCACGCCCCTGCTGCCCGCCGCCGCTCGCAACGTCAACCCAGACGTCACGTAAGTGGCTTGCATGACCGGCCCCTTGCCCTTACCTCTGGCCAAGCCCAATGACCGGAGTTGCCGATGACCTCGCTGTTTCAAGCCCTGATGCTGATCCTCAATGTCGTCTGGTTCGTGATGATTGCGCAGATCATCCTGTCCTGGCTGGTCAGCTTTCAGGTGCTGAACCTGCGCCAGCCGCAGGTCGCACAGATCTGGTATGGGCTGAACAAGCTTCTGGAACCGATCTACGCCCCGATCCGCCGCTACATGCCGGTCACCCCCGGCCTCGACCTTGCGCCGCTGGTGGCCTTCATCGCCCTTCTGATCCTGCAACGGATCCTGATCAACAACGCGGGCTTCTTCTACAGCTTCTGACCCTTGCCGCCGCGCGCGCCCCGTGCGACTCTGCGCGCAATCGAGCAGTCAGAAAAAACACCATGAACACAGCCGAGGGCCTCCTCGCCTCCGTCTTCGGATTCGCGTCGTTTCGCCTTGGTCAGGGCGAAATCGTCGCCGCCGTAACCGCCGGGCAGAACACGCTGGCGATCATGCCCACCGGCGGCGGCAAGTCCCTGTGCTTCCAACTTCCCGCCCTGTTGCGCGGCGGTGTCACCCTCGTCATCTCGCCCCTCATCGCGCTGATGCGCGATCAGGTCCGGGCGCTGCGCGAGGCCGGGGTCGAGGCGGGGGCGCTCACCTCCGGCAATACCGAGGAGGAGACCGAGGAGGTTTTCCGCGCGTTGGACGAAGGCCGGCTGAAGCTTCTTTACATGGCGCCCGAACGGCTGGCCGCCACTGGCACGCTGGCACTTCTGCGCCGTATCGGCACCAGTCTGATCGCGGTCGACGAGGCGCATTGCGTCAGCCAGTGGGGCCATGATTTCCGTCCCGATTACCTGCGGATCGGCGAACTCCGCCGCGCGTTGAACGTGCCGCTTGCCGCCTTCACCGCCACCGCAGACGAGGAAACCCGCGCCGAAATCGTCACCCGTCTTTTTGATGGGGCCGAACCCTCCACCTTCCTGCGCGGCTTCGATCGGCCGAACATCCATCTGGCTTTCGCGGTCAAGGACCAGCCTCGCCAGCAGCTCCTCTCCTTCGCAGGGGCACGGCGCGGCCAGTCGGGTATTGTCTATGCCGCCAGCCGTGCCAAGACCGAAACCCTTGCCAAGGCCCTGCGCGACGATGGCCATTCTGCCTGCCACTATCATGCCGGTATGGAGGCCGAGGCGCGCCGTGATGCCGAAGCCCGCTTTCAGCGCGAAGACGGGCTGATCGTGGTGGCGACCGTGGCCTTCGGCATGGGCATAGACAAGCCCGACATCCGTTGGGTGGCCCATGCCGACCTGCCGAAATCCATCGAAAGCTATTATCAGGAAATCGGCCGGGCCGGGCGCGACGGGGCGCCCGCCGAAACCCTTACCCTTTACGGCCCCGAAGACATCCGCCTGCGCCGCAGCCAGATCGACGAAGGGGCGGCCCCGCCCGAACGCAAGGCCGCCGATCACGCGCGCCTGAACCACCTGCTGGGTCTGGCCGAGGCGACGGGTTGCCGCCGTCAGTTGCTTTTGTCCTATTTCGGCGAGGCGTCAGACCCCTGCGGTGCTTGCGATCTGTGTGACAGCCCGCCCGAAGTGTTCGATGCCACCGATGCGGTGCGCAAGGCGCTTTCGGCCATGCTGCGCACCGGAGAAAGTTTTGGCGCGGGCCACCTGATCGATATTCTGACCGGCAGCCTGACCGAAAAGGTAAGCGCCCGCCACCATGACAGCCTGCCCACCTTCGGCGTCGGGCGCGACATGACCAAGGCCCAGTGGCAGGCCACCTTCCGCCAGATGACCGGGCGCGATCTGATCCGCCCCGACCCCGAACGCCACGGCGCCTTTCGCATGACCGATGCCGCCCGCCCGATCCTGCGCGGCGAAGAATCCATCACGCTCCGCCGCGACACCATCCGCAAGGCAGTCAGCGGCCCGGTCGTCCGCGCGTTGGTGTCTGACGAAGCCGCCCCGCTTCTGTCGGCCCTGAAGGCCAAACGCCGGGCACTGGCCGAAGCCGCGCGCGTGCCCGCCTATGTGATCTTCCCCGACCGCACGCTGATCGAAATGGCGGAAACCTGCCCGCAAACGCTGGACCAGATGGCGCATGTGTCCGGAGTAGGCGCCAAGAAACTGGAAAGCTACGGTGCCGCCTTCCTGCAGGTGATCACCGGTTCGGTCGAAACGCTGCACCCGTCCCGCGCAAAGCTTGCCGGACGGGCTGCAGGCAGCCTTTACGACCAGCTTGAAGCCGCCCAGCAGCAGCTGGCGCGCGGTACCGAAGGGTTGGAAAAACCCCTGTCCTGCTCCCCCGCCAGCCTGCGCCGTCTGGCCGAAGCCCGCCCCCGCGATCTCGACGGTCTGGCGCGGGTGGGCGGGCTGGATTCGGCCCGCCTCGACCGGTTTGGTCCCGCCTTCCTCGGGATCCTGACCGAGCCCCAAGGCTAGGATCAGCCAAGATCCGGGCACAAGCGCGCCCCCAGCGGGCCCTTTCGCGTCCGGCTTCCATTTTCTGTCCCAAAATATCCTGCGGGGAGGTCCGGAGGGGTGCAAAACCCCTCCGGCGGTCACGGCAAGGCGCGCCGGGTAGTGGTTAGTCGGGCCGCGGGTCCGCTCCTCCGAACTGGCTCACGGCGCCAGCAGCATAGCGATGTCCTCGCGCCGGAAGGGCACGCTGTCAGGGTCGGTCTCGGTGCCGAAGTCGCGGGCATAAAGGTGGCCCGAAAAGTTGGCCGCCGCGATCGTGCCGGGGGCCAGCGCATCGCCGATGCGGGTGACGGTCTTGATGCCCGCGTCGGCCCAGTCACCCTTGCGCGCCTGCAGATCCAACCAAAGCCCCTCCACCGGCAGGCGGCCGGTCACGGTGATCAGCGTGCTGCAGGACAGACGTTCGACCTTGCCGGAATAGCTGCAGGCAAGGTCCAGCCAGTCCGCCCCCCGCCCCGCCAGCAGCCGCGTGGGCAGGATCCGCACGCCCAGATCAATCAGGCGGCGCTGAATGCGGCCCTGTTCCAACGTGTTTTGCGCAAAGGACCCCACCATCACGTCGGGGGTGACGAAGGTCACCTCGTGCCCGGCTGCGATCGCGACCTCGGCCATCAGGCTGCCCATGTAATAGCAATCGTCATCAAAGATCACCACCGGCCCGGGTGCCGCAATGGCGGCAGCCCCGCGGTCCATCAGGTCATCGGGCGTCAGAAGCCTCCCTTCGGAAAGATAGGGCAAGGGCAGGCGGTGGCTGCGGCCGACACCGTCGGTGCGCCAGCGCGCACCCGTGGCCAGCGCCACATGTGGGATACCGTAGCCAAGAATGTCATCCGCCGTCAGCGGGCTTTGCAGATAGGTCTGCACGTTCGTCTGGTTGCGGATCTGGCCCAGCCGCCAGTCACGCACCCGCCCCCATGCAGCGATCCCGGGCAAGCGGGCCTCCCGGCTGACGCGGCCACCCCACTCGGTGCCGGCTTCGGCCAGCGTGACCTCGGCGCCGCGGGCACCAAGCGCGCGGGCGGCCTCAAGCCCTGCCGGGCCGCCACCGATGATCAGTGCCGGTTCGGGCCGCTCCAGCCGTCCGATCTGTTCGGGATGCCAGCCGCGCCGCCATTCCTCGCCCACCGTGGGGTTCTGGGTGCAGCGCATCGGCACGCAGGTATTGTCGCCCGAGGTGCAGATGTTGCAGCCGATACATTCGCGGATATCGTCGATCCGGCCTTCTTCGATCTTCTTGGGCAGGAACGGGTCCGCGATGGATGGCCGCGCAGCGCCGATGAAATCAAGGATGCCCTTGCGAATCACCCGCACCATGCTGTCGGGGCTGGTATAACGCCCGACGCCTACAACCGGCTTTGTGGTCACGGACTTGACGAAAGCCGTGTAGGGTTCCTGAAATCCCTCGTCGGCAAAGCGCGAGGTCTGGCTATCGTTCGCCCAGTTGGACAGGTTCACATCCCAGACGTCGGGTTCTTCGGCCAGGGCCGCGATGATGTCGCGCCCTTCGCCGTCGCAGGTGATGCCGTCAGGGCCAAGAAGTTCGTCCACCGCCAGCCGCACCGCCAAGGCACAGCGGTCGCCGATCGCGTCGCGCACATCACCGATGACTTCGCGAAACAGCCGCAAGCGGTTTTCGAAACTGCCGCCATATTCATCGCTGCGGTGGTTGTGGCGGCGCGACAGGAAATGCTGAAGCACGCTCATGTCATGGCCGGCATAGACATAGATCACGTCAAACCCCGCGTCGCGCGCCCGCCGCGCTGCCTGAACATACCAGCGGCGCATCGCCGCGATATCGGCCTTGTCCATGCCGCGCGCCTGCACCGGGTCGTTGCCGTCATAGACGGCGGGCGAAGGGCCAAGCGGAATCATCCGGCTGTAGCGGTTGGCGGTATGCAGGCCATTGTGAACCAACTGGATTGCCGCCAGCGCACCGTGCGCCTGAATCGCTTCGGTAACGCGGGCAAGTGCGGGAATATCCTCGGCCGACCACAACCGCGCCTCGTTCGCGGGCGAAATGTCCGAAGTCGGATGAATTTCGGCCTCTTGCGTGGAAATCACCCCCCAGCCACCTTCCGCTTTCACGCCGCGCATGGCGGCTTCGGCATTGGGATAGCGGTAGCCCATGCCCGAACAATGCGGCACCTGCCAAAAGCGGTTCTTCGCGGTCAGGGGGCCAATCCGGACGGGTTCGAACAGGATGTCATAGCGGGGGTCGCGCATCGGGTGTGCCTTTCGGGTGGCGGAAACCTTGTTGCGCAAATGTATAACAGTGACATTCCCCCCTGAAAAGCCAGCGCGTGCTCGCCTGGGCAGTCAGGCCGGTCTGACCGCGCGCGAAATCAGCCCTTACCGCAAAGGCAGCGGCATGTGCGCATCCTTGGGGCAATGAACGGCGATCCGTTCGGCCAGTTCTGCCCGTTTCAGCGGCTTGGTCAGGTAGTGGTCGATCCCTGCGGCAAGGATGCTCTCGCTGTCCCCCTCCATCGCATGCGCGGTCAGGGCAACGATCGGCACATGATCTCCACGCCCGGCCTCCGCCTCGATTCCGCGGATGGTGCGGGTGGCTTCGCGCCCGTCCATTTCTGGCATCGAGATGTCCATGAAGATCAGGTCGGGCCGCCAGTTGCGCCAGATGTCCACTGCCTCGCGCCCGTTTGCGGCGATCTGCAGGTCGATCTCGAATTCCTGAACCATCTTGCGAAAGACCAGTTGGTTGGTGCGGTTGTCCTCTGCGGTCAGCACACGCATCCGTCGCGCGCCCATTGGGGCGGGTTGCGGGGCTGGCAGAGCCGGTGCCGGATCCGACAGGTCTTGCAAGCGGCGGAACAGGTCGCTGCGCAGGATCGGTTTTTGCAGCAGCCCCTGCACCAGCCCTGCTGGCATCCGCACCGCCATCGGGCTTGCACTGTAAAGAAGCACCGGCCCAAGATATCCGTTCCCGCGCAATTCGGCGGCCAGCGCCACCCCGTCGCCCCCATCCTGATCGGCCACTACAAGATCGACATGGCCCCCCTGCAGGGCGGCCAACGCCTCGGCCCCCGACCGGCAGGCGCGCACCGTCAGCCCGTAGGTTTCCAACTGCCGGCTAAGGATTTCGCGGCTGACGATCGCCTCATCCACCACCAGCGCCGCGCCCAGCGTGATCGCGCGGCCGCTGGGTTCTTCTGGAAGGGGTTCGGCCGCCGCCACCGTGACCCGGAAGCCAAAGCACGATCCCTTGCCGGGTTCGCTGTCCACCCAGATTTCACCGCCCATCAGCGCGATCAGTTGCCGGGTGATCGCCAGCCCCAGCCCAGTGCCTTCGAATTTGCGGTTCGACTGATCTTCCACCTGATTGAATTCGCCAAAGATGTGATCAACATGTTCGGGTGCGATGCCGATCCCGGTATCCTCGATCGTGACATGCAGGTCATAATGGCCTTCCCCCCGCTCCAACCCGACGACACGGGCCAGCACATGACCCTTGGCGGTGAATTTCACCGCATTACCCAAAAGATTGGTCAGAACCTGCCGCATCCGCCCCGGATCCGCGGTGAAGCGCGTGGGCAGGAACAGGTCGAAATCGACGATCAGGCTGACCCCCTTGTCACGCGCCGACGGCTGCAACAGCAGCATCACTTCATGCAGGCAGCGTTCCAGATCAAAGGGTTCGGGATAAAGCCGCAGCTTTTCCGCCTCGGCCTTAGAATAGTCCAGCACATCGTTGATGATGGTCAGCAGCGCCTCGCCCGAAGATTTGATCGTCTCGGCAAACAGTCTCTGGTCGTCGGTCAGATCAGTTTCGCACAGCAGGTCGGCCATCCCCACTACGCCATTCATCGGCGTGCGGATCTCGTGGCTCATGTTGGCAAGGAAGGCCGACTTGGCGCGATTGGCGGCCTCGGCCTTCTGGCGGGCTTCCTCAAGCTCGCTTTCGCGGCGGACCACGTCGCTGATATCGGCGACCAGACAGACCAGATCGCCGGCCTCGCCGCGCCGGTCGATGAATTTCATGTGCCGCCCGTCGGTCAGCTTCACGATCCGCGGCGCAATCTCGGGGCGCATCAGTCGGGCGATCATCCCGTCATGCCAGTCATGCGCATCGCCGCCGTCCAGATCGACGATGTCATGCGCCGCCAGCAGGCGGATCAACTGGTCATACCGCTGCCCCGCCGCCAACTCGCATCGCCCCTGAAATAGGGCCACATAGGCGCCATTGGCGATGATCAGCCGATGATCGGCGTCAAAGACGGCGAACCCGTCGCGGATTGTCTCCAGCGCCTCCCACAATCGGCGCTGGGCCAGTTGGGTGGCGGCCTGCGCGCGTTCCAGATCCGATTCGACCTGACTGTTGCGGCCCAACAGCGCCTCGCGTTCGGTCTTTACCTGCGCCAGACCCTGGCGCTGTTCCAACACTACCTCCGACAGGTTGCGCGCATGGTCCGACAGTCTGCTGTTCGCCTCCAGCAATTCCCGCGCCTTCTGGTCCAGCAGCCGCTCTGCCGCCAGCCTGGCCCGCCGTTCCTTCACAAGTCTGTCGGTGCTGTTCACTCCGCCCCCCCGCGACGCATCCCTTGCCCGCACCATCCGCCGACAAGGTGAAAAAGCGGTTTAAGTCCGGCGATGGTCAGGAATTCCACCATTCCGACTCATTGCCCTTGATCGGGGTGCGTGGCACCCTGCAAAGGGTTCTTGCAGGAGTTTGTGATGCGCCTTTTCGCTTTGGCCGCCAGCCTGTCCCTTGCCCTTCTGCCACGACCGACACTGGGGCAGGACACCGGCCATGTCCCCGACCGCCGCTTCGTCCTGACCGAAGGGTTCGACTTCATCGGAACCGATCTTCAGTCGGTTTTCGACACCACGCTTGAATCATGTGAAGCCGCCTGCCTGGCCAACAGCAAATGCATGGCCATCACCTTCAATACAAAAGCAAACTCCTGCTTTCTGAAATCAGCCGTAGCGGATCAGGCGCCCTATGACGGCGCCTATTCGGGTTGGGTGCGCCCTGCCAATGCGGGTGCGGCCGAAATCGCATCCGCCCGCGCGGGCGAACTGACGTTCCTTCAGCAGGTCGATTTCGATCAGGCGCTGCAACAGGCCCGCTCGCTCGCCAATGACCATATCACCGGTGAATGGACGGCCGAAGATCTGCTTGCCACCGCCACCGATGCCAGTGCGCAGGGCGATTACCTCAGCGCCTCGCGCGCGCAGGGGGCGGCGCTGAACATCACCGACGCGGCAGATCAGTGGGTCACCTATGCCGACATGCTGTTGGCGGGCGCCCAGACCCTGCCCGATCAGGCCACCGACTTCGTCTATCGGGCGCTTTCTGCCGCAGTGAACGGCTATCTGCGCGCCGACAACAAGAACCTTCAGGCCACCGCCCTTGCCACCATGGCCCGCGCGCTTGAAGCCAACGGACGCGGGCGCGACATGATCCCCGCCCTGCAACTGGCGCAGGATCTTGCCCCGCGGGACGATGCCGCAACGATGCTGGATGACGCGATCGGGAAATACGGTTTCAACATCGCCGAAAACCGGGTCGATGCCGAACTGGCCCAGCCGCGCATCTGCGTGATCTTCAACGCCAGCCTGATTGCCACCGGCACCGACTACGCCACCTTCGTCCAGCTTCCCGACAGCGGTCTTGCGGTTGATGCGACGGACAGTCAGATCTGCGTCAGCGGGGTGGAACATGGCAAGCGCTACAGCCTGACCTTCCGCAAGGGCCTTCCGGCCGCCACCGGCGAAACGCTGGCCAAGGACACGACGATTACCGCCTATGTCCGCGACCGTGCCCCGAGCGTCCGCTTTCCCGGCCGCGCCTATATCCTGCCGCGCGCGGCCGTAAATGGCATTCCCGTTGAAACCACCAATACCTCAAAGCTGAACCTGACCCTGCACCGCATATCCGACCGCAACCTCGTGCGCGCCTTTGCCGATGATTATGTGGGCCGCCCACTGGATTACTGGTCGGCGGATTACTTCGCCAACACCTATGCCGAAAAGGTCTGGACCGGCACCGCAGACACGGCGCAGGGCGAAGTGAACCGCGACATCACCACCAACCTTCCGATGGACGATGTGCTCAGGGATCTCGGCCCCGGTATCTACGCGCTGCAGGCCTCGGTGCCCGATACCGACCCCGAACAGATCCCGCCCGCTCTGCAATGGTTCGTGATTTCCGACCTTGGCCTCACCACCATGCAGGGCACCGACGGATTGCATCTGTTCGTGCGCAGCCTGAACGACGCATCGGCCAAATCCGGGGCCAAGGTCACCTTGGTCAGCCGCGCCAACGCGGTGATTGCCAGCGTGACGACCGATGAAGACGGCTATGCGTTGTTCACCCCGGCGCAGGTTGCGGGCAACCGCAGTTCGGCACCCGCGCTGGTCACCGTCGAACAGGATCAGGACTATTCCTTCCTGTCGCTGACCGATCCCGAATTCGACCTGTCGGATCGCGGCGTCGAAGGCCGCCCGGCAGCTCCCGCCGTTGATGTGTTTCTGGCGACCGACCGTGGGGCCTATCGCGCCGGCGAAGCCTTGAACGCCACCATCCTTGCACGCGACCCGTCGATGACCGGGATCGAAGGCTTGCCGCTGACCGCCCGGCTGTTGCGCCCCGACGGGGTCGAATATTCCCGCGCGCTGGCCCCAGACGCGGGCGGCGGCGGTCGTGCCGTCAGCTTCCCGCTCGAAGGTTCCGCCCCGCGCGGCACCTGGCGGATCGAGGTGTTTGCCGAGGATGAAAACACCACGCTGGCATCCGAAGCCTTTCTGGTTGAAGATTTCTTGCCCGAACGGATCGACTTCGCCCTGACCCTGCCCGCAGGCCCGTTGTCGGCCACGGATGAGGCCCAGATTGGCATTGCCGCCCGCTATCTGTTCGGCGCACCCGGGGCCGATCTGCCGATCGAAGGAGATTACCGCATCACCGCCGCCGACGGTCTGGCGGACTGGCCCGGCTACCGCTTCGGCAAATATAACGATGGTTTTTCACCCTATTATGATTCGCTTTATGACGCGGGCCAGACCGACGCCGAGGGCAACAGCACCCTTTTCGTCACCCTGCCGGACCTTGGTCCCAACTCCGACCGCCCGCTGACCGCCCGCTTTGCGGTGCGGCTGGCTGAAGGGTCGGGCCGCCCGGTGGAACGCACCATCGAACGTCCGCTCTTTCCGGCCAAGCCTTTCATCGGCGTCAAACCCGCCTTCACCGATGGGGTGACGGCGCAAAACGCCGACGCCACCTTCGATCTGATCGCGCTTGGCCCGGATGGCAAACCGACAGCCATGCCGGTTCACTGGAAGCTGAACCGGGTCGAGACGCACTATCAATGGTATTCGCTTTACGGCCAATGGAACTGGGATGTGACCACCTCGCGCACCACCGTGGCCGAAGGGGATGCGACGCTTGGCACCGCCCCGGTGCCGGTCAAGGGCAAGGTGGACTGGGGCCAGTATGAACTGGTCGTCACCGCAACCGACGGATCGCAGGCGGTTGCATCAACCGATTTTTACGCCGGATGGTATGTGCCCGTCGATGCGGTCAACACCCCCGACACGCTCGACATCGCGCTGGACAAACTCAGCTACAAGGCGGGCGATACGGCGCAGGTCCATATCGTGCCGCGCTCAGCGGGTGTGGCGCTGATCACCGTCATGTCGAACCATCTGATCACCATGAAAGCGGTCAAGGTCACCGAGGGTGAAAATACCATCGACCTGCCGGTCACCGACGACTGGGGGGCGGGGGCTTATGTCACCGCCTCGGTCCTGCGCCCGATGGACGCCGCGGCGGGCCGCACGCCGTCGCGGGCGCTGGGCCTGTCCTATGCCAAGGTCGATCCCGGCCCCAAACGCCTGACCACCACCATCGAGGCCGCCGCCAACTCCGATCCCCGCAGACCCCTGCCGGTCGCGGTCAAGGTGGCTGGCGCGGCATCGGGCGAACAGGCCTTTGTTACGCTGGCTGCGGTCGATGTCGGCATCCTCAACCTTACCGCCACTCTGCCGCCCGACCCCGAAGATCACTACTTTGGCCAGCAAAAGCTGGGCATGGCGATACGCGATATCTATGGCCGCCTGATAGATGGCCAGAACGGCGCGCCGGGCGCTGTCCGCTCGGGCGGTGACGCGGGTGGGGTCAAGCTGAAGGCCCCGCCGCCCACCGAAGAACTGGTGGCCTACTTCTCGGGCCCGATCCCGGTGGATGAGGACGGGTATGCCCGCACCACCTTCACCATGCCGTCCTTCAACGGCACGGTGAAGCTGATGGCCATCGCATGGTCGAAATCCTCTATCGGGCAGGCCAGTCAGGATGTGCTGGTGCGCGATCCGGTGGTGCTGACCGCGTCGGTTGCCCGCTTCCTTGCCCCCGGTGATCAAAGCACCCTGCGGCTGGAAATCGTCCATGCCTCCGGGCCGTCAGGCCGTATGGGCCTTGATGTGACCGGCGAGGGCGTCACCCTTGGCGCCACCCCATCTGGTGTCGATCTGGCCGACAAGGGCAAAGAAACCCTGACCATCCCGCTGACTGCCCCGGACAGCGAAGGCAATACCACCCTGCGTGTGGCGCTCACCACCCCGGACGGCAAGCAACTGGTGAAAAGCCTGACCATTCCGGTGCAGGCCAACGATCCTGAGACCCTGCGCCAATCGCACTTCACCCTGGCCCCCGGCAAGGAATTCACGCTCGATGCCAACGTCTTCGCGGGCCTCATTCCCGGATCCGGCAAGGCCACGCTGGCCCTTGGCCCCATTGCCCGCTTCAACGCGCCGGGGATCCTCGCCTCGCTGGATCGTTACCCTTACGGCTGCACTGAACAGATGACCTCGAAAGCCCTGCCGCTGCTCTATTTCGAAGATATCGCTGTTGCGATGGGGGCGGCGGACGGTGACACCAACGGCATCCGCCAAAGGGTGCAGCAGGCGATAGGCGCGATCCTTCTGAACCAGTCGGCCAGCGGTTCCTTCGGCCTTTGGTATCCCGATACCGGCGATATGTGGCTTGATGCCTACGTCACCGATTTCCTAAGCCGCGCCAAGGCGCAGGGCTATGAGGTTCCCGACACTGCCTTCCGCAACGCGCTCGACAACCTCAGGAACCAGATCAACTACCAGTCCGACTTCGACCGCGACCCCGGCGGCGTGGCCTATTCCCTGATGGTTCTGGCCCGCGAAGGGGCTGCCGCCATAGGTGATCTGCGCTACTATGTCGATGTGAAGGCCAGTGCATTCGATACACCGATTGCCGCCGCCCAACTGGGCGCCGCGCTGGCGTCCTACGGCGATCAGACCCGCGCGGATGCGATGTTCCGGCAGGCTGCCACCCTGATTGCCGACAATGCCCTTGTCAGCGAAACCCAGGTCTGGCGTGCTGACTATGGTACCAACCTGCGCGACGCGACCGCCCTTCTGGCGCTTGGAACCGAAGCGGGGTCCGGGGCCTTCGCGGCAGACCAGCTTGGCCAGTCGGTCGCGGCCAGCGTTCTGAATCGCAGCCTGTCGACGCAAGAAGCCACCTGGGCGCTTCTGGCCACCCATGCGCTGATCGACGGCAAATCCGCCGACCATTTCACCTTGAACGGCGAACCCTTGTCCGGCCCCCTTGTGCGTGTAATCGAGGATCAGACGGCTGGCGGCACCAGCCAGACCATCGCCAACGCGGGCCAAGCAGATGCCACGCTGACCCTGACCACCTTCGGCGTGCCCGCCGAACCCGAACCTGCGGGCGGCAACGGCTATCAGGTCACCCGCAACTGGTTCACGATGGACGGCGAACCGGTCAGCCTTGACGCGGTCAGGCAAGGCACCCGTATGGTCGCGGTCATCGAGGTGACACCGCTTGGTACCGGCGAAGCCCGCCTGATGGTCAACGACCCGCTGCCCGCCGGGTTCGAGATTGATAACCCCAACCTGATCCGCGGCGGCGATATTGCCGCACTCGATTGGCTGACGACAATGGACAGCCCGCGCACCACCGAATTCCGTCAGGACCGGTTTCTGGCGGCCGTGGACTGGACATCAAGCGAACCGTTCCGGCTGGCCTATGTCGTTCGGGCCATCTCGCCGGGCAGCTACCATCTGCCAGCCGCCTCGGTCGAAGACATGTATCGCCCGGACTACCGCGCGCGCACCGACTCGGGCCGCGTGACGGTCACCGAATAAGATGCGCGCGCGTTTCATCGTGCTTCTGGCGGTGGCGTTGTTCGCCACCGCCACCACGCGGGATCTGTTCAATGATTGGGTGAACGCCACCCGACTGCCGCCCCTCGTCGTCGATACTTCAGTCGAGGTGGTCGACCGGGAGGGCGCGCTTTTGCGCGCCTTCACCGTGGCCGAGGGCCGCTGGCGGCTTGATCCCGGCGCGGTTGATCCGTTGTTCATCGACATGCTGCTGGCCTATGAGGACAGGCGGTTTTTCACCCACCCCGGCGTCGATCCGCGCGCCCTGATCCGCGCCGCCCTGCAGTCGCTGCGCAACGGCCATGTTACCTCGGGCGCATCGACGATCACCATGCAGATCGCGCGCCTGCTGGAAGACAGTGGCACCGGCAAGTGGGCGGGCAAGATCCGCCAGATCCGTCTGGCACTGGCGCTGGAACGCCATCTGTCGAAGGACGAAATACTGGCGCTTTACCTGCGCATTGCCCCCTACGGCGGCAATCTTGAAGGGATCCGTGCCGCAAGCCTGTCGTGGTTCGGCAAGGAACCCCGCCACCTGACCGCAGCCGAAGCCGCCCTGCTGGTCGCCATCCCGCAATCGCCCGAAGCCCGCCGCCCCGACTTTTTTCCCGATGCCGCCTATGACGCCCGCAGCCGGGTGCTGGCGCGGATGGAACAGGCGGGGCTGCTCAGCGCGGAAATGGTCGTCGCCGCCGAAACCGAACCCGTGCCCGCCGCACGCCTGCCTTTCCCCGACCATGCCGCCCTTCTGGCCGACCGTTTGCGGCGCGCCGATCCCCTGGACCGCCGGATCGCCACCACCATCGACGGACCGTTGCAGGCATCGCTTGAAAAACTCGCCCAGGACGCTGCCATCCGCGCGGGCGACAAACTGTCGATCGCGATTGTGGTGGCGGATCATCGCAGCGGTGAAATCCTGGCCAGCGTCGGCACCGCCGACTGGGGCGACGACGGCCGCAAGGGCTTTGTCGACATGACCCAGGCCCTTCGGTCGCCCGGATCGACGCTGAAGCCCTTCGTCTATGGGCTGGCCTTCGATCAGGGCCTGATCAATCCCGAAACGCTGATCGACGACCGGCCCGTGGCCTTTGGCACCTATGCGCCGCAGAATTTCGACAAGGCCTTTCGCGGCACCCTGCCGGTGCGCGAGGCGCTGCAGCAATCGCTGAACATCCCGGTTGTCAGTCTGACCGATGCGCTGGGTCCGGCCAATCTTCTGCTGGCGCTGCGCCGCACCGGGGCCGACGTGCAGGTGCCGGGCGGGCAGGCGGGGCTGGCAGTGGCGCTGGGCGGCCTTGGCATTTCCTTGCAGGATCTGGTTCAATCCTACGCCGCCCTTGCCCGCATGGGCCGCCCGGTCCGCCTGTCGGTTCACCCCGGCGCGGCCGAAGAACTGCCGCAGCGCCTGTTCGCCCCCGAAGCCGCCTGGCACGTGGCCGACATTCTTGCTCATCTGCCGCCACCGCCCGGCGCCGCACCGGGGCGGCTCGCCTACAAGACCGGCACCAGCTATGGCCACCGCGATGCGCTGGCGGTGGGCTTTGACGGTGGCCATGTCGCGGGCGTCTGGATGGGCCGGGCCGATGGCACGCCGGTCCCCGGTGCCTTTGGCGGTGATCTGGCCGCGCCGGTTCTGTTTGAACTGTTCGGGCGGCTGAAGCCCAACCATGACCCGCTGCCCCCGCCACCCCCGGCAACCCTGATCCTGCCCAACGCCCGCCTGCCGCAACCCTTGCAGCATTTCCGCCCCCGCGGGGCCGTCTTCGCCGATACCACCCCCGACGCGCCCAAGGTTGCCTTCCCCCCCGACGGGGCTGAAGTCGAGGCGCCGGGCGGCATGCTGACCGTGCGCGTCCGCGACGGAGTAGCGCCCTTTCTGTGGATGGTGAACGGCACGCCCACAGCATTTGGCCAGACCGGCCGCGAAACCCCGCTGACGCTGGGCGGGCAGGGCTTTTACCGCCTGTCGGTGATCGACGCCGAAGGCCGCAGCGCCGCGGTCAACGTGACTGTCCGCTAAACGCAAAGCGTTCTGCGATAACACCCCGACCTCTGCCCCGGATCAGATCCGCTCGATCGCCAGCGCAATGCCCTGACCGCCGCCGATGCACATCGTCACCAGCCCCAGCCGCCCGCCTGTGCGCTCCAGCTCATACAAAGCCTTTACGGCGATGATCGCCCCTGACGCACCCACCGGATGTCCCAGCGCAATCGCCCCGCCGTTGGGGTTCACCTTGGCGGGGTCCAGCCCCAACTCCCGGCTCACCGCCAACGCCTGTGCCGCAAAGGCCTCGTTCGATTCGATCACATCGAAATCCCCCGCGTTCAGTCCGGTCCTGGCCAAAAGCGCGCGCACCGCAGGCACCGGGCCGATGCCCATCACTTCGGGCCGCACACCCGCCACCGCATAGCCGACGATCCGCGCCCGTGCCCGCAGGCCCGCCCGCTGCGCCGCATCCGCCCGTGCCAGCACCAGAGCGCCGGCCCCGTCATTGATGCCGCTTGAATTCCCGGCGGTTACCGTCCCGTCCTTCTGGAACACCGTCTTCAACCCGGCCAAAGCCTCAAGGCTCGTGGCTTTCGGATGTTCGTCCTGATCAAACAGCACCGGCCCCTTGCGGGCGCTGATCTCGACCTGGACGATCTGATCCCTGAACCGCCCCTCGGCAATCGCCCGCGCCGCCCGCACTTGGCTTTCCATAGCGAACGCATCCTGATCCGCGCGACTGATCCTGTGTTCGCGCGCGACGTTTTCGGCCGTGACCCCCATGTGGCCGGTCCCGAATGGGCAGGTCAGCGCCCCCGTCATCATGTCGATGGCCTTGGTGTCGCCCATCTTCTGGCCCCAGCGCGCCACCGGCAGCGCATAGGGCGAGCGGCTCATGCAATCGGCTCCGCCCGCAAGCGCGAAGTCCGCATCCCCCAGCATCAGCGCCTGTGCGGCAGACACCAGCGCCTGCACCCCAGAACCGCACAGCCGGTTCACATTCATCGCCGGCGTCCCAAGCGGAACCCCCGCATTCATCGCCACCACACGGCTCAGATACATGTCGCGCGGTTCGGTATTGATCACATGCCCAAAGACCACCGCGCCGATCCGGTCTGCGGCCACCCCCGACCGCTCCAGCGCCGCCTTCGCGGCCACGGTGCCTATGTCGATCGGCGAAAGCCCCGCCAGTGACCCGCCAAAGGTCCCGATCGCCGTCCGTGCTGCGCCCAGAATAACAATGTCCGACATGGCTGGCCTCCTTTGCATCCACCAGCCAGCCTAACGCCGCCCTCCGATCCAGACCAGCAAAAGCCACGCGTCCGACGCGGCCTTATTCAGTGTCTCAGCCCCCGCGCGAAATGGGCCATCGGCCTGCGGACCCGATACAGGTCAGCCCGCCGCCTGCCAGTCGCGCAGCGCCGCCACCGGATGGGCCCACATCAGCAGCCGCAGGCTCATGCTGTCGCGGATCATCCAGATCAGAAAAAGCTCGATCCCGATGAACAGTGCGATACTGACCCTGACCGGCAGGCGCGCGGCCAGCCAGAAACCGACCCCCACCACCAGCATGTCCGACAGCGCATTGATCACGCTGTCGCCAGCCTGCTCCGGGCGCAAGTGCAGCGGCACATATCGTTCAATGACCGAGGCAGAGTTCTCCGCAATCTCCCACAGCGCCGCCAACAAGGTGGCAAACGCAAGCCGCCAGGTGAAGTCCACGCGCCTGAACAGCGACAGCCCCCAATAAATCAGCAGCCCATGCAACAGATGCAGCGGCGTCAGCCAGTCTGCCAATTGCTGCGAACTTTCGGGCGAAGACAGGTTTCCCACCCAAAGCCGCACCTCCCCGCAGGGGCAAAGCGCCGGCCGCCCCACCGCCAGCAGCCAGAAGGCCGCCCCGGCCAAGGTCAGCACGATCACGCACCAGGCCAGCGGCACACGGATCATGCGGCAATCCTTACCCGGCCACGTCCAGTCAGCTGGAACACCTCGCATCCTTCGATGACCACCGCGCTCATCGGCTTGCCATAGCCCGCGCCGGTGTCGATGTTCAGCCGGTTGCCATGGTGCGTCACTGCATCCACCGGCGTATGCCCATGCACCACCAGCGCACCGTGATCACGGCGATCCTCGTGAAAGTCCTTGCGGATCCACAGATAGTCGTCCTCGGTCTGGTCATGCAGATCGACGCCCGGTCGGATACCTGCATGAACGAACAGGCAGTCGCCGCGCAGAACGTAGTTTGGCAATGCGTCCAGAAAATCCAGATGGGCCCGCGGCACCACACCGCGCGCGTCGGCGTGCAGGTCGTGCAGGAACCGCTCTCCCGCACCCTTCACCCCGTAAGACAAAAGCGTATCCGCCCCCCCCAGACGTTCGTGCAGCCAGTAAAGATCCGGCCGCAGGCGTGGGTCGTGGTAATCAGGGTCGTCCATGAAGCCGCGAAACATCCGGTCATGGTTGCCGCGCAGCGTGATCCAGTTTTCGCCGCGCGCCTGCCCGTCGATCAGAAACTGGATGACCCCGGCACTGTCCGGCCCGCGGTCCACCAGATCGCCGATATGGATGACCGGCGCCTCGCCGCCGTCGCCGCAGGCGGCCCGGTCCGCAGCAATCAGCCGATGCAAGGTGGTAAGCTGGGTCAGGTGGCCATGAATATCGCCGATGGCATAGCTGCGCATGAATTCCTCGTCCTACAGGCCACAATTGACAGTCAGGGGCCGGTCGCCCGACCCCCCTCCGTCCTATAGCCGATGGCTCACGCCACGTCGAACGCCAATGGCCGCACCGACTGAAACTTGCCGGTGGCGATCAGTTTTCCGCGCACGCCCTCGGGCAGCGGCGCGTCAAGGTAAAGAAGCGCTATCGCATCCTTGCCGGCGCCAGACCGGCCCAAAGTGAAGTTGGCGATGTTCACACCGGCTTCCCCCAGCGTCTGGCCAAGCGTGCCGATGATGCCCGGTATGTCGTCATTGGTGGTGTAAAGCATGTGGTTGCCGATCTCGGCGTCGATGTTGATGCCCTTGATCTGGATGAAGCGCGGCTTGCCGTCGCTGAACACCGTGCCCGCGATCGACCGTTCGCGCTTGTCGGTGACCACCGTCAGCTTCATGTAGCCGTCGAACACCCCGCCCTTTTCCTGCCGGGTGGTGGCGATCTGCACGCCCCTTTCCTTGGCAATCACCGGGGCCGACACAAGGTTCACATCGGGGTTCGCCACTTTCATGATCCCGGCAATCGCCGCGCAGTTCAGCGCCGCCAGATTCATATGGCTGACCGACCCGTCATAAAGCACGTTGATCGCCTTGATCGGTTCTTCGGTCAGCTGGCCCGCGAAGGCGCCCAGATGGCTTGCCAGCTTGATCCACGGCCCCATCACTGCGGCTTCCTCGGCGGTGACCGACGGCATGTTCAGCGCATTCTGCACCGCCCCGGTCAGCAGATAATCCGCCATCTGCTCGGCCACCTGCAAGGCCACGTTTTCCTGCGCCTCGGTGGTGGATGCCCCAAGATGCGGGGTGCAGACCACGTTCGGCAGCCCGAACAGCGGGCTTTCGGTCGCGGGCTCCACCTCGAACACATCCAGCGCCGCCCCCGCCACATGACCCGCAACCAGCGCATCAAACAGCGCCGCCTCATCAATCAGCCCGCCCCGCGCACAGTTGATGATCCTCACACCCTTCTTCGTCTTGGCCAGATTTTCCCGGTTCAGGATATTGCGGGTCTTGTCAGTCAGCGGCACATGCAGCGTGATGAAATCGGCCCGGTGCAACAGCTCCTCCAACTCCACCTTGGTCACACCCAGCACCTTCGCCCGCTCCTCGCTCAGGAACGGGTCATAAGCCACCACCCTCATATGCAGCCCCAGCGCGCGGTCACAGACGATGCCACCGATATTGCCCGCACCAATCACCCCCAGCGTCTTGTTGAACAGCTCCACCCCCATGAAGCGGTTCTTTTCCCACTTGCCCTGATGGGTCGAGACACTCGCCTCGGGCAATTGCCGCGCCACCGCGAACATCATCGCAATCGCATGTTCGGCGGTGGTGACCGAATTGCCGAAGGGCGTGTTCATCACGATCACCCCGCGTTTCGACGCGGCGGGAATATCGACATTGTCCACCCCGATCCCGGCCCGGCCAATGACCTTCAGCCGGGTGGCCGCCGCCAGAACCTTGTCGGAAACCTTGGTGGCCGAGCGGATCGCAAGCCCGTCATACTGGCCGATCACCTGCAGCAACTTCTCCTTGTCCTTGCCAAGATCGGGCAGGTAATCCACCTCCACCCCCCGGTCGCGGAAGATCTGCACAGCGGTTTCGGAAAGTTTGTCGGATACAAGAACTTTAGCCATTTCGTTTGTCCTTTCGTCCGGCAGCCGTCCGCACAGGACATCGGTCTGCCTTTCATCTTGGTGAAAATACTCCGGGGGTCGCGGGGGCTGGCCCCCGCTCCCACCCTCAGGTCACGGCGCCGCGATCTCGGCCTCAAACGCCCATTCGATCCAGGGCATCAGGGCTGCCACATCGGCGGCCTCGACCGTCGCGCCGCACCAGATGCGCAGCCCGGGTGGCGCATCGCGGTAAGCCCCCGCATCCAGCGCCACGCCTTCCTTCTCCAGCCGCTTTGCCACGGCCTTGGCGAACGCAGCACCATCCCTGATCCGCCCATCCGTGAACCGCAGACAGACCGAGGTGGTCGATCCCGTCGCCGGATCCTCGGCCAGATCAGCGATCCAGCCCTTGCCCCTGATGAAATCCCGCACTGCCCCGGCATTGGCATCGCAGCGCGCGATCAGCGCGGGCAGACCGCCCAGCCCCTTCGCCCATTTCAGCGTGACCAGATAGTCCTCGACCGCCAGCATCGACGGCGTATTGATCGTCTCGCCCTCGAAAATCCCTTCGATCAGCTTTCCGCCCTTGGTCATGCGGAAAATCTTTGGCATCGGCCAGGCGGGCGTGTGACTCTCCAGCCGTGCAACCGCGCGGGGGCCCAACACCAGCATCCCATGCGCCCCTTCGCCGCCCAGCACCTTCTGCCAGCTGAAGGTCACCACATCCAGCTTGTCCCACGGCAGATCCATCGCAAAGGCGGCGCTGGTTGCGTCGCAAATCGTCAGTCCCGCGCGGTCCGCCGGGATCAGCCCGCCATCCGGCACCCGCACGCCCGAAGTCGTGCCGTTCCAGGTGAACACCACATCCTTGTCAAAATCCACTTGGGCGAAATCGACGATCCGCCCGTAATCGGCCTTGCGTACCGTGGCCTCCAGCTTCAGCTGCTTGACCACATCGGTGGCCCAGCCTTCGCCGAAACTCTCCCAGCACAGCACCTCGACGGGGCGAGGCCCCAGAAGTGACCACAGCGCCATCTCGACCGCGCCGGTGTCCGATGCCGGAACAATCCCGATCCGGTACCCTTCCGGCACGCGCAGAACCTCGCGCGTCAGCTCGATCGCCTCTTTCAGCTTGGCCTTGCCGACAGATGCGCGATGCGACCGCCCAAGGGGGGCGTCTGCCAGCATGTTCAGATCAAATCCGGGAATTTTGGCGCAAGGGCCAGACGAAAAGCGCGCATTTGCCGGGCGCACAGCCGGTTTCGTCAGATCCGTCATAGTATCCTTCCAGATATATGCCCTTCGGTGGGGAAGGGTGTCCCGCCGCAAGGGGTAAGCGGCGAAATCCGCTGGCACAAGACCAAAAACTGCCCTAAAGCGCCGCTTGATGCTTAAAAAGCGACGCATACCGACTACGATAGGAAACAGGCCCCGATGTTCATCGCCACGCTTCTCGCCAGCCCCGCCCGCGCCAACCTTGACCGGGTCGCCGTCGAATCGCTGCGCAACGCCTGGGGTGGCGGTCAGGCGCGCTGGCTCAATCCCGGCATTGCCGCCGAATTCGCGCTGGCCGAAATGCCCGCCAACCGCTGGGAAATCTGGGATGACCTGCAGGCGCTGGGTCTGGACCTTGTGGTGCAAAAGGCCGAAGGGCGGCGCAAGAAGATGCTCCTGGCCGACATGGACAGCACAATGATCGAACAGGAATGTATCGACGAACTTGCCGCGATGGCTGGCCACGGGGCCCGCGTCGCCGCAATCACCGCCCGCGCCATGAACGGCGAACTGGATTTCGAAAGCGCCCTGGTCGAACGGGTCGATCTGATGCGCAACCTACCCGAGGCGGTGATCCCCCAGGTGCTGAAGGAACGCATCACCTATATGCCCGGCGGCGCCACCCTGATTGCCACCATGAAGGCCGGCGGCGGCTACGCGGCGCTGGTCTCGGGCGGCTTCACCGCTTTTACCCAAAGCGTGGCGGCGCATCTCGGCTTTGACGAACATCGCGCCAACCGACTGCTCACCTCCTGCGGCAAACTCACCGGCGAAGTGGCCCGGCCGATCCTCGGCCGCGAAGCCAAGGTGCAGGCGCTCATCGACATCACCAGCCGCCTCGGACTGACCGCCGCCGATGTGATCGCGGTCGGTGACGGCGCCAATGATCTCGGCATGCTCGGCCTTGCCGGGGCGGGGGTGGCGCTGCATGCCAAACCCGCCGTTGCCGCCCAGTGCGATATCCGCGTCAACCACGCCGACCTGACCGCCCTGCTTTACATCCAGGGCTACGCCGCGACCGAATTCGCCTGACTTTACAATCCCGCTGTCGCCATGGATGGTACGCCACCCTGGCCGGAGAGAAGAACTTGTTCGAAGTCACCCTGACCGTTGCCCTGTTGCTGATCCTTGCGGCCTTCCTTGCCGGCATCATCGACAGTATCGCCGGCGGCGGCGGGCTGATCACCGTGCCCGCCCTCCTGCTTGCGGGTCTGCCGCCGGTTCAGGCGCTCGGCACCAACAAGGTGCAAGGCGCCTTCGGTGCGGGCACCGCTGCCCTCGCCTACGCCCGCCGCGGCCATGTCGATCTGCGGTCACAGACCATCCCGGCACTTCTCGCCGCAGCCGCCGCCTTCGCGGGCTCGCAACTCGTTCCCCTGATCCCCACCGACAGCTTCCGCCTGATCCTGCCGGTTATCCTGATCGGCGTCGCCCTGTTCTTCGCGCTCAAACCCGGCCTCTCCGACGCCGACCGCCACCAGAGGCTGGCCCCTGCGCTGTTCACCGCCACCTTCGTCCCCGCCATTGCCTTTTACGACGGGCTCATCGGCCCCGGCACCGGTTCCTTCTTCATGATCGGCTTCGTGCTTTTGTCGGGCTACGGCGTCCTCAAGGGCACCGCCCATACCAAACTGCTGAACTTCGCGTCGAACATCGGCTCGGTGATGGCTTTCGCCCTGATCGGCGCCCCCTTGTGGAAACTCGGCCTTGCCATGGGGGCAGCGCAGATTGCCGGTGCCCATCTTGGCAGCCACATGGCAATGAAAAACGGCGCGCGCCTGATCCGCCCGCTCCTCACCGTCACTTCAACGGCAATGGCGCTGCGTCTCATCTGGCAGATGCTCTGACAGGCCCCATTTTCTGTCCATAGATATCCCGCGGGGGTCTGGGTGCGCTAAGCCCCCAGCCTCAGCAGAACCCCGGCGCCAGCCGCAACTCGCCCGTCACCAGCCCGCGGCAGTTCTTCTGCTTGCCGGTCAGATAGCGCTCGACCACCGGATGCCCGGCATCCAGCACTCCATGACGGATCAGCAGCGCTGTGATCGCCGCTTCCGACGCCCGCGTAGCCCCGTCCAGCACCTTCACCGCAATTCCCAGCTTCTTGTCAGGCAGGATGGCGGTGAACACCGCCTCGGCCCCGGTCTTGACCGCCACCTTGCCGCCCATCGCCCGCATCAGGTTCGTGCAGGACCGCCCCTCACCCGCCACCAGCTCAGGGAATGCAGTCATCGCATGGGTCAACCGATGCGCCGCCCGTTCACGCACCGACCCCGCATCGCGCGCCGCGGCGAAGAACGCCATTGCCCGCGCCAACCCGTGGATCGAGGTGGCGAAATTCGGGGCCGAACAACCGTCGATCCCGTATCCCGCAGCGGATTCGTGGCACACCTCTTCGGTCGCCGCCCGCACCGCCTTCTGCACCGGATGGTCCACCTCCACATACTCCGCCCCACCCTTCAGATGGCGGTTCAGCGTCAGGAACCCCGCATGCTTGCCCGAACAATTATTGTGCAGCTGGCAAGGCTTGCCGTGGTGGCGGTAAAGCGCGTCCCGCGTCGCCTCGTCATAAGGCATATGCGATCCGCAACGCAGATCCGGCTCGCCCAACCCCAGATCCGCCAACCAGCGGGCAACAGCGGCGGTGTGAATCTCTGCTCCCTGATGGCTGGCGCAGGCAAGGGCCATCTGCGCATCGGTCAAACCCGCAGCCTCTGCCGCGCCGCTTTCGATCAGCGGCAGCGCCTGGATCATCTTGCACGATGATCGCGGAAAGATCACCGCCGCCGGGTCGCCCCAAGCCTCGACAATCTCGCCCGCCGCATCACAAACCACGACGTGACCGCGATGCACGCCCTCCAAAAGCCCGCCCCGCCACAGTTCAATCAGATCCACCGCCGCCATTCTTCCTCCAGAAATCCTGTCTGCCGCCGTGCTTTTGGGCGAATTTCTGCCGCCGGGGCTTTCCCAGCTTGCCCCGGATGCGTTATCAGTTCCATATCGAGTTGAAATGCGCCCCGCCATTGGAAAAAGGTGCCAGAAAGGCACCCGCTGCGGGGTCAGGCAAAGGGCTGGAGGCCACCGAAAGATGATCACCCTGTGGAAAGGCTTGATGGGCGCCGCGCTTGCTGGCGTCGCTTTAAGCGGTGCGGCACTGGCGCAGGTGTCCGACAACCGCGTGTCGGCCAGTACCGACTGGAGCGTGTTTGTCGATGGCAACCCCCAGCAATGCTGGAGCGTCTCTGCCCCCAAGGAAACCGTCAACACCAAGAACGGAAAGCCTGCCACGGTGCGGCGCGGTGACATCTTGCTGTTCGTCACCTACAGTGCGGACGGCAAGGGCATCGTGTCCTTCTCGGGCGGCTATCCATTTGCTCCCGACTCGACGGTTGACCTTGATGTGAGCGGCACAAAGTTCGAACTTTATGTCGATGGCGAATGGGCCTGGGCCGGCACAGAGGATGACGATGCCAAGATCGTCGCGGCGATGAAGGCGGGGTCTTCCGCAGTTCTGGTCGCGCGGTCCGCCAAGGGCACCCAGACTCAGGATACATTCTCGCTTTCCGGCTTTTCAGCAGCCGTGGACGAAGCCGCCAAACGCTGCGGCGGCTGATCGCCCCGGAAAGGATCAGCCATGACCACGCCCGACGCCCGCATGGACGATGCGCTTGATATGGCGCGCGCTGCCGCCGCTGCCGCCATGCGCTTCTTTCGCGGCAGTCTGGGCGTGGAATTCAAGGACGACGAAAGTCCCGTCACCCAGGCCGACCGCGGCGTCGAGGCCGAAGTGCGCCGCCTGATCGCCGACCGTTTCCCCGGTCACGGCATCTTTGGCGAAGAACATGGCATCGAAGGTGGTGACGCGAACGCGCTTTGGGTGATCGACCCGATCGACGGCACCCGCAGCTTCATTTCCGGCCACCCTCTGTTCGGCTTCCTTCTTGCCCATCAGGTCGCGGGCGAAACCCGCCTCGCCGCCGTCGGCATGCCAGCGCTGAACGAAATTTTCACCGCCGAAAAGGGCAGGGGCGCCTTCAAGGGCAGCGAACGGCTCAAGGCTTCGGCCCGCACCGGGCTTGAAGGTGCCACCGTCTATGTCAATGAAGGTGAAAAGATCTGGCGCGCCCACCCGCAGATCTTTGCCCGGCTGATGAATGCGGGCACCACCCGGCGCTTTTCCTATGACTGTTACCCTTACGCGCTTCTGGCGATGGGTCATGTCGATCTGGTGATCGATTTCGACCTGCAACCCTATGACTACCTCACTGTCTCGCTTCTGGTCGAAGAGGCGGGCGGGGTAATGACCGACTGGCAGGGCGGCAAGCTGCGGATGGGCCATAATGTCGCCTGCTTCGCCGCCGCCACGCCAGAACTCCATCGGGCGGCCCTGACGCTGCTGCAGGGTTAAGCAAGGATTTTCAGAAAATCCTTGCCAAAAATCCCCCGGGATCTTTGCGGCACCCGGCCTTCGCGTCAGGCGCAAAGCCATACGTTTGCCATACGTAATCCATACCTAGTAAAGGAATGTTCGGTTTTGTTCGAATGTTCCTTTTTGTCAGCCAGACGAAACCACGACCCCCGTGCCCCACTCCGCGCATTTGCGGGCCATTTCGGCGGGCAGGCGACGGTCGGTAAACAAGGTGTCGATCTCTGACAGCGACGCGATGCGCACCGGGGCCGCACGCGCCAGCTTTGTATGATCGGCCACCAGAAAGGTGCGCCGCGCCTGCCGGATGATGGCGCGACTTACCCGCACTTCCTGGCTGTCGAAGTCCAGCAGATCGCCGTCCGCATCCAGCGCAGATGTGCCGATGATCGCGTGATCAACCTTGAACGCTTCAATCGCCTCCTTGGCCAGGTCGCCCACCAGTCCGCCGTCAGACCGTCGCAAAACCCCGCCAGCCACGATCACATCACAGCTTTCACTTTCCGCCAATATATTGGCAATATTCAGGTTATTTGTCACAATTGTCAGGTTGCGATGCCCCAGAAGTTCGCGCGCCACCGCTTCGGTTGTGGTGCCGATATTCAGGAACAGCGATGAATTGTCGGGGATCCGCGCGGCGCAGGCCCGGGCAATTGCGGCCTTTGCCCCGGCATTCATCTGGCGCCGTTCCGCATAGCCGATATTGGCCACCCTGGCATGCAGCACCGCGCCGCCATGCACCCGCTCCAGCCGCCCGGCGTCGGCCAGGTCCGTCAGGTCACGGCGGATCGTCTGCAGCGTCACGCCAAATCGCGCCGCCAGATCCTCAACCAGAACCCGGCCGTCAGCGCGCGCAAGGTCAAGAATTTCACTTTGTCTTAAGTTCAGCGCCATAGGATGTTCCTTTTGTGACACCTTAGACAGCTTTTGGCGAAATCCAAATAAAAACGAACATTAGCGAACATAAAATTTGACAATCCGCGCCCTCGGCGGTTCAATCCGCCATCAACGCACAGGTGCCCCATGGATTCGCCCCCCCTTTACGATATTTTTGTCATCGGGGGCGGCATCAACGGCTGCGGCATCGCCCGCGATGCTTCGGGGCGAGGCCTGTCGGTGGCACTGGCGGAAATGGGCGATCTGGCTTCGGGCACTTCGTCGGCCTCGACGAAGCTGTTTCACGGTGGTCTGCGCTATCTAGAATACTTCGAGATCGGACTGGTCCGTAAAGCATTGATAGAAAGGGAAGTTTTGCTGTCGGCCATGCCCCATATCAGCTGGCCGATGCGTTTCGTCCTGCCCTATCACCCTGACATGCATTTCGAAGGAGAAACGCCGGCCTCAAAGCTGCTCAACCGCGTCATGCCCTGGACGCGTGGCCGTCGCCCGGCCTGGCTGATCCGGCTTGGTCTGTTCCTTTACGATCACCTTGGCGGCCGCCGGATACTGCCCGCCACCACAACGCTGGACTTGCGAAAAGACCTAGCAGGTCAAGTGCTTAACCCAAAATTCCGCCACGCCTACGAATATTCCGATTGCTGGGTCGAAGACGCCCGCCTGGTCGTTCTGAATGCCCGCGACGCTGCGGATCGCGGCGCCAAGATCATGACTCGCGCCCGTGTCACCGCCGCCGAACGGATGGGCGATCACTGGCAAATCACCGTCGACCGCGGGCAGGAGGCCGAGGTGTTCCGCGCCAAGGTGCTGGTGAATGCCGGCGGCCCCTGGGTCGAACAGGTGGTGCGCGGCATTGCCCATATCGACACGACAGAATCGATCCGCTTGGTGCGTGGCAGCCATATCGTGGTGAAGAAATTGTTCGACCACGGGAAAAGCTATTTCTTTCAGGGGGAAGACGGTCGCATTATCTTCGCCATTCCCTATGAGGAAGACTTCACCTTGATCGGCACCACCGACATGGATCATCAGGGCGACCCCCATCAAGCTATCTGCACGGAAGCCGAACAGGACTATCTTTGCACCTTCGCGTCGCAATATTT
>CANJQT010000014.1 GCA_947476475.1 Paracoccaceae bacterium | reverse complement strand
CGATCTTTGGTTGACCGTGATGGTCGCGGTGGATGGCGACGGTGACTTTCCATTCGCCTTTGCGAAGCACCGGTTGCAGGCGCGACAGCAGGCGCAGGTCGGCGCTGAGCCCTTCGATCTGCCACTGGTCGCGCAGCGCGTCCTGAAGCCGTTCGAAATCGCCCGAGGGTTCGTGCATGTCGGGTTCCTGCACCTCGACATAGTAAGTGTGGGTCGCCGGATCCATGGTGATGTCGCGCACGGTGGCGGATTTGCGGATCACCTGGCGGTGGACCTGGCTTTCCGGCGGCACGTCGATGACAACGTCGCCCATGATCTTGGCCTGGCAGCCGAGGCGGCGGCCGGTGGTCAGGCCGCGGATGCGGTTGTAACGGTCTTCGACGGCATTCCATTCGCTTAGGGCGTCGTCATGGACGGTCACGCCATGTTTGGAGAATTCGCCGTAGCCCGGCGTGATCTGGCATTTCGAGCAGATGCCGCGCCCGCCGCAAACGGAATCCAGGTCAACGCCCAGTTGCCGTGCCGCTGTCAGAACCGGCGTGCCGCGCGCAAAACGCCCCCTTTTTCCCGAGGGGGTGAAAATGACGAGCGCGTCATCGGTCATGGCTGTCTCCGGTCAGATCTGTTCGCGTGCCTCTGGATAAAGCTTTTCAGGCCGGGGGCAATGCCTGCAAGCGGCAGGGCGGGGTCAGTCCGCGTCAGTTGACGGGGAATCAGGCTGATCAAGCCAGCCCAGAATGGCCGCGCGGTCGCCGTCAAGCGAAGGGGCCGGGCCGCGCGGGGCGGGATCCGGCAGGCCGGTCATCTTGACCGGGTTTCCGGCGGCCATGAAGGCAGGCCCGCCAGCGCGGGGCGGAATCCCAAGGACCATGTTGCGGGCAGTGATCTGGGGGTCGGCGATGGCTTCGGCCATGTTTTGTACAAGGCCGGTTGGCAGGCCCGCCTGATCAAGGATGGCCACCCATTCGGCGCGGGTACGAGCAAGGGTAACGCTTTCGATCATGCGCTTGAGCAGGTGGACATTCTCGCAGCGCGCCTCGTTGGTGGCAAAGCGCGGGTCGGCAGCAAGCTGGGGCTGGCCGAGCGTGATGCAGAGGCGGGCGAACAAGGCGTCATTCCCGGCGGCAATCACGAAAAACCCGTCAGAGGCGCGGAAGGTGGAAAAGGGGGTAATCGTCGGGTGTCGCGCCCCGGTGCGCCCCGGTGGTTTGCCGGTGGCGGTGGTGATGGCAAGGCTGTGTTCCTGAATGGCGATCTGCGCATCCAGCATGGAGATGTCGATCTTGCTGCCAAGCCCGGTGCGGTTGCGCGCCACCAATGCTGCCAGCACACCCTGAACCAGATACATGCCCGCCACGATGTCGCCGATGCTGGCCCCCACCCGCACGGGCGGGCCGCCCTCTTCGCCGGTGATGCTCATCACCCCGCCGCGCGCCTGAACGACCATGTCATAGGCGGGTTTCCCGGCCTCTGGTCCGGTATGGCCAAAGCCCGAGACAGCACCGTAGATGAGGCGGGGGAGGCGTGCATGCAGCGCATCCCAACCATAGTTCAGGCGTTCCATGGTGCCGGGGCGGAAGTTTTCAAGGATGACATCGGCGCGGGCCAGAAGCCGGTCGAATATGGCGCGGTCCGGGGCGGATTTCAGGTCAAGCGTGATCGACTGCTTGCCGTGGTTCAGCGCCGCGAAATAGGCACTTTCGCCCTGAAGGAACGGCGGGAAGGCGCGGGTATCGTCGCCGGTGCCAGGCCGTTCCACCTTGATGACCCGCGCGCCGAAATCCTGAAGCTGGCTTGTTGCAAAGGGGCCAGCCAGCACGTGGGTGAGATCGAGAACAAGGATATCATCAAGCGGCCGCGACATGCCCAACTCCTTTCAGGAACCGGCTGCAAGCTGCGCCTAGTCGCGCCGCGCGGCCATGACCCAGATCAACACGAGCAGCAGCGACAAAACTGCATTCCAGGATGCCATCGACAGGCCAAACAGGCTCCAGACAACTTCGTTGCAGCGCACAAGCGGCGCATTCAGGATCTGGCTCATCAGTTCATCGGACGAAAGCCCTTCGACCGGGCTTGAGGAACAGGCGGTGGGCCCGATCCAGAAACCGCGCTCGACGCCGGTGTGATAGAGGCCGAGAGCCGCGGTGGTGAGGGCGGCCAATGCGCCTGCCCATGCGAGATTGCGCCAGCCGGTCAGCAAGACAAGGCCGCCGATCAGGATGGCGGCCGCATGGGGCCAACGCTGAAGCAGGCACAGCTCGCACGGGGCAAAGCCGAAGGCTTGAAAGACGAACGCGCCAGCCAGAAGGGCAAGTGAACCCGAGGCAGCCAGAAGCACCAAGAAGCGGGAATTCACTGTTATCATAGTTTCACCAGAACATAAATCAGGACCATCAAAGCGAGCAAAACCCCGATCACCAATGTCATCCGCCGTTCGATGAAGGCCAGGATCGGTACGCCGTAATGCTGCAAAAGCCATGCAAGCGCGTAAAAACGGCCTCCACGCGCGATGATGGCTGACAAAATGAACAACGGCAGGCTGAAGCCAACGACGCCCGACAGGATGGTGACCACCTTCATCGGCGGAAGATGCGCGAGGCCAGATGTAACCAGCATTGCAAGGATCAGCCATGTACTGCCCGCGACCTGCGCGCTGAGCGCGTCAAAGGCATCAAGCTTGTGGTAGAATTCCAAAACGGGTTTGGCGACATGCAGGAAAGCGTAATGCCCGATCAGCCAGCCGAAGATGCCGCCTAGTACCGAAGTGACCGAGGCGATGAAGGCCAGACGCATCGCCCGGTCAGGCCGCGCTACGCACATCGGAATGAACAAGACATCTGCGGGAATCGGAAAGACCGAGCTTTCCACGAAGGAAATGGTGCCAAGCGCCGTGGCAGCATGGCGCGAACGCGCCCAGGACAGAGTCCAAGTGTAAAGTCTGCGGAACATTGCTGCCTGTCCGTTGTTTCTTTGCCGCCATTGGCCATGGGTGAGGGGGGGGCGTCAAGCGGATTGGCCATTTTTCGGGAGCAGAGCTTTCGCGGTGGGGACAACTTCGATAGGCTTTTGCGCAGGATCAGCAAATTGCTTGTCAGGGGGTGCGATGAAGTGGCGGGGACGTCGCGGCAGCGACAATATCGAAGACCGGCGCCGCGCGGGAGGCGGGCAGGTGATCGGGGGCGGCGGGCTTGGGGTCCTGGCCATCGTCATCATAGCCTACTTCCTTGGTATCGATGTGACGCCTTTGCTGAATGAGGGCATTCTGGGGTCAGGCGCGATCCAAGGCGATGTCGAGCTGACCGAGGCCGACCAGCGCGCAGCGGAATTTGTTTCGGTGACCCTTGCTGATACAGAGGAAATCTGGGCCGGGGTTTTCGAGCAGGAGCTTGGCCGCACTTACACACCGACGACCCTGGTGCTGTTCAAGGGCGGCACGCAATCAGCCTGTGGCGGCGCCTCGGCGCAGACCGGCCCCTTCTATTGCCCGAACGACAGGAAGGTTTACCTTGACACCGACTTTTTCACCACGCTGAGCCGCCAGCTGGGCGCGCGCGGCGATTTTGCGGCTGCCTATGTGGTGGCCCATGAAGTGGGGCATCATGTGCAGGATGAATTGGGCATTCTGGCGAAAACCACCGCAGCACGTCAGCGGTCCGACGAAGCAGACAGCAATGCAATTTCGGTGATGGTTGAATTGCAGGCCGATTGTTTTTCGGGCGTATGGGCGCGCTATGCGGCAGAGCGTTTTGGTTCGCTTGAACCGGGCGACATCCAGGAGGCCGTCGATGCTGCCGCGCGGATCGGCGACGACACTTTGCAGCGCAACGCCGGTCAGCGCCCGATGCCCGACAGTTTCACACATGGAACGTCGGTGCAGCGACAGCGTTGGCTTGCGGCGGGTTACGAAGCGGGCACGATCCGGGCCTGTGATACATTTTCGGCGGCAAATCTGTAACCTTCCGGCTTGAAAGGCGCGCGCGGGGCGGCTATGGCTTGCCTCGTGCCCAAGTGGTGGAATGGTAGACACGACAGACTCAAAATCTGTTGCTGCAAGGCGTGTCGGTTCGAGTCCGACCTTGGGTACCACACATTCCCACAGATGAAAGAGATAGATCTGGAAGTGCGATTCGCGTTTGTGCGAAATTGCCTTGGTATGTGGACAATTCAGGATTTCTGTCAGGGATTGGTTCCTTCGGCGCGAAAATACGATCTGGCCGCAAAAATGCCTCATTTAGAATAAGGCAGACCGTGATCGGGCGCTGTTGTCTTGCTGTGGGAAACGGTTAGCTAACGAAAAGACAGGTTTTGTGTTGCGGACATTTCAGCCGCTCTGGCCTAAAATTTAATTATATACATAAATAACAAGGAATTATATGGAATTGTCATTTTTTCCCATGCCGGTCCAATCAGCCTTTTCGGCTGAATCAACTGCATTGAATCTCAACAGTGCGGCGTGATTCATGCCATTATTTGGCCATGATTGCCCCCTCAGATGGCTTTCACCGGAACGCATGAACCGGTCGTACAAGACGGAACGGGCTGGCGGCGTTAGCAGCACCCGTAAGATTTAAGACAACCCGGACATTTCGGACGGGACGGACCAAAGACATTTTCATACTGGATAGAGACACCGTGCCATTTTTTTCATCAGGAACCCTGATTACGACCCTCAAGGGCGAAAAGCCGGTAGAGGAGCTTTGTGCCGGTGACCGCGTGGTTACCCGCGACAATGGATTGCAGACCGTGCGCAAAGTCGAACGCCGGGACTTTGATTTCGGGCAACTGGCGGCATCGCCGCATCTGGCCCCGGTCATTGTAACCATAGGGGCGCTGGGCAAGGGACTGCCAGAGCAGGATCTGCTTGTGAGCCCCAACCTGCGGCTGCTGGTGACGGATGCGCAGTTCGTTCTGGCGAGCGGCCAAAGAGAGGCACTGGTGTCGGTCAAGAATCTGGCTGATGGCCGGATGGTGCGCCCCTGTTCGGTGTTGGGGGCCTGTTATGTGCAGGTTGTCTTTGATCGGCACGAGGTGGTCCTTGCCAATGGCCTTTGGGCCGAGGCCTTCTGCCCCGAGGACCGTTCGCTTGGTGCGCGCGGCAATGCCCAGCGTGTCGAGATTGAAGAGGTGCTGTCACAGGGTGTGGTGCCAGTTCGCACTGCAGCCACGTCCGGCAATCGCGCCGACATTTTATCGGTTTCAAGGTAACCAGTCAAAATACTGTTTCTTAAGCATTTTTTCGCGATGATTTTTTTTGGAGATTATGATGGACGTTCTGTTTGTTTTCCTGCTTTCCTCGTTGATGTGCCTTCAGGTCACGCTTCCGCAAAAGCGGACGATCCGTGTGGCAGCAAAAGCGCACAAGCCCAATTGAGCCAGCCCTTGCCGGCCATTAGGTCGGCATTTCACCGGGTTGGGCATGCAAGTGGGCAGGCGCAGGCGACTGGCGTGCGCGCCAGGCTGCCCAATCTTCTGGCGTATCAAGGTCTGTGATCGCCCGTAGCCCTGACAGCGGACAAAGCCTTGTCTCTGGGTTCGCAAGCAAGTCACGTGCACCCTTGTCGCCATGCAACTGCGCGAGGTGCGGAAAAAGCCGGTGCGGGATGATTACGGGATGACCCGGCTTTCCGTCTTGGCTGGCAGCACGCAAGGGCGTTTTCCGGTCAGCCGCGAACATTTCCAGCAGGCTGTTCAGGTCCGCCAGATCGATGTCTGGCATGTCAGGCAAAACCACCATCAGCCCCTGTGCGTCTTTGGCAAATTGCGCGCCGACGCGCAGCGACGCTGAAAGCCCCTCGTCTGCATCGATCAGGCCGTGCTGGTGCACCGGCAGCCCCGACAATGCCGCCGACCGCCCCGTGCCAAAGGGTCCGGTGGTGGGCAGCGTGACCAGTGTGTCACATCCGCTTGTCACGCACAGTCGCGCAATCCGCCGCAGGATCGGCCTGCCCGCGACTGGCTCCAGCAGTTTGTCACGCCCTGCCATCCGGCGGGATGCGCCGGCCGCCGGGATCAGAATGGCAATTGCAGAACCAGAGTGGCGCACGCACGCGACCTTTCATTCTGGCCCCAATATCCCCGCCGAGGGCATCCGACGCAAGGGCAGAGGCTGCCCTTGCGTTGGGCGCATCATCCGCGCATCCGCGCGCCGTCGGCATCCCACAGGGGGGCAGTGACCATCCGCGCCCTGCGGCGTTCGCCAAGGATTTCGATTTCGCCTTCAAGTCCTTCGCGGATCAGTTCGACGGGGACGAAAGCCTGTGCAACGGATTTCCCTGTCCAGTGCGAATATCCGCCCGATGTGCAGAAGCCGACAACCTTGTCTTCGATCCACAAGGGTTCATAGGCGACCACATCCGCATCCACCGCATCAATGACAAAAGCGCACAGGCGGCGTTTCGGGCCGCTGGCTTTTTCGGCCATTGCGACGGCCTTGCCAATCCAGTCCGAGGGCTTGTTCCAGCGGATGAACCGGTCGATGCCGGTTTCGCCGGGGAAATAGTCGGGCGAAAATTCCCGTGCCCAGGAGCCGAACCATTTGTCCAGTCGCAGGCTCATCATGGCGCGCATGCCGAACGGGCGGATGCCCAAGTCCTGCCCCGCAGTCCAGAGTGCATGCCAAAGACTGCGCTGTTTCGTGAAATCGCAGAAGATTTCATAACCAAGATCGCCCGTGTAGCTGACGCGTTGCACGAGGCAATCCACCATGCCGATGGTGATCTGGCGCGCATCCATGAATTTGAATGCTTCGCCCGAGACATCGGCGCGGGTGATGCGTTCCAGCAGTTTGCGGGCGTTTGGGCCGGCGATCTGGAAGCCGGTGATCCGGTCTGAGACGTTATCGACGCTGACCCCGTCCTCGAGGTTCTTCTGGAACCAGCGCAGATGTTGGTCCTGTGCGCCGTAACTGCCGGTGATCTGGAATTCAGTTTCCGAAAGGCAGGTGACGGTGAAGTCGCCGATGATCTTGCCTTTGGGCGACAGCATCGGGGTCAGTGACAGGCGGCCCTTCTGGGGAATGGCACCGGCCATGATCCGGTCAAGCCAGGCGCGGGCGCGGGGGCCGGCGACGCGGAACTTGCCGAAATTCTGTACTTCGTTTATGCCCACCGCCTCGCGGACGGCGAACACTTCTTGCCGGGTGGCTTCCCAGGCATTTGAGCGCCGGAAGGTTGGTTCTTCATAGCGCGGCTCGCTGGGAAGGGCGAAGTAGTTTGGCACTTCTAGGCCATATTGCTGGCCCCAGACTGCGCCCAACCCATCAAGAATGTCATACATGGGGGTAGTGCGGAAGGGGCGGGCCGCCGGGCGTTCTTCGTTCGGGTAACCAACCGAAAAGCGCATCTGGTAGTTTTCGATGACCTTCGGGACCGTATAGCCCGGCGTGGTCCATTTTCCGAAACGCGCCACGTCGAAGCCGCGCGGGTCCACTTCGGTTTCGCCGTGGATCATCCATTCGGCAAGCGATTTGCCCATGCCGCCGCCCTGGCTGAAACCGGCCATGACCGCGCAGGCCGACCAGTAGTTGCGCAGGCCCGGCACGGGGCCGATCAGCGGGTTGCCGTCGGGGGCGAAGGTGAAGGGCCCATGGATCACTCGCTTGACACCGGTACGTTCCAGCACAGGGAAGCGGCGATAGGCGAAGTTCACACTGTCTTCGATCTTGTCAAACTGTTCGTTCAGTAGTTCGTGCCCGAAACCCCAGGGGGTGCCGTCGACCGACCAGGGCTCGCAAGGCTTTTCATAGAAGCCGATGCAAAGTCCCCGGCCTTCCTGACGCAGATAGCTTTCACCGCCGGGGTCCATCACATGCGGGAATTCGCGGCCCGATTTCAGGATGTCCATGATTTCGGGGATGTCGTCGGTCACCAGATACTGGTGCGCCATCGGCAGAAGCGGCAAGTAGACGCCCGCCATGGCACCCACTTCGCGCGCCCACAGGCCACCTGCATTGACCACATGTTCGGCGTGTATCGTGCCTTTTTCGGTGACCACGTCCCATGTGCCGTCGGCGCGCGGGTTGGTTTCCAGAACCCGGTTGTGCAGCACGATTTCCGCCCCGCCCATGCGTGCGGCCTTGGCATAGGCATGGGTGGTGCCCGACGGGTCAAGGTGACCGTCAAGCGGATCGTAAAGTGCGCCGATGATCCCATCGGTATTCACAAGCCCGTCGGTAAGTTTGGCCACTTCGGCAGGCGACAGGATTTCGGTATGCAGGCCCATATAGCGGTGCTTGGCGCGTTCGGCCTTCAGCATCTCGAACCGGGCCTGGTTGTCGGCCAGGGTGATGCCGCCGACATGGTGAAGGCCGCAGGACATGCCGGTGATCTTTTCAAGCTCTTTGTAAAGCTGGATGGTGTAGCCCTGCAGCGCAGCCATGTTTGTGTCGCCGTTCAGCGTGTGAAAGCCGCCCGCTGCATGCCAGGTGGAGCCAGAGGTCAATTCCGACCGTTCGATCAGCATGACATCGGTCCAGCCATACTTTGTCAGGTGGTAAAGCACCGAACAGCCGACGACGCCGCCGCCGATTACGGCAACCTGAACATGGGTCTTCATATGGGCCTCCTTTGATTTGCGACCAATCAAGGCTGATCGGCGGCGTGGATCATGTCAAACAGCGACAAAAAAAGTCGCTCAATGCATTTGGAGATGCTAGCGCCTTGCGCTTTTCGCTGTGCCGGGTTGGCGGTTGGCCTGCCTATGCCTTAGGTTGATTGGCGAACAAGAGGGTCAAGGCTACCGCGCAGTCCTAAACCTGACCGTAATCGAGGGGCGTCATGAACAGAAGAAGCCTGCCAACGCTTATGGTTCTGTTTGGCCTGTTTCTGGCCATTCTGGTAGCGCTGAGGCCGTTGATGCCGCTGGACGAGACGCGGTATCTTTCCGTGGCGTGGGAAATGCGCCTGACCGGCGACATTTTTCATCTGACGCGCAATTTTGAACCCTATTCGCACAAGCCGCCCTTGCTTTTCTGGGCAATCAATCTGGTCTGGTTGGTGACGGGGGTCTGCGAATATGCGGCGCGCCTGGTAGGGCCGGGCTTTGCAGTTTTGTGCCTGTGGGCGACGGCGCGGTTGGCGCGCGCGCTTTGGACAGACCGTGCAGATGTGACCGGCGTACTTGTGCTGGCGGGGTTCAGCCTGTTTGCGATCTACGGCAGCGCGACGATGTTTGATGCGATGCTTAGCTTTGCGGTTCTGATCGGGGTGTTGTGTCTGTGGCGGGCAGGGCAAGTCGGCGGGGGCGTGCGCGATTGGGCCTTGCTTGGGCTTGCGCTGGGGTTTGGCGTGCTGGCCAAAGGGCCGGTGGTGCTTTTGCATTTGCTGCCCATGGCCCTGCTGATCCGGCTGTGGGAGGAGGAGCACGCACCGATTGCGCTGCGCCTGAAAGGGCTGGCGGTGGCTTTGGCGGTGGGGCTTGCGGTCGTGGCGTTGTGGCTTGTGCCGACCTTGGTGACTGCCGATGCAGCCTTTCGGCATGAACTGTTGTGGACGCAGTCGGTCGCGCGGATGCAGGGCGGGTTGCGCCATGACCGGCCATTCTGGTTCCTGCTGGCGCTGTTGCCGCTTTTGCTGTTCCCTTGGGGCTGGATCCCCGGCTTCTGGCGGGCGCTACCGTCTGCCGTGCGGGGGGATCGGGCCATGCGGTTTCTGGCAATCTGGGTTGTCAGCGCGCCGGTTCTGTTTTCTCTGATAGTCAGCAAACAGGCGCACTACCTGTTGCCCGAGTTGCCCGCGGTCGCACTGATGGTAGGGCGGATCATTGGGGCAGGTGCGGTACGGCGTGTTTCGTTTGCGCCCTGGGCCGGTTTGCTGGCGGGGCTGCTTTTTCTGCTTTTGCCGTTGCTACCGGCAATGGGCCTTCCCCCGGAGCTGACACCGGGCATGCTGGCGGCGTCGGGCGTGGCGCTGATGGTGTTGTCGGTTCTTGCGCTGCGCTTGTCTGTGGTTGCCGGGCATCTGCTGCTTGGCATGGGTCTGGTTGCCGTGCTGCATCTGCTGGGTGCCACATCTGGCGTGTTTGCCGAATTCGACGCGCGGGCAATGGTGGGGGCGCTGCCGCGCCCTGCTGCGGGGCTGGCGGTGATTGGTATGCCCTATAATGCAGAGCTCAATTTCTTGGCCCGGCTTGATGCGCCAGTGGCGCTGCCTGAGGATGAGGCCGCGCTGATCGCTTGGGCGGCGGCCCACCCCGAGGGCAAGATCTTCGGCCCGTTGGGGCAGTCGCTTATCACGTCTCTGCCGCAGGCGCAGATACGATTCAATGGACGGCAGTTGGGCATCTGGCCGTCAGAGGCGGTGGCAGGCAACTGATCGCCGTCTGGTTGCCCAATTTTTAGGCATAAGTTAGCGCAAACACAGTGCGAGGCGTGGAAGCACGCCCCGCCCGTTGCCAGCAAGGCCTTAGATGGCTATGAACGGTGGCGAATGCTTATGGATTAGGCAAATGCCCATCGAACTGGCAAATATTACACTCGATCCGCCAGTGTTGCTGGCGCCGATGGCAGGTATCACTGATCTGCCCTTCCGGCGGATGGTGGCGCGCTTTGGCGCGGGGCTTCTGGTCAGCGAAATGGTCGCCAGCAGCGAGATGATCACCGAACGCCCCTCGGTCAGGGCCAGGGCGCGCACCGATCTGGGGCTTGGGGAAGCGGGAATTGCCACGTCGGTGCAACTGGCGGGACGCGAGGCGGCCCCGATGGCCGAGGCCGCACGGATCGTCGCCGACATGGGCGCGCGGATCATCGACATCAACATGGGCTGCCCGGCCAAGCAAGTGACGGGCGGGGCGTCGGGATCGGCGCTGATGCGCAATCTGGACCACGCGCTGACTTTGGTCGAGGCGGTGGTGGGCGCGGTCGATCTGCCGGTGACGCTGAAGTGCCGTCTGGGTTGGGACAGCGACTGCCTGAATGCTGCAGACCTTGCGCGGCGGGCCGAAACGGCGGGGGTGCGGATGCTGGTGGTGCATGGCCGCACCCGCCAGCAGTTTTACAAGGGGCAGGCCGACTGGGCGGCGATTGCGCCGGTCAGAGCGGCTGTGCGGATGCCGGTGATTGCCAATGGCGATGTGGTCAGCGCCGAAGCGGCACGGTGTGCGCTGGCACAATCGGGCGCGGCGGGGGTGATGATCGGGCGAGGGGCTCAGGGTGCGCCCTGGCGACTGGCCGAGATTGCGCATGCTCTTTACGGCCATCCTGTGCCGAAGATTCCGAAAGGCGCGGCCCTTGCCGCCTTTGTCAGCGAGCATTACGAGGCGATGCTGGGCTTTTATGGCCGCGAACTGGGCGTGCGGATCGCGCGCAAACATCTTGGCTGGTATGCGGATTCGGCCGGAGCCGAGCGGGCGTTGCGGGCCAAGATGATGGTGGCGACCGAGGTAGGCGAAGTCATGGCGTTGATCCGTCTGGCTTTCGATGTGGCGCCCGCGCACGAGGTGGCCTGATGGGTGTTTTGCCGGACAGCCTTTGGGCTTCGCTGCCGATCCCGGCCTTTCTGATTGGTACGGGTGGCGTGACCGCGGCGGTTAATCCGGCGGCGGAGGTATTTCTCAATACCTCGGCGCGGGCGCTGATTGGCCAGCCGCTGTTTGACAGGCTCGCGGTGGATGCGCCCCTGGAAGAGGCATTCGCGCGGATGCGCACTGGCCATTCGTCCCTGTTCATCAATGACGTCGAGGTGGGTACCGGTGACCGCGCGCCGGTTCTGTGCAACCTTCAGGCGGCACCTTTGTCGGGCCAGCCGGACATGGTTCTTTTGCTGGTGGCCCCGCGCGAATTTGCCGACCGGCTGGGGCGGGTGCAGGGGCTGACGAAATCGGCCCGATCGGCAATAGGTATGGCCGACATGCTGGCGCACGAGATCAAGAACCCGCTGGCCGGGATCACCGGGGCGGCGCAGCTTCTGGCAATGAACCTTGGCCCCGAGGATCGGGAACTGACCGAACTGATCGTGGCCGAGACACGCCGCATCGTGAAGTTGCTGGAGCAGGTGGAACAGTTCGGCCATCTGAAGCCGCCGGAATGCCGGGCAGTGAATATCCACGACGTGCTGGACCGATCACGCCGTTCTGCAGAGCTTGGCTTTGCCGGACACATGACTTTTTTCGAGGAGTTTGACCCTTCGCTTCCGCCGGTCTGGGCAGATGCGGATCAACTGGTGCAGGTCTTCCTCAACCTTTTGAAGAACGCTGCCGAGGCGGCAGGTGGACGGGCAGGCACCATCCGTATTCGCAGCTACTACGACCTGACGCTGCGACTGCGACGCGAAGACGGCAGCCATGCCCTGCCGGTCCAGGTCGAAATAAGCGATGACGGGCCGGGAATTGCGCCCGGCATACTTGAGGATATTTTCGATCCGTTCGTGTCGGGGCGCGAAAATGGCACGGGGCTGGGGCTGGCGCTGGTATCGCGTATCATTGCTGATCATGGCGGCTGGATCGGGGTCGAAAGCCAGCCGGGGCGCACCACATTCCGCATCGCCCTGCCCAAGGCGCAAAAGGAGAGCTGAAATGGACGGAACCGTCCTTGTCGCGGATGATGACCGCACCATTCGCACGGTGTTGACCCAAGCCCTGACGCGCGCTGGCTGCAAGGTTCATGCGACATCGAGCATGGTGACACTTTTGCGCTGGGTCGAGGAGGGCAAGGGCGATCTGGTCATTTCTGACGTGGTCATGCCGGACGGAAACGGGCTGCAGGCGCTGCCCGAAATTGCCCGCCAGAGGCCGGGGCTGCCGGTCATCATCATTTCGGCCCAGAACACGATCGTGACCGCAATTCAGGCGGCCGAAGCTGCGGCCTGGGACTATCTGCCCAAGCCGTTTGATCTACCGGACCTGATGAAACGGGCGGCACGCGCGCTGGATGTGCGGCGGCGCAAGGGTATGGCTGAACCCGCCCCCCCGCCCGTGCGAGAGATAGAAAGCGATCTGCCGCTAATCGGGCGGACTCAGGCGATGCAAGGCCTTTACCGGCTGGTGGCACGCCTGCTGAATGCCGATCTGCCAGTGCTGATCAGCGGGGAAAGTGGCACCGGAAAGACGCTGGTGGCGCGCGCGATCCATGATTTTTCGGACCGGCGCAGCCAGCCCTTTGTTACCGCCCAGATGAACGATCTTAAGGCGATGGACGGGCCTGCCAGCCTGTTGTTGCGCGCCCGCAGCGGCACGCTGTTGTTCGAGGAGATTGCCGATTTCGACGAGGAGGCGCAGGCGCGCATCGTGCGGATGATGGATGCGCTTCCCGATCCGGCGCCACGGATTCTTGCAACCTCGCAGGCAGATCTGTCAGACCAATTGGCCAAGGGCCGGATGCGCAAGGATCTTTATTTCCGTCTGGGCGGGGTGACGCTTTCGGTGGCGCCACTGCGGGATCGGGTGGATGACATTCCGCTGCTGGCCGATCATTTCCTTGCACGCGCCGCGCGCGACGGATTGGGCGAACGTCGGCTGGCACCCGAAGCTGCCGAACTGGTGCGGCTGTGCCCCTGGCCAGGCAATGTGCGGCAACTTGAAAATACGCTCAAACGGCTGGCCGTGACCGCGCTGGGGCCCGAGATCACCCGCGCCGAAGTAGAGGCTGCTCTGAGTGGCCAGTCGTCTGAGCCGTTGCGCGCTGCAGATGGCGAAAAACTGTCTGCCTCGGTCGCGCGGCATTTGGCGCGCTATTTCGATCTGCATGGCGGCGCACTGCCGCCGCCGGGGCTATATGACCGGATTTTGCGCGAGATTGAGGTGCCGCTGCTGGAAATTGCGATGGACGCGACGGCGGGCAACCAGGCAAAATGTGCTGATCTTCTGGGGATCAACCGCAATACTTTGCGCAAAAAGTTGACTGATCTTGATATCCGCGTGACACGGCGTCGGAAGTTGATGTAATAAAGCAACAGAACCTGTGGCGCATCGGCACCAGACTGGGCCGGGATAGACTGCGGGCAAAGGCATCAGCGGTAGCCGCCTTCAAGCGGGGAAAGAGAAGACCCTTTGCAAGGGATTCGTCAGCATTGGACCTGGCAACGCATCCATCGGTTGCGCCGTCAGCGAAAACTGCAGAACGTGGCGATGATAGGCCTGGTGGTTCTGGGGCCGATCCTGGCTTTTGCCACATTCATCATCCTTGGCCCTATGGCGCTTGGCGCGCAGTCAGACGCGCTGCGCTTGGTCCTGTTGGCCGATCTGGTCTATTTCCTGCTGCTGGCCGGGCTGGTCCTATCGCGGCTGGCCGGGATGATCGCGGCAAGGCGCGCGAAATCTGCCGGTTCGCGCCTGCATCTTCGGTTGACGGGGGTGTTTGCCGGGATCGCGTTGGTCCCGACCATCCTTGTAGCGATTTTTGCGGGCCTGACGCTTAATATTGGGCTTGAGGGCTGGTTTTCAGACCGTGTGCGCAGTGTGGTTGGCACCTCGCTTGAGGCGGCGGTTGCCTATCAGGAGGAACACCGCCGCGACCTGACGGCCGACACCGAAACCTTGGCGAATTACCTGAACCTGTCGCGGCAAGCGGCCTTTTTGCTATCGGACGCCGATCTGCGCCAAATCCTGACCCAGGGGCAGACCCAGATCCAGCGTGGCTTGCGCGAGGCCTTCATTATAGATGGAGGTGGGGAGATCCGCGCGCGGCGAGCGCAGCTATCAATTCGATTTCGAGAAGCCCGCAGCAGATGCACTGGCCCGTGCGAAAACGGGCGATCTTGTCTTGATCGAGGATTGGAACAACAACGAGTTTCGCGCGCTGAAGGTCTTGTCCGCTTTCCCTGACCGCTATCTTTACGTTAGTCGAAGTGTTGATGGCAACATACTGAATTTACTTGATAAAACAAGGGAAACGGTTGGGCTTTACGAGCAGCTTGAAGCGTCGCGCGGGCGGGTGATCTTTGAATTCGGACTGGTCTATCTTGGCTTTGCGCTGATCCTCATTCTGGCTGCGATCTGGATGGGGCTGTTGTTTGCCGAACGACTGTCGCGCCCGGTTGGTCGGCTTGCCGGCGCCGCCCAGCGGGTTGGCGCTGGCGATCTTGGAGTGCAGGTCATTGAAGAAGACGGCGATGACGAAATTGCCATGCTTGGGCGGGTGTTCAACCAGATGACCCGTCAATTGTCTGCGCAGCGCGAGGCACTGGTCGATAGCCACCGCCTGACGGAAGATCGCCGCCGACTATTCGATTCGGTCCTTTCGTCGGTCACTGCAGGGGTGATCGGTTTGAATGCCGATGGTGAAGTCGAATTTATCAACCGTGCGGCCGCACGTCTGTTGGCCATGGACGAAGGGCGTGACCATGGGCGGGCCCTGGCAGACAGCGTGATGGAATTCGCGCCGCTTTTCGGGCGGCTTCTTGAAGGCAAGACTGAGGTTGCGCAGGAAGAAATCAAGCTTAGCCGTGGCGGACGGCTCGAGAGTCTGTTGGTGCGTATGGCGACCCGGCGCAACGCGGATGGTGGCCTTGACGGTTATGTTGTGGCCTTTGACGATGTGACGGAACTGGTATCGGCGCAACGGATGGCGGCGTGGGGCGATGTGGCGCGCCGGATCGCACATGAGATCAAGAACCCGCTGACCCCGATCCAGCTTTCGGCCGAAAGGATCAAGCGTAAGTTCCGCGCCCTGGTCGGGGACGAATCTGACAGCCTGGAACAGATGACGGATGTGATCATCCGTCAGACCGGCGATCTGCGGCGGATCGTCGATGAGTTTTCGAAGTTTGCGCGCATGCCGGAACCCGACCGGCGCGATCACGATCTGGCCAAGCTAATGCGCGACGCAGTCGCACTTCAGGAAGGGGCATTGCACGGGGCGCGCCTAGTGGCCGATCTGCCGCATGGGCCGCTGATCGTGGAGTTGGATGCGACGATGATTTCGCAGGCGATAACGAATCTAATCAAGAACGCCGGAGAAGCTGTTGAATCCTTTTATGAAAAAGGCGCCCCGGCAGGGTATGTGCCTGAGGTTCGCGTGTCGATGTCGTTCACGGATGAACTGGTGACTATCCGTATCGCTGACAATGGCACCGGCCTGCCTCCAGATCGGGCGCGCCTGTTCGAGCCTTATGTGACCACGCGCGAAAAGGGTACGGGGCTGGGCCTGCCGATCGTCAAGAAGATCATCGAAGAACACGGTGGCACACTGGCTTTGAACGATGCGGATCCGTTTGAGGGCTGTGCCCATGCCGGAGCCGTTGCAGAGGTACGCCTGCCGCGCGCCAAGGCGGCCCAGCGGGCGGTTAAAGACAAGACGGCGGAAGCTGTGGGAGGTGCAAAATGAGTGACATTCTGATCGTCGACGACGAACGCGACATCCGCGAACTCATCTCTGATATTCTGAAGGATGAAGGGTTCCTGACGCGGCTTGCGGCAAATTCCGATGAATGTATGGCCGAGATCAATGCTGCGGCCCCGGCGCTGATGATCCTTGATATCTGGCTCAAGGACAGCCGGATGGACGGAATCGACATTCTGAAAACCGTCAAGCGTGACAACCCTGATGTGCCGATCATCATCATCTCGGGGCATGGCAATATCGAAATCGCTGTCGCTGCGATCAAGCAAGGCGCCTACGACTTCATCGAAAAGCCGTTCAACATTGACCAACTGACGGTGGTAATCACCCGAGCGATGGAAACCTCACGGCTGAGGCGCGAAAATGCCTCGCTTCGGCGCAAGGATGTATCCTCTCAGGACATGGTTGGCCAGTCCACTGCCTTTCGGTCGCTGAAGGCCAACCTTGACAAGGTGACCAAGACCAACGCGCGGGTAATGCTGACTGGCGAGCCGGGGACCGGCAAGGAAATGGCTGCCCGCTATATTCATGCCAATTCGAGCAGGGCGTCAGGGCCGTTCGTCTCGGTGGCTTCTGCCTCGATCGAGCCAGATCGCATGGAGGAGGTACTGTTCGGGAGGGAAACCCCGGAGCGCGGTGTGGAAAAGGGGCTGCTGGAGCAGGGGCATGGCGGCTTTGTCTATTTTGACGAAGTGGCGGACATGCCGCTTGGCACCCAGTCAAAGATACTGCGGGTGTTGACTGAACAGCAATTCACCCGGTTGGGAGGCGCTGACAAAGTGCGGGTTGATTTGCGGGTCATATCTTCGACAACGCGGTTACTGACCGCCGAGATCGCGGCGGGCCGTTTTCGCCAGGAATTGTATGACCGGTTGAATGTGGTGCCGATTGCCGTGCCGTCGCTGGATGACCGGCGCGAGGATATTCCGCTGTTGGCGTGCCATTTCATCGATCAGTTCAACAAGACGCAAGGCCTGCCGTTGCGCACCCTTTCCGAAGAGGCAGATGCGGTGATGCAGACGATGGACTGGCCCGGCAATATTCGCCAGCTGCGCAATATCATCGAGCGGACATTGATCCTGGGCGATGCATCTGCGCCGATTGAGCCGAATGACCTTCCCGGTCAGGGCGAGGCCGTGCCCGAGGAAGGCCGCATCACTCTGACCGGCGGGCTGGCAACATTGCCGCTGCGCGAGGCGCGGGAGCTGTTTGAACGTGAATATTTGCTCACCCAGATCAACCGCTTTGGTGGAAATATCAGCCGCACAGCAAGCTTTGTCGGCATGGAACGATCCGCCTTGCATCGCAAACTGAAGTCGCTGGGCGTTGTGACCACATCCAAATCCGGAGCGCGGATGGCGCATTTCGAGGATGAGGAAGAAGAGGTCTGAGGTTTTTTGGTACCCCTTTCCGTTGCAGTTGCAGCATTGGCGTTTTAGGGCTGGCGCAAGAATAAATCTTGCGCATACTTGATCCAATCCCCCGGAGAGCCACCGTGGGGTGGAAACCCGCGCATAAGAAACGAGGAAAAAAGAAAATGGCTGCCGATAAACAGAATTTGCAGGATGCGTTTCTTAATCAGGTTCGCAAGACCAAGGTTTCCGTCACCATATTCCTGATCAACGGGGTGAAGCTTCAGGGCGTCATTACTTGGTTTGACAATTTTTGCGTACTTCTGCGTCGCGACGGACAGTCGCAGCTTGTCTATAAACACGCAATCTCGACGATCATGCCGGGACAGGCGATTTCGCTGTATGAGGGCGAGGACTGAAACCTTCTGATCCCGCCAATGGAATAGAGACGGGCGCGCGTATCATGCGTGCCTACGTCCTGCATCCCGATACGAAGTCCAAACGCCGCCGCGCACCCGAACTGGCGCTGGCGGAAGCTGTTTCTTTGGCCACAGCCCTTCCCGATCTGGAGGTGGTAGGGGCCGAGGTTGTGCGCCTTGCCAAGGCACAGGCGGGCATGCTGTTCGGGTCAGGCAAGATCGCCGAGCTGAAAGAGCGCTTCGAGGGACTTGAGGTTGGGCTGGTTCTTGTTGACGGTCACGTCAGCCCGGTGCAACAGCGCAATCTGGAAAAGGAATGGGGCGTAAAGCTGCTGGATCGGACCGGGCTGATCCTTGAAATTTTCGCAAATCGCGCCCGGACGCGGGAAGGTGTTTTGCAGGTTGAACTTGCAGCACTGTCCTATCAGCGTACCCGGCTGGTGCGGGCGTGGACCCACCTGGAGCGCCAGCGCGGTGGTTTTGGCTTTGTGGGTGGTCCTGGCGAAACGCAGATGGAGGCGGACCGCCGCGCCATCGACGACGAGGTTGTGAAGATCCGCCGCCAGTTGGAAAAGGTGGTCAAGACGCGCGAACTGCACCGGGCTGCGCGGCGCAAGGTGCCTTTCCCGATTGTCGCACTTGTGGGTTATACGAACGCCGGGAAATCAACTTTGTTCAACCGGATGACCGGGGCAGATGTTTTGGCCAAGGACATGCTGTTCGCGACGCTTGATCCAACCATGCGCGGGGTCACGCTGCCGTCGGGCAAGAAAATCATCCTGTCGGATACAGTGGGGTTCATTTCCGATCTGCCGCCCCAGTTGGTTGCCGCTTTCCGCGCCACGCTGGAAGAGGTGCTGGAGGCGGATCTGATTTTGCATGTGCGCGATATCGCCCATCCTGAAACGGAAGAGCAGGCCGAGGATGTCGGCGAGATTCTTGAGAGTCTTGGCGTGGATGAGGACGTGCCGCTGTTCGAGGTGTGGAACAAGATCGACATGTTGTCGGAAGACACGCGCAAGGCCTTGTTGACGCAGGACGCCAGAACCCCCGGCATTCACGCTGTAAGCGCGATTACGGGCGAGGGGCTGGACGGGTTGCTGGCCGCTATCGCCGATGCGCTGGACGAGGAGCGCCGCGAGGAGGTTGTGGAGCTTGATTTTGCGAACGGGCGCGCACGGGCCTGGTTACACGCAGAGGGGGTCGTCACGTCGGAAGTGCAGACAGACACGGGCTACCGCGTGACCGTGCGCTGGACTGACCGCCAGCGTTTAGCCTTTCACGCGCTTTAGAGCCTGGAAAGGGCTGGTGTCAGATCGCCATAACCGGTGAAGCGCCGCTCATAGGCAAGGCCCAGCCGCCCGGCGCAGTCTTTGGCCTTTTCGTCAAGTGCGGGATCATCGGTCTGGGCCTGATAGACCAGCTTTTCGTAATTGCCAAAGTACATGTCGCGCAGGTCTGGGTGACGATCCAGCCCAAGGGGCTTCCAGACAAAGGCCTCAAATTGGCGGACCAGAAAGTCGGTCAGATAGAATGCAGTCATCTCTTCGCGGGCGGCGAAGGCCGCATTGCCTTCGAAGAATGAATAGCAGTGAGGGCCCGCCACCATCTCGACGCCCAGTTCGGCGCATTTGGCCTCAAGCAGCCCGCCGGTTCCGCAGTCGGCGTAGACAATGAATATGCGGTCATAGTCTGAGCGGTGCTTGTGAACGGCGGCTTCGACCGCGGACGCTATTTTCTCTGGATAAAGATGCAAATTGGCGGGCAAGCAGGTCAAATCAAGATGTGCCCAACCGTTGGCCGCCTTCAGGTCCAGGATCTCACGTGCCAATGCGCCGCATGCAATCAGCAGGATCCGCCCGCGTTCAAGCTGCGAAAATCCATCGGTGGTCAGTGTTGCGTCAGAAACCGTCATTCGCGCCGACTTAGCCAATGCAGAAAAAGGGAAGCACACAGAAGAAGCGGGCCGGTGGCCGCAGCCCAGACGGGCATAATGCCACCTGCGATACTGGCAGCCAAGAATATCGTTGCGCCTGCGATGGCAAGCACCAAAACCAGCGTCAGATAAAAAGTGGACTTTGGCATGGGCACCTCCTTTTGACTAAATTGGGGTGGTTCATGGACAATGCCAATAGGCTCTTGATTCAAAAGAAAAGGCCCCGGTCCTTGAATCCGGGGCCTTTTGACATCTCTGTGGCGGGATCAGCCGGCCATTTGGTTGTGCTTGCGCCCCATGAAGTCCTTTGCGGTCTGCACGGCAACAGCGGCGTCGCGGCAATAGGCGTCGGCGCCGATCGCGCGGCCAAACTCTTCGTTCAGCGGAGCACCACCGACGAGGATAATGAAATCTTCGCGCATGCCTTTTTCTTTCAGCGTGTCGATGACGACCTTCATGTAGGGCATCGTCGTCGTCAGCAGGGCGGACATGCCGAGGATATCGGCCTCTTCACGCTCGAGAGCTTCCAGATATTTTTCGACCGAGTTATTGATACCCAGATCGACCACTTCAAAGCCTGCGCCTTCCATCATCATGCCGACAAGGTTCTTGCCGATGTCATGGATATCGCCCTTGACGGTGCCGATCACCATTTTGCCGACCTTGGGCGCACCGGTTTCAGCCAGCAGCGGCTTCAGGATCGCCATGCCGGCTTTCATCGCGTTGGCGGCCAGAAGCACTTCGGGAACAAAGAGGATGCCGTCGCGGAAGTCAGCGCCGACGATCGTCATGCCTGCAACCAGCGCTTTGGTCAGCGTGTCGTAGGGCGTCCAGCCACGGTCCAGAAGGATGCGCACCCCATCCTCGATCTCCTCCTTGAGGCCATCATAGAGGTCGTCGTGCATCTGGAGGACCAGTTCTTCGTCGTCCAGTTCGGAAAGAATGATATCGCCTTCGTCGGCCATTGTATGTCTCCTGACAGTCTTGCGCAGGTAATAGCTGGCGGGGGGCAAGTCAACTTGGCGAATAGCGACATTGCCCGAACAACGAGCGACGAAAAGCGACGAGGGTGTCTGTTGAAAGCAAAGCGGGGGCTGGAAGTCGTTCACTAAATGTTCCATTATGAGGTATGAGCCTTCCGCCAAGCGATCCATTCTTGCGTCTCAGGGCCCGCGGCGTTGCCAGCAACGCCAGCGGCCGGTTCGAGATACTTGCCCGCGAAGTGGCGCATGACGGCTGGGATATTTCCGAGCAGGAGCGTCTGTTGCGCACCGAAATCCGCGAGGAAAGCCCGCGCATGGTGATCAATTATGTCGGCTCGCCGGATTTGCCTTTTGATCGGACGTTCAATCCTTATCGGGGCTGCGAGCATGGCTGTTCCTATTGTTTTGCAAGGCCAACGCATGCCTATCTGGGCATGTCACCGGGCCTTGATTTTGAAACCCGCCTGATCGCGCGACCGTTGGCGCCCACTGTCCTGGCGCGGGAAATGGGGCGTAAGACCTATGTGCCGGCACCCTTGGCGATTGGCACCAACACCGACCCCTATCAGCCAATCGAGGCGCGCTACCGGATCATGCGGTCGACGTTGCAGACGCTTTCGGACTGGAATCACCCGGTGTCGATCGTGACCAAGGGCGCACTGATTGAGCGCGATGTTGACATATTGTCGGACATGGCGCGCCGCGGTTTGGTACAGGTCGGAATTTCGGTGACTACGCTGGATGTGGTCCTTTGCCGCGCGCTGGAGCCGCGTGCGCCTTCCCCCGAGCGCAGGCTCGCGGCAATCCGCGCCTTGTCGCGCGCTGGGGTTCCAGTGCGGGTCATGGTGGCCCCGGTGATTCCGGTTCTGACTGACGCAGAACTGGAAGCGATCCTGACGGCCGCAGCAGAAGCCGGGGCAGGGACCGCGTCCTGGATCCTTTTGCGGTTGCCGCTGGAAGTGGCGCCGCTGTTTCGCGACTGGTTGGCGCGGCATGCGCCCATGAAGGCGGATCACGTGATGAACCGGTTGCGCGACATGCGGGGTGGGGCCGATTACGACGCCGAATGGGGCAAACGGATGCAAGGCGAGGGGCCGTTCGCCGAACTCCTGGGCCGTCGTTTCAAACTGGCTACAAAAAGGCTGGCGCTGGATAAGCCACTGCCTGCCTTCGACCTTTCGCAGTTCCGCGCGCCGCACAGAGCAGGCGATCAGCTATCGCTGTTCTGACCGGACCCATGGTTGTGACAAGGGGTAATCAAAGGCCTGCCCCAGCCCATCACTTAACCCCGGCGGCGCCCGCCGCGGTCGCGGCGTTCAGGCACGCCTTCACCCGTACCGTCCGAGGCAGAGGAGAATCCACCCAGCTTTTGCGCAATTTCTTCGACGCTTGGCCGCGGGCCGCGCGGCGTGTTTTCCAATGCCTCCCGCATTGAACGCAGGTGGTCCGGCATGGTTCCACAGCAGCCCCCGATGATGGTTGCACCCGCATCGCGCGCCAGAACCGCATAGGCACCCATCAGTTCGGGAGTGCCGTCGTAATGGATATGGCCGTCATGATATTTTGGGATGCCCGCATTCCCCTTGGCGATCACCGGAAGCTCAGGTCCGGCGGCCATGAACCCGAGAATGGTGCGCATAAGATCGGCTGCACCAACGCCGCAGTTGGCGCCAAAGGCTAGCGGCGGATTCGGCAACTTGCCAACCATGCCCACCATTGCCGAAGAGGTGAAGCCCATCATCGTCCGACCGGCCGTGTCAAAGCTCATAGTGCCACACCAAGGCATTCCTGCCAGAGCGAACGCCTCCGCCGCGGCGCGGAATTCTTCGGCGGCTGAAATGGTTTCGACCCAAAGAACATCAGCCCCCCCTGCCTTGAGACCTTCGGCCTGTTCATGGAAGATTTCGACGGCCAATTCGTGCGTCAGCGCCCCCATCGGAACCATGATTTCGCCAGTTGGGCCGACGGATCCCGCGACAACGACCGGACGACCAGCCTTATCTGCGATGTCGCGCCCCAATGCGGCACCCACCCTGTTCAACTCTTGCACGCGCCCTTGGGCGTTGTGCAGCTTCAGTCGTGCGGCATTTCCCCCGAAAGTGTTGGTGAGAAAGATATCCGACCCAGCGTCGACTGCACTGCGGTAAAGCGCCCGGATATTGTCCGGTCTGTCGGTGTTCCACAACTCGGGTGGTTCGCCGGCTTCAAGTCCCATGTTGAACAGGTTTGTTCCCGTTGCCCCATCGGCCAAAAGCCAGTCACGGGTTTCAAGAAGGCGGGAAAGGGCGTTTGTCATGGTTCGATCCTGACTGCGAGGGGGCCGGACAGGTCAAGAGAGCCGACCCGTATCGGGAACCTGTGCCATGCGGATCAGGAAACATCAAACGCAACTTTTTCAGAATGTTCATGAGCCGGATTGGGGGCCGGTTTGCACGCACCGCGGGGCATCGCAGGCAGGGCCGCCGGAAAATGCACTGCACGCAGCAGCGCAATGGCTGCGCCGACTAGTACCAGACCCGACGGCGCGGCGATATAAAGTGGGGTTTGGCGCGGGGCAAAGCCCGCCTTGAACTGGCGCAGGCCGGGTGCCGGGTGATGGCGAAAAATGGGCAGGCCCGCTGCGCGCGCAGTCTTGCCAAGACCGAGCCCCGGCAATGGCAGGGCTGCCAGCGACAGTCGGGTGATCCCGTCAGCCTTTGCGTCGCGCATGGCAGCCATGATCAGGGCTTGCATTGTTCCGTCCGGAAGACCCCGCCCGTGTCGCACCAGATCCAGGGTGCGTTCGGTTCGGCCGGCGTGGAACGATATCCATGCAACCGGCTTTCCGGCGTCACTGGCGACATAAAGATGCTGGTGTTCCAGATAGTCTGGCCGGTAACGCCCCACGGAAAAGCCTCGTTCGGCGCGATGCTGGTCCAGCCACACTTTGTTGAGGAAGCTAAGATCCGTGTGGGGCAGAGGGTTTGAAGGATCCATGGGGCAGTAATGTGCAATGGTGACTCCGGCTCGTTCGGCCTGTCGAAGCTTGCGGCGGAGGCCAGATTTGGCCGGCCCCAAAAGATTGTATCCTGACGGATCCAGCCAACATTCCTGGGCAATCGGCCAGACAACCCACCCTGCGCGACGTGCTGCAACCGCAGTCCGCGGGCCAATCTTGTAGAGGCAAGGGCGGCGACGAAGGCTGCGGGAAAGGCTGGCAATATCCCTGATGAGCGATCCGGGCGAAGAGGTGGAGGCGGGGTCAAACAGGCAGATCAGGAAATGTCTTGTCGGTGCTGCCAGCCAGCTTTGTCCTCGCCGATTGCGGATCAAACCATGCATGCCCTGAACCCCAAGCATGGATTCCGCCCGCGGCCAGGCGGTGCGCTTCAGTTGGCTTTGCACATGCGCCTGATCAGAAGGGCTGAAGAAGACCGCCTCTTGCGATGAAGCGGGTGCGGCCGAACGTGATAAGGAACGGTTCACCAAAAGGAGCGCGCCAGCGGCTATGACTGCAGGCAGCGCGTAATAGACGCCACGGTAACAAAGGATGGATGCAGCCAGATGTTCAGGCGGCAGGTCCGGCAGCAGCATGATCAACAGCATTTCGAACGGGCCGACGCCGCCAGGAATGCCCGATAGCACCCCGACACCCATTGCCAGAATGAAGGCCGGCAAAAAGCTGAGAAAAGCAAGCGTATCTGCTGAGGGCAGGAAAACGTAAAGCGCAAGAGCCGCGGCAGCACAGTCGCAACAGGTCAGCATAAGGATGCGACACTGAAAGGGCAAAGAAGGCAATCTGGCACCGAACAAGCGACTAAGGAATGTTCGCGCAGTGGCGTTTGCAAGGGCCAGTGTCAGCGCCGCACACACCGTCACCCAGGCGGCCGACCTTAGCTGACTGTGCAGGGCACTTGCAGGCGGCAGAAAGGCCAAAACCGCCAGAGCGGCAAGAAGCGCCCAGGCCGCCATAAAGCTGACCGAGACGAGCATTGTCAGGCGTGCCGCAAACGGCAAGTCGCGCCCCGGCAACATCTGCCACCGCACAAATGTCGCGGTTAGCAGCCCCAGGCCAAGTGTCTGGCTAAGGGCGATGGCGGCCATACCGCTACGGCGCGCGCGTGACGCCGACATATCGCTGCCAACCAGCCGCAAGATGGTGGCGTCATAGCGACCTACCGCCATAAAGCTGACGAAGGTGGCTATCAGCGCCAATCCCCATTGTGCGGGGCCATGCGCCATGGCAGCAGCTATCACATCGTTCCAGTTCAATAAGGCAATGTGAGGCTGAGCCCGAAAAGCCAAAAAGCCGAATGTCGCCATAGCAAAGACCAGCCGCCACCGGGATGCCGATGAAAACAACATATCATGTGTGGCGGACTCGAGGGGGGCGCAGCCCCGAGACTGGCCGCGACCAGCCAAAGCCCTGAATGCCCTGCCATTCATCTTCCACATTGCGCGCCCCTGCTGTCATGCAGGCAAGTCTTCACGTGGAGTCCATTTCTGATTGCCTAACGCGGGGCAAAGGCTGCGCTGCGGCGAGCGGTTTTTTTGGCTGGCTTTTTAATGAAAACGCCCGCTACTCCTGTGAGCGCGGGCGCGAATGTCTTTTTGGGCGCTGAAAGCCGATCAGGCTTCGTTCATCAGCTGGCGTTTTGCCTCGGACATCAGTTCCGACATCTTGGCGCGAATGGTTGCCGGGTCCGCCACTGTACCAAGATCGTCTGACACCTTGCGAAAGACATCCTCTTCGCCCGCCTCCTGAAGATCAACGGCAACGACTTCCTTGGCATAGGCCGTAGCTGCATCGCCCGACTTGCCCAGAAGGCTGGCTGCCCAAAGGCCCAGCAGCTTGTTCCGGCGCGCTTCGGCCTTGAATTTCATGTCTTCGTCATGGGCGAACTTGGCTTCGAATGCATGTTCGCGGTCGTCAAAGCTCGTCATCATTGTCCTCGTCTGATCGATCATGGAAGTCGGTTGGTTTCCATATGCCCTTCCGAAGGGCTTGCTGCAAGCCCGAAGCCCCATCAGTGCTTGCGAAAGGCCCAGCATCTGGTGGCCATCATGGGTGGTCCCTTTGGCGGAGCCGGCGCCAAGCGAGGTCACAGTGCCCAGATCAGGCCACGGCGCCAGTGCCCCCTGTTACAGGGGGTTGGTAGACGGCACCAACCCGGACACCGCGCATCTGACCATCTAGCAGGCGCTTGCGGACCGGCCTGCGCAGAATTGGCACTTTCATTTTGAACAGCGATTTAGCTTCACCGGATGTGTCGTGAAAATTTATCTGACGGACGTCCGGCCCCCGTGTTTTGACGCGCAGCCTTTCAATGCAAATGCACCTGTCGGAAAAGCACCCGCTTCACGCCTTGCAGGCCTGTTCCTTCTGTCCTATAGGGGCCGCGACGGGGCGGGCTTCGGTCGTCCGCCCCAAAGCGCTTTTGGCGGAACGGAGCAGCCATGTCACGTCGCAAGAAGATTTACGAGGGCAAGGCGAAGATCCTGTACGAGGGCCCCGAACCCGGCACTTTCATCCAGTATTTCAAGGATGACGCGACCGCATTCAACGCCCAGAAGAAAGCGACGATCGAAGGCAAGGGCGTGTTGAACAACCGGCTGTCCGAATTCTTCATGACCGGACTGACCAACATCGGCATTCCCAATCATTTCATTCGTCGTCTGAATATGCGCGAACAGCTGATCCGCCAAGTGGAAATCATTCCGCTGGAAGTGATCGTGCGCAATTTCGCCGCCGGTTCCATTTCCAAGCGACTGGGCATGGAGGAAGGGACCCCCCTGCCGCGCCCGATCGTTGAATACAGCTACAAGAATGACGCCCTGGGCGACCCGATGGTGTCAGAGGAATACATTGTGGCTTTTGGTTGGGCCACGCAGCAGGATCTTGACGACATCATCTCTCTCGCTTTGCGGGTCAATGACTTCCTATCAGGTGTGATGTACGGCGCAGGCATCAAACTCGTGGACTTCAAGATCGAAATCGGCCGCATCTGGGACGGTGATTTCATGCGCCTGATCGTGGCCGACGAGATCAGCCCCGACAGCTGCCGCCTTTGGGATATCAAGACCGGTCAGAAGCTTGACAAGGATGTGTTCCGCCGCGATCTGGGCAATCTGACCGACGCCTATACCGAAGTGGCCCGCCGTCTGGGTGTTTTGCCCACGCAGTCGACGCCGATGACCAAACCGACGCTGATCAACTGAAAGGCTCTGCGATGAAAGCCCGTGTTCATGTCATGTTGAAAGACGGTGTTCTGGACCCTCAGGGAGAGGCAGTGCGTCACGCGCTGGGCACCTTGGGCTTTGACGGTGTCAAGGGCGTGCGTCAGGGCAAGGTGATCGAACTGGACCTCGCCGCCACCGACAAGGCTGCGGCTGAGGCAGAAGTGAAGGCCATGTGCGAGAAGCTTCTCGCCAATACCGTGATCGAGAAATTTTCGGTTGAGATCGCCTGACATGCGGGCGGCGCGCATCATCAGCTATCGCGCGCCACTCGATCTGACTAACGTGCCTGACCCGGACTGCCCGCCAGACGGGGTAGTGGTTAAGGTTTTGGCATGCGGCGTTTGCCGTTCGGATTGGCACAGCTGGACTGGAACCGATCCCGACGTGCATCTGCCCCATATTCCTGGCCACGAGTATTGCGGCGAGGTGGTGGCGGCCGGCCCCCTTGTCAGCCGCTGGCGGCCAAGCGATCTGGTGATCGCGCCCTTTATCCTCGCCTGCGGAACCTGCCCGGCATGTGCTGCCGGCCAGCAGACGACATGCCCGACGCAGGCCATCCCCGGCTTCACCCAGCCCGGCGCGTTCGCCGAACTTGTCGCCGTGCCGCATGCGGACGCCAATCTTGCCCGCCTGCCCGAGGGCATGGATCCGGCACTGGCTGCGTCCCTCGGCTGCCGGGTCACCACTGCCTGGCATGCGCTGACCGGGCGTGCCGCGCTTCAGCCGGGTGAATGGCTGGCGATCTTCGGCGGTGGCGGTGTTGGCCTGTCCGCCATGCTGCTGGCCCGGGCGCTTGGCGCACGTACGATTCTTGTCGATGTCGTCGATGAAAAGCTTGCCCATGCCCGCGCGCTGGGTGCCGATGCCACTTTCAACGCCAGCGCCACCGATGCACCTGCGGCGATCCGCGCGCTGACCGGCGGCGGGGCACATGTCGCCGTTGAGGCGCTCGGCATCGAAGCCACCACCGTGGGCGCCCTGAAAAGCCTGCGCAAGCTTGGCCGGATGGTTCAGATCGGCATGCCGGCAGGCAGGCACACTCAGATGTCCCTGCCGATGGATGCGGTCTATTCAGGCCAACTTGCCATCTTCGGGACGCGCGGCATGCCCGCTTGGCGCTATCCCGGCCTTCTGAGCTTGATCGAAGCGGGGCGCGTTGACCTGTCCCCACTGATCAGCCGCCGGGTGCGGCTGTCTGCGGCCTCTGCGGAACTTGCGGCATTCGATGGCCCTACCCCGCCGGGGGTTGCAGTGATCACCGATTTCGCCGGCTGAATTCGTTGTGGAAAAAAATAATCCGGGGGTTTGGGGGCGGAGCCCCCATCGTCTCTGGAACAGCGGCGCGCTTTCGGCTAAAGGCCCAGCCATCGCCAGACAACCCGAGGAGCCCAGGATGAAAGCGGCAGTCATCACCTTTCCCGGTTCAAATTGCGACCGCGATCTTGCGGTGGCCTTTGAACGCGCGGGCGCCAATGTGACGCGCGTCTGGCACAAGGATCACGTCCTGCCCGCCGGCACCGACATCGTCGGTGTGCCGGGCGGTTTCTCCTACGGCGATTATCTGCGCTGCGGGGCGATTGCGGCGCAGTCGCCGATCATGCAGGCGGTACGGGCTTTCGTGGCCAAAGGAGGCTATGCGATCGGCATCTGCAACGGTTTCCAGATCCTGACGGAAACCGGCCTGCTGCCGGGGGCGCTGATGCGCAATGCCGGTCTGAAGTTCATCTGCAAGACCGTCGCACTGAAGGTCGCGACGGCGAACAGCGCGTTCACCTCTGGTTGGTCCAAGGGCCAGACGATCCACTTCCCTGTCGCCCACCACGACGGCAACTACACGATTGACGCCGAGGGCCTGGCACGACTGAAGTCCGAGGATCGAATTGCCCTGACTTATGCCGAAAATCCCAATGGGGCGATGGCAGATATCGCCGGGATCCTTTCAGAGAACCGCCGGGTTCTGGGCCTCATGCCGCACCCCGAAAGGGTGGTTGAGTCCGCACATGGCGGAACCGACGGGTCGGTGCTTTTCCGCTCGCTGCTTGATGCGACGGTTTCGGCCTGACTGGCAAGCCTTGAGCCAACAGGCGCAGCACCTTAGATTGCCGTCATGGCTATGACCGATAAGCCGGGACTTGCTGCCGTTGCTGCGGTGCCAGATGGCAAATCGCAGGTCACTGTCGTGGAACGCCGGGCGTTGACTGGTTGGCGATACGCCATGTTGGCGCGTCTGCATCTTTGGCCGATGCGCATTCTTTTCACTTTCTTCATCATTGCGGCCGTCGCCATCATCTGGGCGACCAACGCCTTTCTGAGTGCCCGGTTCACCGAATCCACCCACAACAGCGCGGATCTTCGGCAGGCGTTGTTTTCCGGCCAGATCATGTCTGAACTGCAGCGAACCTCGGTTGTGCCATTGCTGCTGGCCCGTGACCCGGAACTGATCGACGCATTGGATCGCTCGGGCTATACCAGCACTTCGCAGCGTCTGATTTCGGCGCAGCGCGAAATTGGTGCTTCGTCGATCCTGCTGCTTGACACTGGCGGGCGTGTGGTCGCCGCTACAGATCGCACCCGTCTTGGGCAGAATTTGGCGAACAATGAAGGTTTCGTACAGGCCCAGCGCGTCAATGACTCGGTCTTTTCGGTGTTTGAGCCACAGGAGGGCGGGTTTGACTTCGCATTTTCGCGACCAGTCTATGCCAATAACAGGCGGGTCGGCGTGATCATGGTGGGGGTCGATCTTAGCCGGTTCGAGCAGGCCTGGGCGGGTGAGACAGACGCTGTCGTTGTTCTGGACAGCACCAACCGGGTGATCCTTGCAACCGAGCCCTTGTGGCGCGGCTTGCAGATAGACGAGGCGCTGGCGGTGCAGTCGCCACCCTCGGCCATCCAGCGGGCCATACAAGCAACTACAGACTGGACCCGCCGGTCACCTGATGCCTATGTGCGCGGTGTCGCAGTGATGCGGTCAGAGTTGCGGATCCCGTTTCAGGGCTGGCGACTGGTCAGCTTTACGACCTACGATTCGATCCGCGACCGGGTGAATGCGGTGTTGGCGCTGGAAATCATGGGTTTCGCGCTGTTCCTTGCGATCGCTTTCTTCTTTCTGTCACGCCGCGCGCAGGTGGAGACAGCCTTGATCCGGCGAGAGTCGGCGGAACTTCGCCTTCTTAATACGCGCTTGCAGCAAGAAATCGCCGAACGCGAAAAGGCGCAAAAGGATCTGGCGGTTGCCGAACAGACGCTTGCGCAGTCGTCCAAGTTGGCGGCTTTGGGCGAGATGTCAGCTTCGGTCAGCCATGAATTGAATCAGCCGCTCGCGGCGATGAAAACCTACCTCGCCGGAGCCCGGCTTTTACTGCAGCGCAAAAGACCCGAGGAAGCGATGTCCTCGTTCCAGCGTATCGACGACCTGATCGAACGGATGGGGGCGATCACGCGCCAGTTGAAGAGCTATGCGCGCAAGGGCGGAGAGGCGTTTGAGCCAATAGACGTTCGATCTTGTGTGTCAGGGGCGCTGTCGATGATGGAGCCCACATTGCGCACGCGGTCGGTCAAGATTACCCGCACCATACCGCGATTGCCGGTGATGGTTCTGGCTGATCGGATCCGCCTTGAACAGGTGATCATCAACCTCTTGCGCAACGCGCTGGACGCCACCAAGGATGTCCCGCATCCGCAGATTGATCTGTTGCTGACGACCGGCCAGATGGTGCTTTTGACCGTGCGCGACAATGGCCACGGGATTGAAAATCTCGATAGCCTTTTCGAGCCTTTTTATACGACCAAGAAGCCCGGGGAGGGTGTTGGGCTGGGGCTTGCCATTTCATCCGGGATCGTCAACGACCTAGGGGGCCGACTGACCGCGCGCAATGTGCCGACAGACGGCGGAACCGGCGGTGGGGCAGTCTTTGAGGTCCAGTTGCCGATCCTGAAGCAGAAGACTAAAGCGGCGGAGTGATATTATGGCGCGTGCGATGAAAGTGGCGATTGTCGATGACGAACAGGATATGCGTCAGTCGATCAGCCAGTGGCTGGCGCTGTCCGGTTTCGATACCGAGACCTTTCCCTCGGCTGAAGAAGCACTGAAAACCATAGGCGCGGATTATCCGGGCGTCGTGGTTTCAGATATCAAAATGCCGGGCATGGATGGCATGGCCTTCCTGAAGAAGCTGATGAGCCTCGACAGTGGCCTGCCGGTGATCATGATTACCGGCCACGGCGACGTGCCGATGGCCGTCGAGGCGATGCGGGTCGGAGCTTTCGATTTCCTTGAAAAGCCCTTTAACCCCGACCGGATGACCGAACTGGCCAAGAAGGCTAGCCAGAGCCGGCGCATGACGCTCGACAATCGCGCCCTGCGCCGCGAGTTGGCTGATGGTACGACGATCATGAAGAAGCTGGTCGGTGGTTCGGCGGCGATGGAGCGGCTGCGCGAGGATATTCTCGACCTTGGTCAGGCAGACGGCCATGTACTGATCGATGGAGAAACCGGCACAGGCAAGACGCTGGTCGCGCATGCATTGCATGCCGTGGGCCCGCGTGCTGGCAAGAAGTTTGTGGTGGTCAGTTGCGCGGCCTATGCAGAAGACATGCTTTCTGCCCGGTTGTTCGGACCTATGGGTGATGGCGGGCAGATCCCGCTGGTCGAAGAGGCCCGTGGCGGAACCCTGGTGTTGGAGGATATCGAGTCGCTTAGCCAGGCCCTGCAGGCCAGGCTTCTCACGTTCATCAATGATCAAGGCACCCCTGCGGAAACCCGTATCGTTGGCATCTGCAATGACCATGAACAGGGCCATGCGGCAGAAGACACGCTTCGACCTGACCTATATTACCGTCTGTCGGCACTGAAGATTGTCATTCCGCCGTTGCGGGCACGGGGTGAAGATATTTTGACCCTGTTCGCCCGGATGACCGAACAGTTTGCCGAAGAGTATGGCTGTGAGGCCCCCCAGGTTACAGCGCAGGAGGCGGCTCAGCTTCTTCAGGCACCTTGGCCAGGCAATGTTCGTCAGCTGATCAATGTGGCAGAGCGGGCGGTGTTGCAGAACCGTCGGGGCTCGGGTTCGATTGCGTCTTTGTTGATGGCCGACAACGAAGAAACCGCAGCGACAATGACGACTGAAGGCAAGCCGCTGAAGGAATATGTCGAAAGCTTCGAAAAGATGCTGATCGACAATACGATGCGCCGACACAAAGGTTCGATCACCGCAGTGATGGACGAACTGTGCCTTCCGCGCCGGACGTTGAACGAAAAGATGGCCAAATACGGTTTGCAGCGTCAGGATTATCTTTGAGAGGCGCAGGCTCGGCCTAGTATTACAGGGAAAATCCTGGGGATAAGTCCTCTTGAAACATCTGCGTGGCCGCCCGCCGGCGGTGTTTGCATTGCCAGTGAATGCGCCGCAGAGTTGGCCGCTGGGCAAAAAGCCATTGTCTTTCCGTCCGGAACACCGCTAATGTGACCATGTGGCGGACGGCGCGCGCTTTGACGCGCCCCGCCCAACAGTTTCGCAGCTTTGCGTCGGACTGCCCCAGATGGGTGATGAGATGCAAAGCGGAAGGCGGTCGCAAGGCCGGGGAATTCCTCTCCTCTGACAAAGGCGGGGTCGATGAACGGGGGCCATATGGCTCCGGAAACGAGAAACGCGATGCAACGCGCGCATTTTGAACAGGCACAAGGGGGCAGGCCAAACGCCGCACCCTTTGCCTTTTCCGCGCCACTGGTCGCCTTAGCAAAAACCGCCGTTAGCCGTCTTGCCCCGCCAGGGGTGGGGCGGCTTTCGGTGTATGGATCCTTCAATGGCAACGAAAATGCTGATCGATGCCACCCACGCGGAAGAAACCCGCGTTGTGGTGGTGGACGGAAACAAGGTCGAAGAATTTGATTTTGAGACCGTAAACAAACGGCAACTGGCCGGAAATATCTATCTGGCGAAAATCACCCGGGTTGAACCGTCGCTTCAAGCGGCTTTCGTCGACTACGGCGGGAACCGCCATGGCTTTCTGGCATTCTCGGAAATCCACCCGGATTACTACCAGATCCCGGTAGCGGATCGCAAAGCCCTGCTTGCGGAAGAGCGCGCTTTTGCCGAGGCTGAAGAAGCTGAGGAGAGCAACCGCAATCGTAATCGTTCGCGTTCGCGCCCGCAGCGCAAAGCGGAAGCTACTGCCGAAACGTCGGATGTCCGCTCGTCTGACGACATTCCCGGCATGGCGGTTATCGACATGTCCGATGACCAGGCGCACGATGCCACCAGTTTCTCTGATGCGCGCGCCGAGCCGAATGGCGATGGGGATCAGGCGTTTGTGGCTGATCCTGACAGCAATGGCGAACAGCGGGACGAACCCTATGTGGCTGCGGATCACGCCTCGGACAGCGACCCTGAGATCGAGTCTGTCGCCGATGAAGACGTATCCGAGGAAATCCGCCAACCCCGCCGTCCGCGTGCGCGTCGCTACAAGATTCAGGAAGTGGTCAAGGTGCGCCAGATCATGCTGGTGCAGGTGGTCAAGGAAGAGCGCGGCAACAAGGGTGCGGCACTGACGACCTATCTGTCGCTTGCTGGTCGCTATTGCGTGTTGATGCCCAACACTGCGCGTGGTGGTGGCATTTCGCGCAAGATTACCAACGTGGTCGACCGCAAGAAGCTGAAGGAAATCGCGGGCGAGATGGAGGTGCCGGAAGGTGCCGGCCTGATCATCCGCACCGCAGGCAGCCAGCGCACCAAGTCGGAAATCAAGCGCGACTATGAATATCTGATGCGGCTGTGGGAACAGATCCGCGATCTCACGCTGAAATCCATTGCCCCCGCGCCGATCTACGAGGAGGGCGATCTGATCAAGCGATCGATCCGCGATCTTTACAACAAGGACATTGATGAGGTTCTGGTCGAAGGCGAGAAAGGCTATCGCGCCGCCAAGGACTTCATGAAAATGATAATGCCGTCCCACGCCAAAAACGTGAAGCATTACAATGAATCGCTTCCGCTCTTCGCGCGTTTCCAGGTGGAAAGCTATCTGGGTGGTATGTTCAACCCGACCGTCCAGCTTAAGTCCGGTGGCTATATCGTTATTGGCGTGACCGAGGCTTTGGTGGCCATCGACGTGAACTCGGGGCGTGCCACAAAGGAAGGCTCGATCGAGGAAACCGCGCTGAAGACCAACTTGGAGGCCGCCGAAGAAGTGGCGCGCCAGTTACGCCTGCGCGACCTTGCAGGACTGATTGTCATCGACTTCATCGACATGGAAGAGCGCAAGAATAATGCAGCCGTCGAGAAGCGTCTGAAGGAAAAGCTGAAAACTGATCGGGCGCGGATTCAGGTGGGGCGCATTTCGGGTTTCGGCTTGCTGGAGATGAGCCGCCAGCGGCTTCGTCCCGGCATGCTGGAGTCGACAACGCAGCCTTGCGCGCATTGCCATGGTACGGGCATCATCCGGTCGGATGACAGTCTGGCCCTGTCGATCCTGCGTCAGATCGAGGAAGAAGGAACCCGCAAACGGTCGCGTGAGGTTCTTTTGAAGGCCCCGGTCGCGGTGGTGAACTTCCTGATGAACCAGAAGCGCGAACATGTCGCAGGGATCGAGCTGCGTTATGGCCTTTCTGTCCGGATCGAGGCCGACCCGTCGCTTATCAGCCCAGATTTCAGTCTTGAAAAGTTCAAGACCGCGACGCGAGTCGTGCCCGAGTTCACTTCGCCTGTCGTGTCGGTGAACACGACCATGATGGACGAGGAGGAGGACGAGGACATCGTCGAGGACGAGGAAATCGAAGACGAGGTTGAAGACGAGGTCGAGGCCACGGCTCCAGAGGCGCGCGAGTCTGGCACGCCGACGGCCCGTACAGAAGCGGACGCCGATGGCGATCCGTCGAAGCGCAAGAAGCGCCGCCGTCGGCGTCGCCGTAAGGGCGGTCCGCGCGAAGGCGAGGGCACACAAGCCGATCAAGCCGCTGAGGCCGGTGACGCCGACGAAGAGGACGCTGCCGAGGCGACAGATGCAGACGCGCAGTCGGAATCCCCTGTCGCCAAGACCGGCGGGCGCAAACGGTCACGGTCGCGCGGAGGCCGCTCGCGGCGCGGTGATGGCGAAGCCCCGATCGAAGGTGAAACGCAGGTTGAGACTGTCAACGAGCCTGCCGCGGAAGCCGTCGTATCTGTTGCGACTGAGGCTGCTGGAGTTGCAGTCGACGAGACAGCCGCTGAAAAGCCGAAGGCCAAACGTCCGTCACGTGCAAGAAAAGTGCCCGCAGCTATGGCTGACGCCGTGGTTGATGTTGCTCCCGAACCAGAAGCGCAGCCTGAGCAGCCAAAGGCCAAGGCGATCCGCTCGCGTGCCAAGAAGCCGGCCGTTGCAAAAGCCGAGGCTGAAGCCGCTGATCTGGTGATGGATGCTCCGCTGGAAGCTGTTCAGGCTGAAACGGCAACGCCCGCGCCAGAGCCAGTCGTGCCAGAAGCCACGACGGTTTTGCAGCCAGATCCTTCGTTGTCTGCCCCAGCGCCGGCGGCAGAACCCGAAGAGGCTGCCGGCGACAAGCCGAAGAAACGCGGCTGGTGGTCGCTGGGCCGCTAAAGGCCTGAGGCCTAAACGGACGAACCCAAAACAGGCGGCCCCGGATTTGATTCGGGGCCGCTTCTGCATTACCGCCATGCCGTTGGCCTAGGTCCGGACTGGCCCGCGTCGGATCAGATAGGTCTTTATGCCTTCCGCATCTTCGGCTGAAAGCAAGACGTGGCCGCCGCTTGCGCAAAAATGCGGCACGTCCACCCAAGAGGCGGGGTCGGATGCGCGCAGGCGCAAAACTGCCCCCGCGGCCATACCGGCGAGGCGCTTTTGTGCCTTAAGAACGGGCAGGGGGCACAAAAGGCCGATCGCGTCTATGTCTTCATCCCAAATCATGACAGTCGGGTAGGCAAACCGGTTGGCTTTGTCCACGGGCTTGTGATGCCAGACACAGGTTCGGTTCGTGACGTGCGCGCATTTTGATTGTAATGACATGCTCATGTTCGATGTATCGCTTCTTGATGCCGGCTTCGGCTTGGCCGCCCTGATCGCCCTGATTGCGGGCATCTTGTCGTTTCTAAGCCCGTGCGTTTTGCCTGTCGTCCCGCCCTATTTGGCCTACATGAGCGGGATAAGCATGGGGGAACTGACCGGGGCGTCTGGACGGCGACGTTCGGCTGTGGTGCCGGCGCTGTGTTTCGTGCTTGGGCTGTCAACTGTTTTCCTGTTCATGGGCTTTGCCGCATCAGCACTGGGAAGGGTGTTCCTGCAATATCAGGGGGCGATGACCAAGGTTTCTGGCGCAATTGTCATTTTACTCGGGCTGCATTTCTTGCATGTCTTGCGAATTCCTTTGCTTGACCGCGAGGCGCGGCTTGATGCGGGTGATCAGGGCGGTTCAAGTCTTGGGGCCTATTTCCTGGGCCTTGCCTTTGCCTTTGGGTGGACGCCCTGTATTGGCCCGCAACTGGGTGCCATCCTTTCGTTGGCAGCATCGGAAGCTTCCCTAACGCGTGGAACAGCCTTGCTGGCTGTCTATGCGGTTGGCTTGGGCATTCCATTCTTGTTGGCAGCGGTCTTCGTGACACGGTCTCTGGCGGTCATGAAGCGCATGAAGCCCCACATGGGCGCCATCGAGAAGGCTATGGGCGTCTTGCTCCTCCTGGTTGGGGTGGCGCTGATTACGGGAGCCTTCTCGCGTTTGTCGTACTGGCTTCTCGAAACCTTTCCGTGGTTGGCCTATTTGGGGTAATCCGCCCAAGCCCGCTTGACTTTGCGGCCGCCGCACCCGATAAGCCCCCGGTCGCGGCGGGTCTAACGACTCGGGCCGGGGCATATTTTTGCAATGACGCTTCCACCGTGGAGCGCGCTGTCCGAGGCGGCTTTTGCCATAAACGCCCTGAAAAGGGGGCCAGAGGATGCGGAAGATGATGAAGGAAAGACCCATGTTCGCGGTCCTCAAGACAGGCGGCAAACAGTATAAGGTTCAGGCGGGCGATGTGCTGCGCGTGGAACTTCTGGCCGCCTCTGCTGGTGACAAGATCCAGTTCAACGAAATTCTGATGATCGGTGGCGACGCGCCGGTTCTGGGCGCACCGCTGGTTGCTGGTGCCGCCGTTCAGGCCGAAGTGATCGACAATATCAAGGCCGACAAGGTCATCACCTTCCACAAGCGCCGCCGCAAGCATTCTTCGCAGCGGACCCGTGGCCACCGTCAGCAGCTGACGCTGGTGCGTGTGACCGACATCCTCGCCTCGGGTGGCGACAAGTCGGGTGTGGCGCCTGCGACCGGTACCCATGCCGCCCGCGTTGCTGCTCACAACAACGCCCCCGTCGCCGCCGAAGCCCCCAAGGCCAAGCGCGCGTCGAAGAAAACTGAAGCGTAAGGAGAAAGACCAATGGCACACAAGAAAGCAGGCGGTTCCTCACGCAACGGTCGCGATTCTGCGGGTCGCCGTCTTGGCGTGAAACTTTACGGTGGCGAAAAAGCCATTCCCGGCAACATCATCGTCCGTCAACGCGGTACTACCTGGTTCCCAGGTAATGGCGTTGGCATGGGCCGTGACCACACGATCTTTGCCGTGACTGAAGGCCACGTCACCTTCAAGAAGGGCCTTAAAGGCCGCACCTTCATCTCGGTCCTCCCTAAAGCGGAGGCGGCCGAGTAAGCCGACACACCGAGAAGAACGAAAGTTCAGCAAGGGGATCGGCAGAAACGCCGGTCCTCTTGCCATTTGTCAGGCGGGGACCGGGGCACCAACCGGAAAGACATCGCCATGGCCGCGCACGACCGCATACTCGCTTTTCCAGACCAGACGAGAGTATCTTCGGGATTCGCTTCACGCGGGCCAACGTCCGCTGCGCAAAAAAAGAAACAATTACACTCTTTCTTGGTGAATGTGGATTGCTTCCCGCGCAACCTTTCTGCGCCTGCAGTCGATGGCCGATCTTGCCGTCAGGGGAGTGGTGCCGAGACGCGTTTGCCACCTGTTCTTGTTGGGCATCTCGCCCAACCACAGGATTTTGGTGATCTTTTTGTCTTACTCTGCATCGGATCCGTCAATCGGTGTGGGGCGCACCCCATTGCTCAGCACGAGGCTATGTCATGCAGTTGATGAATTCAGTTGCGAGATTGCATGACATGCTTGCCCCCGCACCCCGCGGGTCCCACCTTGTATCTCAAGGGGCTATTGCAGCCCCGAAGGATCACGGGTCCCAAAGGAGAGAAGACGTGAGGCCTGAACAGATTCTATTGCAGCCCATCCTTGAAGCTGGCCGTTTTGTTCTTCGCCCAATCAAGCCATCGGATGCGGGTCTCATAGCACTTTACACTTCCGACCGGCGTCTGGCGGAAGGCACGCGATCCATCCCCCATCCTCTGCCGCCAGGGGCCGCCGAAGGCTTTGTCGCGCGCGCCCTTTCGGAGAGGCGCAACGAGGATGTCTGGGTGCTGGACGGATCGGCGCAAGGACAGGCCGAGGTGCTGGGCCTTGTCAGCCTGATGCGCGTGGATCGCGATCAGTCTGAGGTCGGCTTTTGGGTGGCGCCTGGGCTGTGGAACACGGGCTTTGCCTCTGAAGCTGTGCAAGCGATAGTTGCCGCCAACCCGCATGCATCGCGCACCCTTTTTGCCGAGGTGTTTCAGGACAATCCCGGATCGGCGCGTGTTCTGGTCAATGCGGGCTTTGACTATCTTGGTGATGCGGAAGCCTGGTCGGTGGCGCGCAATGCCAAGGTGCCGACATGGACCTACGTGCGAAAGATGGCCTGATCCGCATGGTCGATTGTTTTCTGAAGACGGCGCGGCTCTGGCTGCGCCCTTTCGTCCTTTCGGACGAGGCGGCACTGGTCGTGGCACTGGACGACATAACCGTGTCGCGCCGGCTGACCGTTGTGCCGCATCCCTAGACAGCAGCAGATTTTCGGGAGTTTCATGCGCGCGCCCTGCCTGGCGAGATCTGGGCCGTAGACGATGAGACCGGCTCTGCAGGCGTGATCGGGAATGGCGGGGAATTGGGGTATTGGTTGGCACGGCGCTTCTGGGGAAGGGGTTATGCTGCAGAGGCGGCGGCGGCCGTTCTGAACGCTCATTTCATCGATCCGAACCTTGGAGATGTCGAGTCCGGCCATTATGTGGGAAATCAAGCGTCGGGTCGCGTGCTTACCAAGATTGGATTTCGCCATATCGAAACCATCAACTGGCAGGCGCAGTCAACCGGGCAGGTGCAGCAGTTGATCCGTGTGCGGCTGTCGCGCCTTGACTGGCCGACACGACAACTTGCGGGGATGGAGGCAAAACCGGCTCCGCCCCTTGCCTAATCACGCTGGTCGCATTATCGCCAGTCCAACCCTGCTTGAAAGCTGATCCGATGAAGTTTCTCGACCTGTGCAAAGTCTATATCCGTTCGGGCGGCGGCGGCAACGGCTGCGTCAGCTTCCGGCGTGAAAAGTTTGTCGAATTCGGCGGACCTGATGGCGGCGACGGCGGCAATGGCGGTTCGGTCTGGGCTGAGGCGGTTGACGGGCTGAACACTCTGATCGACTTTCGCTATCAGCAGCATTTCTTTGCCACCAACGGTCAGGGCGGCATGGGCCGTCAGATGACCGGAGCCAACGGCGCAGACATCATCCTGCGCGTGCCCGTCGGCACCGAACTGATAGATGAAGACGAGGAAACCGTCATCGCCGATCTGACCGAGGTCGGGCAGCGTGTCTGTCTGGCACGCGGCGGCAACGGCGGCTTTGGCAACCTTCATTTCAAAAGCTCGACCAATCGTGCCCCTGCCCGTGCCAATCCGGGGCAAGAGGGGATCGAACGCACCATCTGGTTGCGGCTGAAGCTGATTGCGGATGCTGGCCTGCTGGGTCTGCCCAACGCGGGCAAGTCAACCTTTCTTGCGGCAACCTCGAACGCCCGCCCAAAGATCGCCGACTACCCTTTCACGACACTTTACCCGAACCTTGGGGTTGTCGGCATTGACGGCAAGGAATTTGTGATGGCCGACATTCCCGGCCTGATCGAAGGGGCAAGCGAGGGGCGGGGACTGGGCGACCTGTTCCTTGGCCATGTCGAACGCTGCTCGATCCTTTTGCATCTTGTTGACGGAACCTCGTCCACCATCACCAAGGACTACCGCACGATCATCACCGAGTTGGAGGCCTATTCGCCCGATCTTGCCCTTAAGCCCCGGATAACTGCGCTGAACAAGATTGACGCATTGGATGCCAAGACCCTTGGTGTCCGTAGGCGCGCTTTGGAGAAGGCTGTCGGCGGGCCGGTGTTCCTGATGTCGGGAGTGTCGAAACAGGGCGTGAACGAAGTTCTGCGCGCGCTATATGCGCAGATTGCCGGCAACAAGGTCACCGATGCAGCCGAGGACGGAACATGGCAACCCTGAGCCCCGATATTGCCAAAGCTCGCCGATTGGTCGTCAAGATTGGCTCGGCCCTGTTGGTGGATCGCGCTAAGGGGCTCAAGCGTGATTGGCTTGAGGCGCTCGCTCTGGATGTGGCCGAGGCAAAGGCGCGCGGTACCGACGTGATAATAGTGTCCTCTGGTTCAATTGCACTGGGGCGCGGCGTACTTGGCTGGCCTACCGGCGAACTGGCACTGGAGCAGGCGCAAGCAGCAGCGGCTGTGGGGCAGATCAGGCTTGCGAGGGCCTATGAAGAGGTGTTGGCTCCGCATGGGATCACCACGGGCCAGGTGCTGGTGACGCTGGAAGACACGGCAGACAGGCGGCGCTATCTTAATTCCCGCGCGACAATGGAAACGTTGTTGGGGGCCGGTGTGGTGCCGATCGTGAACGAGAATGACACTGTAGCCACCGACGAAATTCGGTTTGGTGACAATGACCGGCTGGCTGCCCAGATTGCAGTGACCGTCGGGGCGGATCAGTTGGTGCTGTTGTCGGATGTTGACGGGTTCTACACCGCCAACCCCAAGGAAGACCCGGCCGCCACGCGCTTTGATCTGGTCGAGAAGATCACGCCAAAAATCGAAGCAATGGCGGGGGACCCCATTTCTGGCCTGTCCAAGGGCGGAATGAAGACGAAGTTAATGGCAGCGAAAACTGCCGTGGCGGGCGGTTGCGCGATGGCCATCATGGAAGGTTCAGTGGCGCGACCGCTGACGGCGCTGGCAAATGGCGCCAACCGGACCTGGTTCTTGCCAGACGCAGATCCGCAGATTGCGCGCAAGCGCTGGATTGGGGCGATGAAGCCGAAAGGCGAGGTGCGGGTTGATGCGGGGGCTGTCGTGGCGTTGCGCGGCGGCAAGTCACTGCTGCCGGCGGGTGTTCGGTCGGTGACCGGCACTTTCGGGCGTGGCGAGCCGGTGGCAATCCTTGGGCCAGAGGGCGAAGCCCTGGGCAAGGGGCTTATTCGCTACACGGCAATTGAGGCCAAGGCGATTGCAGGCCACAAGTCAGCCGAGATCGAGGCGATCCTGGGTTATGCGGGCCGCGCGGCGCTGATCCATCGGGATGATATGGTTATCTAAAGGCGCGCCGGAAGTTCCTTCTCCAAGGATTTTGGATGCGCAACGGTTGATGTCGGTTTCTTTGTTGGCAGAGGAAGCTTCTGGCGGGAATATTTGACCAGAATGAAAGGGCGACGGATGAGGGGGAATTCCGGGCTTATTGCCGAAATGGGCGCACGAGCCAAGGCTGCGGCCACCGAGCTGGCATATGTATCGCAGGAGCGGAAATATGCAGCTCTGATTTCGGCGGCCCATATGGTTTGGGAACGGCGGCAGGCCATTCTTGATGCCAACTGCGAGGATTTGGCTTTTGCAGAATCCAAAGGTCTTTCGGCTGCGATGATGGATCGGCTGATGTTGGACGAGGGGCGGATTCGCGGCATTGTCGACGGGTTGCGCGCTGTGGCCGAACAGAAGGATCCCGTGGGTCAGGTAATGGCCGAATGGGATATGCCGTCGGGACTTCACATCCAACGTGTCAGGACGCCTTTGGGCGTCGTGGGCGTGATTTTTGAAAGCCGTCCGAATGTGACGGCCGATGCGGGGGCTTTGTGCCTGAAGGCCGGGAATGCAGTGATCCTTCGCGGAGGATCGGAAAGCTTTCACTCATCGACCGCCATTCATGGCTGCATGGTGGAAGGATTGAAGCAGGCGGGGCTTTCGCCGGATGCAATCCAGTTGGTGCCTACGCGTGATAGGTCCGCAGTAGGTGACATGTTGCGGGCCATAGATTTCATCGACGTGATTGTGCCTCGTGGCGGGAAGGGGCTGGTCGGGCTGGTGCAGGCCGAGGCGCGGGTGCCGGTTTTTGCCCATCTTGAAGGCATCTGCCATGTGTATGCCGACCGCGACGCGGATCTGGAAAAAGCGCGGGCTGTGGTGCTGAACGCGAAGACACGGCGCACCGGTATCTGTGGTGCCGCGGAATGCCTGCTGATCGACTGGCAGTTTTACACCAGGCATGGGGCGATTTTGATCGAAGACCTGCTTAAGGCTGGGGTTGAGGTGCGCACCGAGGGTGAATTGCTGAAAGTGCCCGGAACCGTGAAGGCGGCAGCCGACGATTTTGGCCGTGAGTTCCTGGACAAGATCATTGCGGCGAAGCTGGTGGACGGCGTGGATGAGGCTATCGCCCACATCCGACGCTATGGGTCGAGCCATACCGAGGCAATCCTGACACAGAATGACGCGACGGCTGAACGGTTCTTTACTCGGCTCGATAGTGCGATCTTGATGCGCAATGCTTCGACCCAGTTTGCAGACGGCGGCGAATTCGGCATGGGGGCTGAGATCGGTATTGCCACGGGCAAGCTGCATGCACGCGGACCCGTCGGGGCCGAGCAGTTGACCAGCTTCAAGTATCTGGTAACGGGTGACGGAACGGTGCGTACCTAAAAGGTCAGTTCGATTTTGTTTTCGTCGGCGGCCAGCCTGATCATGCGCCCCTGTCGGCGGGCCTCATCGGCGAAGAGCGCAAATTGGACGTGAGTTGCGGCAAGGGGTTGGCCCGCTGAACGGCCCGTGATCCGGTTCCAAATCTGCCAGTCGATCTTGAGCCGTGCGCCGTGCGCCTGGATCGTCCAATCCTGTTCACCTGAGCAGACGGTGACGCTGCCGCCGCGCGGCATGGCACTTTCCAAGCAGAGAAGCGACAGGAAGGCCAGTTTGATATCACGGCGGCTGGCAGAGGCTGAAGCCTGCCAATCTATCCGCATCCGCCCGCCACGGTTCATGTCCTGAAGGATCGACAGGACTTCCGATTGTGCAATTGACTGACCGGCGGCTGCGGCGCCGAATGCCACGCGGAAGATCCGGATCCTTGCATTGGCGGCTGCGATGCTTTCAGAGATGAGTGCGATTTCGGGGCCAGGCAAGGCGCCCGACATCAAAAGCAGTTCAACCCCATTGCTGATTGCACCCAACGGGCTGATAAGGTCATGGCAGATGCGCGAGCCCAGAAGGGCAGTGAGATCAGCAGTTTTTTCTGTCAACGTGGGCTCTATTTCCATTTTACTCTCGGGCTGTGGCGGTCGATGTTTGAATTTCTGGCGCCTGGAATGCTGGTAACCCACCCCCTGCAGTCAGATTGGGGGGTTGGTCAGATACAGTCGCGCATCGGGTCCAAGGTTACGGTAAACTTTGAACATCGGGGCAAAGTGGTCATCAACGGCATCCATGTTGCTTTGCAGTTGGTTCATCCGCAGGACTTGCCCAAGGAGTGCCGAGAATAGGTTAATACACGCTTAACGTGTGTCAAACCGAATTTGTTGCCAAAGAGTGTGGATGACCCTACAAACCTGAAAACGTTTGCCAAGATGGCCGGACCGCCGCAACTAATGACAGCAGAACCGTCATCTTTCCAAGTTCGCCTCGCTTTAAGTGAGGCAGATCTACTGGCCGCGCAAAGGCTGCGCTATCGGGTTTTTGTTGAGGAACTGGGTGGCGACGGGCCTTTGGTGGATCACGCCGGGCGGTATGAACGCGACGAATTTGACGGTATCAACGACCATCTGATCTTGGTCGACACAGCACGTGACGAAACACGGCTGGAACATGTGATCGGTGCTTACCGGCTTTTGCCGTCTGATCGGGCCACGCCTTTCGGGCGGTTCTACTGTGACAGCGAATATGATCTGACCCCATTGCGCCAAAGCGGGCGTCGTCTGCTTGAATTGGGGCGTTCATGCGTGGATGCCGAACATCGCGGCGGAACAGGCATGTTCCTGCTTTGGAACGGGCTGGCGGACTATGTGCTGAAGAATGAGATCGAAATTCTTTTTGGTGTCGCTTCCTTTCATGGCACTGACATTGAGGCGCTGAAGCTGCCGCTTGCCTGGCTTCACCACCACCATCTTGCCCCCGAGGCGTTGCGGGTAACATCACGCGTCAGGCAATCCATGGATCTTCTGCCGGCCGCCAACCTGGACCCGCGCACGGCTATGGTGGCCATGCCTGCCCTGATCAAGGCCTATCTGCGTCTTGGCGGCCTTGTTGGCGACGGCGCCTATGTGGATCACAGTTTCAACACAACCGATGTGTGTCTTCTGATGGATACCAAGGCAATGAGCGACCGCCACCGCGAGTTCTATACGCGCAAGCACGAGGCGAAGGTGTGATCACCTGGAATCCTGACGAAACACCCGAAAAGGTGACAGTGGCACCTTTGGGTTGGGTTCTGGCTCTGGTGCGTGGGGTGTTGCTGGGCGTTGTGACCTATGGAGGTCTGCTGCTTTTGTTGGTTGCCAGACTGATCGAAGCGCCGGTTTTTGCGCCTCGGCGCCCCCTGACGCCTTACATTACGCAGGCCGTAAGTCGTCTGGCGTTTGTCATTCTTGGCATTCGGTATCTTGTTCGCGGTCGCCCCATGGGACATCGGGGGGCTATCGTTGCCAACCATTCCTCGTGGCTTGATATCTTCGCACTCAATGCCTGCCAGCGGATATATTTTGTGTCGAAGTCCGAAGTCGGCGGATGGCCTGTCATCGGTTGGCTGGCGCGCGCCACAGGCACGGTCTTCATCGCCCGCAATGCCAAGGAAGCCAAGGGTCAGCAGGAGTTGTTCGAAAGCCGCATCCGCGCAGGTCACCGTCTGCTGTTCTTCCCGGAGGGAACATCCACCGACGGGCGTCGGGTTTTACCGTTCAAGTCGACGCTTTTTGCAGCTTTTTATACTCATGGCCTAGAGCATGTGATGCAGATCCAGCCTGTTACGGTCATCTATCGCGCGCCGCCGGGTCACGACCCGCGTTTTTACGGCTGGTGGGGCACGATGGCGCTTGCGCCGCATTTGCTGCTCACCCTTGCGGCACCGCGCCAGGGCAGTGTCGAGGTCGTGTTTCATGATCCTGTGCAGGTTGATGCCTTTGCCTCGCGCAAGGAGCTCTCTGCCCATTGCGAGCAACAAATCAGATCGACCTTGGCCGGGGCGTTTGCGCCTGACCTCGACTGATCCCGACTCACTGGGCATTTGGTTGCCCGTAAGCTAAGAGCGAGCCCATCATGACACAGCGCTTTTCGTTTTCCTTGAACGCCACCGATGGCCGGGCCCGAGCGGGCATGATTTCCACCCCTCGGGGCGAGATCAGGACGCCAGCCTTCATGCCGGTTGGCACAGCTGCCACCGTCAAAGCGATGCTGCCAGAAAGCGTGCGCGCAACGGGGGCCGATATTCTCTTGGGCAACACCTATCACCTTATGTTGCGCCCAACCGCCGAACGTATTGCCCGGTTGGGCGGGCTGCACAAGTTCATGAACTGGGACCGCCCGATTCTGACCGATTCCGGCGGGTTTCAGGTGATGAGCCTGGCGGATTTGCGAAAGATGAGCGAGGCGGGTGTGCGGTTCAAGTCGCACATCGACGGGTCAGAGCATATGCTTAGTCCAGAGCGCAGCATGGAGATCCAGAAGCTTCTCGGCTCAGACATTGTCATGTGCTTTGACGAATGCCCGGCCCTGCCGGCATCCGTTGATAAGGTGGCAGAAAGTATGCGCCTGTCGATGCGATGGGCGCGCCGGTCGCGCGAGGCATTTGGCGACCGCCCGGGTCATGCGCTGTTTGGCATCCAGCAAGGGGGGGTGACGAAAGACCTGCGTTCCGAAAGCGCTGAAAAGCTGAAAGAGATCGGTTTTGATGGCTATGCGGTCGGCGGCCTTGCGGTGGGCGAGGGGCAGGAGGTGATGTTCTCGGTCCTCGATTACGCGCCGGATATGTTGCCAACTGACAAGCCGCGCTATCTGATGGGTGTGGGAAAGCCCGACGATATTGTGGGCGCAGTTGAACGTGGCATCGACATGATGGACTGCGTATTGCCGTCCCGTTCCGGGCGCACTGGCCAGGCCTGGACGCGGCGCGGGCAGGTGAACATCAAGAATGCGCGCCATGCCGATGACCCCCGGCCATTAGACGAACAATGCACGTGTCCTGCCTGCAGAAACTATTCGCGTGCATATCTGCACCATGTGATGCGGTCGGGCGAAATCATTTCTTCAATGCTGCTGACCTGGCACAATCTGCATTATTTCCAAGAGTTGATGCAGGGACTGCGGGATGCGATATCGGTCGGTGATCTTGGAGGTTTCGTCCGTGGATTTCACTCATTGCGGTCTGAGGGTGATATTGATCCGTTATGATCAATCCGCTGCATGCAAGCCTCGCGTGTTGGCCAAAGCTGCATGCTAAAGTTGAACCATCAGGAGCCCAAGAGTTGAAAGTCCGCCCTCTTTCTGGTTGAAACCCAGTCTGACTGTAGCTGCAAGTCTGGCCTATAGCCGATCAATATGCGCAAACGCCAGGTCGCAGCGGAGCCCGAAGGGGCTTTGGTTCAGTGAGTGAGATAAACCGACATCTGCCGCAGCGTCTCATGAACTTCTGGAGTCATGACCTGCGCGCCCAGTGTGTCTAGATGCAATTTGCGCAGATCGGACGTAAGAGCGGCCAGATCCAGATCACTCATCTCGCGATCATTACGTGAAAAGCTTGCCATGCTGCGTGATCCGCCATCATCCAAAGCAACCGTAGCACCGAAGCGCAAGCCGTGTTGTCCAGCCATGGCTAGAACGCCGCCTGTATCAACCGACATTCCCCAAGTGGCCTGCCGCTTGACTTCAAGATCGCCTGATTTTGCTCGCTGGGCAAGCGTTTTTCGCCCCGAGCGGTGTCTGTCGTCGCGCAAACGGCCGAAGTCGGGTGGATCAAGCCTCGAACCCGCAGCATTCT
>CANJQT010000013.1 GCA_947476475.1 Paracoccaceae bacterium | reverse complement strand
TTTATCACGGGGGGGGGGGGGGGCGCCCCCCCCCCCCCCCCCCCCGGTCGCCCCGCCACAGGCGGGGCGAAACCTTAACCGTCCACCCGGATCCGTGCGTTCGACGGGTCAAACGGGCTGTCCTCGGTCACCACCGCATCCCAAAGCTCGCGCAGCATCCGCACTTTCAGCTTGGTGCCTGGCTTGGCCAGATCGGGATGCACGTAACCCATGCCGATCTGCTTGCCAAACGCCACCGACCAGCCGCCAGAGGTCAGGCGACCCACCTTCTTGCCGTCATGCAGCAGGGCTTCCTTGCCCCAGGGATCGGCGTCCGACGGTCCGTCGATCAGCAACGTGACGCACATGGCGCGGATGCCCTTGTCAATCATCGCCTGCTTGCCCTGGAAGTCCTTCGACATGTCGACAAAGCGCGGCAGACCGGCCTCGAGCGGGGTCGCATCTCGGCCCAGTTCGGTGCCAAAGGCGCGGTAGCTCTTTTCCTGGCGCAGCCAGTTCTGGGCGCGGCCGCCGACCAGCTTCAGCCCGTGCTTTTCGCCCGCCTTCATCAGCAGGTCGAACACGTAGTTCTGCATCTCGATCGGGTGATGCAGTTCCCAGCCAAGTTCACCGGTGTAGGCCACGCGGATCGCATTGACCGGGCACATGCCCAGTTCAATCTTGCGTGCCGACAGCCAGGGGAAACGCTTGTTCGATAGCGCGGTTTCGGGCTCGGCATCCTTGATGATCTCGGCCAGAATCTTGCGGCTGTTCGGACCCGCCAGCGCGAAGACGCCCCATTGGGTGGTCACGTCATGGATCTCGATATAGCCGAACTCTGGCGCCTTATCTTCCGCGCACTTGCGCAGATAGTCGGCGTCATAGGCCGTCCAGGCGCCTGCCGAGACAAGGTAATAGTCATTCTCGCCGTTGCGCACGATCGTGTATTCGGTGCGCGTGGTGCCTGTTGGCGTCAGCGCATACGTCAGGTTGATGCGGCCGACTTTTGGCAGGGTGTTGCAGGTGAACCAGTCCAGGAAAGCCGTGGCGCCGGGGCCTTTGACGATGTGCTTGGTAAAGGCGGTGGCGTCAATCAGCCCCGCCGTTTCGCGCAGGGCGGTGGCTTCGGCCACCGCATAGGGCCACCAGGTGCCACGGCGGAAGCTGCGACCGTCATGGTCGAAGTTGGCAGGCGCATCGACGGGACCGTAGTAGTTGGGCCGGTCCCAGCCATTGATCTGGCCAAACTGCGCGCCGCGCTTTTTCTGACGGTCATAGGCGGGCGAGGTGCGCAGGGGACGGCAGGCTTCGCGTTCTTCGTCTGGGTGGTGCAGGATGAAGACGTGATCGTAGCATTCCTCGTTCTTGCGCGCGGCATATTCGGTGGTCATCCAGTTGCCGTAGCGCTTGGGATCAAGCGAAGCCATGTCGATCTCGGCCTCGCCTTCGGTCATCAACTGGGCAAGGTAGTGGCCGGTGCCGCCCGCGGCGGTGATGCCGAACGAAAAGCCTTCCGCCAGCCACATGTTGCGCAGGCCCGGCGCCGGGCCGACCAGCGGGTTGCCGTCCGGCGTATAGCAGATCGGGCCGTTGAAATCGTCCTTGAGACCCGCGGTTTCCGACGAGGGCAGGCGGTGGATCATCGACATGTATTCCGCCTCGATCCGTTCCAGATCAAGCTGGAACAGGTCGGCGCGGAACGATTCCGGCACGTTATATTCAAAGCGCGCCGGGGCACCCTTTTCGTAGGGGCCAAGGATCCAGCCACCGCGTTCCTCGCGCACATACCATTTGGCGTCGGCATCGCGCAGAACCGGGTGTTCGGGGTTGTTCTTGCGCCACTCTTGCAGCATCGGATCAGGTTCAGTGACGATATACTGGTGTTCAACCGGAATCGCCGGGGTCTTGATGCCCAGAAGCCGGGCGGTGCGTTGGGCATGGTTGCCGGTGGCGGTGACCACATGTTCGGCATGGATCTCGGTCTTCTCGTCCGAGGCGACCAGATTGCCGCCCTGTTCGATCATCTTGGTGACCGACACGATCCATTCCGATCCGGTCCAGCGATAGCCGTCCACCTGCCAGCGGCGCTCAATCGTGGCGCCATGCTGGCGCGCCCCCTTGGCCATCGCCTGGGTCACGTCGGCGGGGTTGATGTAGCCGTCCTGCGGATGGAAGATCGCACCCTTCAGATCGTCGGTCCTGACCAGCGGCCAGCGTTCCTTGATCTGCGCGGGCGTCAGAAATTCGTGATAGACATCAGCGGTTTCGGCGACCGACGAATAGAGCATGTATTCGTCCATGCGCGCGTCGGTCTGGGCCATGCGCAGGTTGCCCACGACCGCGAAGCCGGCGTTCAGGCCGGTTTCGGCTTCAAGCGACTTGTAAAAGTCGACGGAGTATTTGTGAATATGGGTGGTGGCATAACCCATGTTGAACAAAGGCAGAAGCCCCGCCGCATGCCAGGTAGAGCCCGAGGTCAGTTCGTCGCGTTCCAGAAGCATCGTGTCCCAGCCGGCTTTGGCCAGGTGATAGGCGATCCCGGTGCCGACGGCACCACCGCCGACGACTAGGGCTTTGACGTGGGTTTTCATGGTTTGGCTCCTCGGTATTCGTTTGGGCCATATCTGACAGAGACTGCGATCGTCGTGAAGGTCTGCCCGACCTTTCGCGTCCGAAAACGACATTCCACGATGTCGCTTGCGACCTGATCCAGCGGCGGGGCCGGTTGACCAGAGGTGTTGGGCTCGGTTCCGGCGGTCAGGCACCATCTTGGCTGAAGGTCTGAAGTCGGTTCGGCGGCAAGACAGCTGGTCGGCATCGCTGTGGTATCATCGGCCAGTCACGCCACAGGCGCGATCCGTGCAAGATATGCAATGAAAGGCGTTCGATACCTTGATCGGCCCTGCGCGGGGCAGTCAGAAAACACTGCCGACCAACCGGCCGGAACCTTGATCCGGTCGGCAACGAGGCTATGCGCTTGCCGCAGGTTGCGCGTCTAAAGCATTCCTGGAACCACCTGATCCGGCGGGCGATGACCGTCAGCGAAGGTCTTGATATTGATGATCACTTTCTCGCCCATTTCGATCCGGCCTTCCAGTGTGGCCGAACCCATATGGGGCAGAAGGACGACATTGGGCAGCTCTTTCAGGCGCGGGTTGATGTCGGTACCATGTTCATAGACATCAAGCCCCGCCCCGCCAAGTTCGCCCGCGCGCAGCATTCGGGTCAGGGCGTTTTCGTCGATCACCTCGCCGCGCGAGGTGTTGATGATCACGGCGCTGGGTTTCATCAGCTTCAGCCGCCGGGCGTTCATCAAATGGAAGGTCGAAGGCGTGTGCGGGCAGTTGATCGACAGTACATCCATGCGGGCGACCATCTGATCAAGGCTTTCCCACCATGTCGCTTCCAGCGCCGCTTCGGTTTCCGGGCGCAGGCGCTTGCGGTTGTTGTAATGGATCTGCATGCCGAAGGCGCTGGCGCGCCGCGCCACCGCCTGACCAATGCGGCCCATGCCCAAAATGCCCAGCCGCCGCCCGCCTATGCGCCCGCCCAGAAAGCCGGTGGGCGACCAGCCCTGCCATTGGCCGGACTGCATCACCGCAAGCCCTTCGGGAATCCGGCGGATCACGGCAAGCATCAGCGCCATCGTCATGTCGGCAGTATCTTCGGTCAGCACGCCCGGGGTGTTCGACACCAGTATGCCGCGCTGGCGGGCGGTCGACACATCGATATTGTCGACCCCCGCGCCGTAGTTGGCGATCAGCTTCAGCCGCTCGCCGGCCTGTGCCAGCAAGGTTGCATCTATGTGATCGGTAATGGTGGGCACCAGAACGTCGGCGCGCCGCATCGCGGCCGCCAGCTCTTCACGGCTCATCGGGGCGTCGGGGTCGCGCAACTCCACGTCGAACAGCTCTTTCATCCGGGTTTCCACCGGCTCGGGCAGGCGTCGCGTGACGACAACAGTCAGCCGCTCGGTGCGCATGATCAAAGCTCCTCTCTTCCGTCTTCCGGTCCTTGCTGGCAAAGTGCAGCGCAAACGGGTAAGCCACAAGCCCGAAAGATCTATCGGGCACACCTTTGGGCTGATGTGTGGGCAGGTTGGGGAACATGACGGTTCACAGGATGGGGCTTGCGGTTCGGTGGCTGACGCTCGCGCTGATGCTTGGGCCATGCGGGGTCGCCCTCGCGCAGGAGGCTGGGGAAGAGAGCGCCGCCGCGGCAGAAGCCGACCCCGCCGTCGGGTCGGTGACCAAGCTGCCGCTGCCGCGCTATGTGTCGCTGAAATCGCGCGAGGGCAATGTGCGGCGCGGACCCAGCCTTGAACACCGCATCGACTGGGTGTTTCGTCATTACGACATGCCGTTGCGGGTGACCGCCGAATTCGAACATTGGCGGCGGGTCGAGGATAATGAAGGTCAGGGTGGCTGGATCTACTATACGCTTCTTTCGGGGGTGCGCACCGCGCTGGTGACCCAGCCCAAGACCGAACTTCACATGCTGCCCAGTGCCAGATCGGCGCTGGTGGCGATTGCCGACGAAGGGGTGATTGGCAAGCTGGGAGAGTGCGAGGCCGACTGGTGCGAAATAAGCGCGGGCGGTCAGGACGGCTGGGTGCAAAAGACGCAGATCTGGGGCGTTGATCCCGACGAAATCCGCGACTAAACCGGTCGCCCGATCAGGGCGCACAGGGTCAGGAGGCTGCGATGGCACACGGCAAGGGCACGGCCCTCAATCTATCTGCCGGGTTGGCCTCGGTGGCGGTGGCGCTGGTGCTCGTGGGGTTGAAACTCTGGGCGCTGGGTTCAACGCAGGCGCTCTCGGTCGCGGCTTCGCTGGCGGACAGTGCGCTGGATCTGATGATGTCGATCGGCGGGCTGATGGCGATCATCTATGCCGCGCGCCCGGCCGACGAAGATCACGCCTTCGGCCATACCTCGGTCGAGGATCTGGCAGCGCTGGCGCAGTCGATCTTCATCCTCATCTCTGCGGCGGTGATCGGCTGGGCTTCGGTCGGGCGGCTGTTGTCCGATACGCCAGTTCCCTTGGCGGCGCAGGAACAGGGGATGGCGGTGATGGTCCTGTCGATCCTGCTGACCATCGGCCTTGTGCTGTGGCAAAGACGGGTGGCGCGGCGCACCGGCAGCCGCGTCGTTGCGGCCGACAGCCTGCACTATATGTCCGACCTCGGGCCCAATCTTGGGGCGATTGCCGCCCTGTGGATGTCGCATCGGTTCGGGCTGGGCCAGATCGACTCGGTGGTGGCGCTTGGCGCGGCCCTGATCCTTGCTTTCGGCTCGCTGCGTATCGGAAAGGCGGCATGGGACGCGCTGATGGACCGGCGCGCCGACCCCGAAATCATCGCGGGCATCGCCGCCATCGCCCGCGACTGGCCGGGCCTGCACGGCTTTCACGACCTTAAAACCCGGATGGCGGGCAGCCGGATCTTCGTGAACCTGCATATCGAACTCAATGGTGACCAACCCCTGCGCGACGCCCATGCGATTGGCGCGGGGCTAAGACGCAAGATCATCGAAACCTATCCCCAGTGCGATGTGATCATTCACAAGGATGTGGCGGGCGAACCCTGACCCGCCCTGTCTTGCTTCCCCTTCGTTGTGGCGCAAATATCCCGGAGGGTGGGGGGCAGCGCCCCCCCAACGGGTCCGCCCCGCAGGGGACGAAAAAAGGCCCCGCAGCGCGGGGCCTTTTCTGTTGGTGCCGACGAGGCGCTGCTTACTGCGGAATGTCGCCGGTGATGCCTTCGACATAGAAGTTCATCCCCAGAAGGTCGCCGTCCGGCGCGGTTGCGCCCTCGGCCAGCCAGGCCGAACCGTCCTGCTTGTTGATCGGTCCGGTGAACGGATGCACCGTGCCTGCCGCGATATCGTCGCGCAGTTTTTCGGCTTCGGCCTTCACTTCGGCCGGAACCGAAGCCGAGATCTCGCCGATCAGCACTTCACCGCCGGCGATACCCGCCCAGGTGTCTTTCTGCTCATAGGTGCCATCCAGAAGGGCGCCGACGCGCTCCACATAGTACGGGCCCCAGTTGTCGATGATCGAGGTGACGCGCGGGCCGTCCTTGTATTCGCTCATGTCCGACGCCTGACCAAAGCCGATGACCTTGCCTTCGGTCTTGGCCGCTTCTGCCAAGGGTGCGGTCGAGTCGGTGTGCGAGGCAATCACGTCAACGCCCTGATCGATCAACGCCTTGGCAGCATCGGCTTCCTTGGCCGGATCGAACCAGGTGAAGGCCCAGACGACCGACAGTTCGACGTTCGGGTTCACCTTCTTGGCGTTCAGATAATACGAGTTGATGCCCATGACCACTTCCGGGATCGGGAACGACCCGATGTAGCCGATCTTGTTCGACTTGGTCATCCGGCCGGCGATCAGGCCTTCCACCGCACGGCCTTCATAGAAGCGGGCGTTGTAGGTCGAGACGTTGGCGCTGTCACGCTTGAAGCCGGTGGCATGTTCGAACTTCACGTCCGGGAACTTGGCGGCGACGGCATTGGTCGCATCCATGTAACCAAACGAGGTGGTGAAGATGACGTTGCAGCCGCCCAAGGCCATCTGGGTCAGAACCCGCTCGGCGTCGGCACCCTCGGGCACGCTTTCCTGCCACTGCAATTCGACCTTGTCGCCGAATTTTTCCTGCACCGCCAGCGCGCCCTGATGGTGCTGGAAGGTCCAGCCGCCATCACCGATCGGGCCGACGTAGACAAAACAGGCCTTCACGTGATCCATCCCGGCGGCCATCGCGCCGGTGCCGGACAGGGCCAGACCAAGGCCCAGTGCCGCAGTGGTCAGAAGAGTTCTTCTCAGCATTCGCAGTCTCCCGTTGGGGGGCCATCCCGGGCCCCGGTTGAAAGTGGCCGTGGCTGATCTGCGTCAGCGCGCGGCGTGGAAATTCTGGCCCAAGGCAGCGGGCGCATTCAGTGAGGCACGGCCAGAGGACATGATCACCAGCACCAGAATGGTTATCAGATATGGCGACATCGACAAGTATTCGACCGGGATTTTTGACCCCGCCGCCTGTAGCGAAAGTTGCAATCCGGTAATCCCGCCAAAGAGATAGGCGCCGATCAGCACGCGCCAGGGCTTCCAGCTGGCAAAGACCACGATCGCCAGCGCGATCCAGCCCGCACCGGCAGTGATCCCGTCGGTCCATTGCGGCACCCGCACCAGGCTGACATAAGCCCCGCCCATCCCGGCCAAGGCGCCGCCGAACAGGATACAGGCCAGACGGATACGGTTCACCTTGTAGCCCAGGGCGTGGGCCGCATCATGGCTTTCGCCCACCGCGCGGATGATCAGGCCCGTGCGGGTGGATTTCAGCACCCACCAGACGGCGGCGATCATCGCTATGGAAAAGTAGACAACCCAGTCATGGCTGAACAGGATCGTGCCCAGCACGGGAATGTCGGCAAGCGGCCCGAAGGGAACCGCCCCGGTGGGCGGCGGCTTGATGCCGTTGTAACCCTGACCCAGCAGCGAAGACAGGCCAAGCCCGAAGAGCGTGAGCGCAAGGCCGGTGGCCACCTGATTGGCCAGAAGCGACTGGGTGAGGAAGGCAAAGGCCAGACTTAGCGCCGCCCCGCCCGCCGCCCCGCCAACAAAGCCCAGAACCGGGCTGCCGGTGGCCACGGCTGTCATGAAGCCGCAAATGGCACCCATGATCATCATGCCCTCGACGCCCAGATTGAGCACGCCGGATTTTTCGACCACCAGCTCGCCCAAGGCCGCCAGCATGATCGGCACCGCCGCCACCATCAGCGTGGCGATCAATGTCACCAGATTGATTGATCCCAGTTCCATCAGCGGCCTCCCATCATCATGAATCGTATCCGGTAGTTGGTCAGCACATCGACCCCCAGCAGGAAGAACAGCAGCATCCCCTGAAAGGCCTGAATTGCGGCAGCAGGCAGGCCGAGGTTGGTCGAGGCCATCTCGCCGCCGATATAGGTCAGCGCCATCAGAAGGCCCGCCAGCATGATCCCCAACGGGTTGAGGCGACCAAGGAAGGCGACGATAATCGCGGTGAAGCCGTAGCCGACGTTGAAGTCGATGGTGATCTGGCCAGCGGGGCCGGTCACCTCAAACAGGCCCGCAAGGCCAGCAAGCGCCCCCGAAATGCCCATGCACATCACCACCAGACGGTTGGGGCTGACCCCGTGAAAGCGTGCTGCACGCGGGGCCTGCCCGGCCAGTTTGATCTGGAAACCCATCAGATGGCGTTGCAGCAGCACATAGGCGAAAATCACCGTAGCAATCGCCGTGACCACGCCCCAGTGCAGGCCGGTGCCTACAAATAATTCGCCATTCGCCGCCGCCGGAAAAGACGAAAAGTTGCGGCTGCCGGGAAAGCCCATGCCTTCGGGGTTGCGCAGGAAGCCGGTCGCCGCCATGGCCAGAATGGTCTGCGCGACATAAACCAGCATCAGCGATACAAGGATTTCGTTGGTGTTCAGTCTGGTCTTCAGGATCGCCGGGATCATTGCCCACAGCCAGCCGCCAAACGCCCCGGCAACGATCATCGCCGGAAAAATCCAGCGACTTTCGGTCGGAAAGGCGGCAAGTCCCACCGCCGCGCCGAAAACGGCGCCCATGATATATTGTCCTTCGGCCCCGATGTTCCATATGCCCGCCCTGAAGCCCAGAGACAGGCCCACCGCGATCAGCACCAGTGGCCCGGCCTTCACCAGAAGCTGGCCGCGCAGATAATAGGCAAATTTACCGAACAGGGGATCCCAGAAGATCGTCTGGATCACTGCGAACGGGTTCTTGCCCAGAAGCGCGAACATGATGCCGCCGGCGATCATCGTCAGGATTACCGCGACAATCGGCGTGGCATAAAGCCAGAACTTCGACGGGTTGGGGCGTTTTTCAAGCCTGAGCATGGTGCACCTCTGCCTTGTGCATGCCGTGCGCGCCGCCCAGCATCAGTCCGATTTGATCGACCGTCAGCCCCTTGACCGGGACCGGGTCGGAAAGCCGCCCCTCGTTCAGGGCGGCGAAACGGTCGCCCACCTCAAGAAGTTCGTCGATATCTTGTGAAATCACCACCACCGCCGCCCCCGCAGCCGCACGGTCCAGCAGAGCCTGCCGGATGAAGGCGGCAGCAGCCGCATCCACGCCCCAGGTCGGCTGGTTGACGATGATCACGCCGGGCGTTTGCAGGATTTCCCGTCCGATGACGAATTTCTGCAAATTCCCGCCCGAAAGCGCCCGGGCGGCCGTATGGCTGCCGGGGGTGCGCACATCAAAGGTCTTGATGATCTGTTCAGAATATTCGCGCGTCTTGACCCAGTCGATGAAGCCATTGTTCGTCAGCCCCATGCGCAGGGCCCCGGTCAAAAGCGCGTTTTCGGTCAAAGACATGTCGGGGGCGGCGGCATGGCCAAGCCGCTCCTCCGGTCCGGTCACAAGACCCGCCGCGCGCCGTTCGTTCGGGCCAAGGTGGCCCGAGTTATGCCCGTCGATTCTGACTGCGCCGGGAACCGACCGCACCTCGCCCGACAGTGCCAGCAAGAGTTCGTCCTGCCCGTTTCCGGCCACGCCGCCAATCGCCAGAACCTCGCCCTTGCGGACGGTGAACGATATGTCCTTCAGGCTGGTCCCGAACGGGTTGAGCGATGGCACCGCCAGTCCGCGCGCTTCAAGCGCCACATCGCCCAGATCCTTGGCGGCCCTTTCCGGCGGTGTCAGGGTGGCGCCGACCATCATTTCGGCCAGTTCACGCGCCGACTTTTCGCGCGGGGTGCAGCTGCCCACCACCTTGCCGCGACGCAGGATCGTGGCGGCATCGCACAGGCTGCGGATCTCTTCGAGCTTGTGGCTGATATAAAGGATCGACGTGCCCTCGGCGGCCAGCTGCCTCAGTGTGGTGAACAGTATCTCCACCTCTTGCGGGGTCAGAACCGAAGTGGGTTCGTCCATGATCAGAAGCTTGGGGCTTTGCAGCAGGCAGCGGATGATCTCGACCCGTTGGCGTTCGCCCGCAGACAGTTCGCCGACCAGACGGTTGGGATCAAGCGGCAGGCCGTAGCCGTCGCTGACCTCGCGGATCCTTTGGGCAAGGGTGCGCTGCGGCGGCGGGTTGTCCATGCCAAGCGCCACGTTTTCCGCGACATTCAGCGCCTCGAACAGGCTGAAATGCTGGAACACCATGCCGACGCCGGTCGACCGTGCTTCGCTGGGTTTGGTGGGGGCAAAGGTCCGACCAAGGAAGGTCATCCGCCCTTCGTCGGGCCGTACCAGCCCGTAAATCATCTTCACCAGCGTCGATTTTCCGGCGCCGTTTTCGCCCAAAAGCGCATGAACCTCGCCACGCCCGATGGAAAGCGACACGTTTTCATTGGCCTTCACCCCGGGGTAGGATTTGGAAATCCCCTCAATGGTCAGCAGTTTTGCGTCGGTCATGTCGCGCGGTCCCCCTTTGCCGCGATGGGCGGTGCATCGGACTCTGTGGTCCGTTCAGCACCTTGCCTATCCAGAAATTCCACTGCCACGCCAATAGCAATCGCTTGCGGATGTTTGCCGAATTCCGGTCGCCCGATGGGGCAGGTGATCCGCCCTATCCGGTCCGGCGCATGGCCAAATGCTGCCAGCCGCGCGCGAAAGCGCGCCCACTTCGTTGCCGATCCGATCAGGCCAAGGCTGGCGAAGCCGCGCGTCAGCAGGCGGTGGCACAGGTCAAGGTCCAGCGCATGGCTGAAGGTCAGGATCAGGTGATGGGCGTCAGGCGGGGCGGCACCCACCAGTTCCGCGGGGTTGGTAGCGACCCGTTGCACCACACCATCCGGGACAAGGCCGGGAAAGCGCGCGCCGTCGGTATCAACCCAAGTGATCGCCAGATCGGGCAGCTGGGCCAGCACGCCGACAATCGCCCGCCCCACATGGCCCGCGCCCCAGACCCACAACTGGCGCTTGGGCTGATGCAGCGGCTCGATCAGCCAGCCCTGAACGATACGCGCAGAAGCGATGATCCCCTCACCACGTGCCCGCGCCAGAACCCTTGCCACCGCCAGTGGCATATCGGCAGGCTTGCCGGGCAGGGGGCGGGCGACCACCGGCCCTTCAAGTGCGGCAAACCGCGCCGCATCCCACAGTTCCGACAACAGCACCACCGCACCGCCGCAGCACTGGTTCAAGGCCGGACCAAGCGGCACTTTCAACAGCCGCGCGGCCTCGCCGGCCGCAAGCATTTTTCTGGCATCCTCGGTCGCCTGATATTCCAGCGCACCGCCGCCGATGGTGCCTTCCTGACCGTCGGCCCAGACCAGCATCGCCGCCCCCGCTTCGCGCGGGGCCGATCCGGCGACTTCCGCCACCACCACCCGCACCAGCGCGCCATGGGCGGCGATCAGCCGTGCCATCTGGTCGCGGTCAAAACCCATCAGCCCTGCCCCCGGGCGCGGGCCACCGCCTTCAGCACCGCTTCGGCGGTCGCCGGGGCCTGAAGATCGGGGTATTGCGGCCCGCAGGCGGCGCAAGCCGCCGAAAGCGCCATGAAGGCTGAAATGCCGTGCATGAACGGCGGTTCCCCGACCGCCTTCGAGCGGTAAACCGTCTCTTCGCGGTTGGGTCCGTCATAAAGCGCCACGTTGAAGATCCGCGGGCGGTCGGAACAGGCGGGGATCTTGTAAGTCGATGGCGCATGGGTGCGCAGCCGCCCCTTGTCGTCCCAGACCAGTTCCTCGGTGGTCAGCCAGCCCGCGCCCTGAACATAGGCACCTTCGACCTGGCCGATATCCAGCGCCGGGTTCAGGCTGTCACCCGCATCATGCAGGATGTCGGTGCGCAGAATCCGGTTCTCGCCGGTCAGCGTGTCGATCACCACCTCGCTGACCGAAGCGCCATATGCGAAGTAATAGAAGGGCCGCCCGCGCCCGGCCTTGCGGTCCCAGGTGATCTTCGGGGTGGAATAGAAGCCGGTCGATGACAGGCTGACCCGCGCCTGATAGCAGCGTGCGGCAGCCTCGGCAAAGGACAGGTCCTCGCCCGCCACGATCACCCGCCCGCCATCAAAGCGCACCGACGACGGTTGAACCTGATGCTCTGCCGCCAGGTGGGCCGCCATCCGGTCGCGGATCGTATCGGCGGCGGCCTGCGCTGCCATCCCGTTCAGATCAGCCCCGCTTGACGCGGCGGTAGCCGAGGTGTTGGGCACCTTGGCCGTATCGGTGGCGGTGATCGCCACAAGCCCCACATCGACGCCAAAGCGTGCGGCCACCACCTGCGCCACCTTGAGGTTCAGCCCCTGGCCCATTTCGGTGCCGCCGTGGTTCAGGTGGATCGAGCCGTCCTGATAGACATGGACCAAAGCCCCCGCCTGATTGAGGAAGGTCAACGTGAAGGAAATCCCGAACTTCACGGGCGTCAGCGCGATGCCCTTCTTCAGGATCGGATTTTGCGCGTTCCACTCTGCAATGGCACGCTGGCGTGCCTGATAGTCGCTCGTGGCCTCCAGCCGCGCCACCAACCCGTTCAGGATGAAATCCTCGACCGGCATGTGGTAGGGTGTGGTCTGCACCCCCTTCTTCTTTTCGGAAATATCCTCGGGGGGTGCGGGGGGCAGACGGCCCCCCCCGGGCTGCGAAGCGGCGGCGTCCCTGTAGAAGTTGGCCTTGCGCACCTCTGTCGCGTCGCGCCCAAGTGCGTGCGCGATATGGTCCATCACCCGTTCGATCCCCAGCATCCCCTGCGGGCCGCCAAAGCCGCGATAGGCGGTGGCGGACTGGGTGTTGGTCTTCAGCCGGTGGCTTTCGATGCGGACATGGTCAAGGTTATAGGCATTGTCGGAATGCAACATCGCCCGGTCGGCGACCGGCAGGCTAAGGTCCTGTGACCAGCCGCAGCGGGCCAGATGCAGGAAGTCGATGCCCAGAATCCGGCCTTCCGCGGTCACGCCCACCCGGTATTTGATCTGGAAATCATGGCGTTTGCCGGTAATGACCATGTCGTCATCACGGTCATAGCGCATCTTGCAGGCCCGGCCCGTGGCGCGTGCGGCCACGGCGCAAGCCACCGCCAGAGCATTGCCCTGGCTTTCCTTGCCGCCAAAGCCGCCGCCCATCCGGCGCATTTCCACCCGCACCGCACTCATCGGCATGCCGATGGCTTCGGCCACCTTGTGCTGGATCTCGGTCGGATGCTGGGTCGAAGACTGGATGATCATCCCGCCCTCTTGCGGCAAGGCCAGGGCCGCTTGGCTTTCCAGATAGAAATGTTCCTGCCCGCCCATATCGAACGTGCCTTCGATCACGCGCGGGGCGGCGGCAATTGCGGATGCCGCATCGCCCTTGGTCCAGACCACCGGGCCTGCCTCAAACCGGCTGTTTGCGGCCAGCGCCTGATCGACGGTCAGGAGGGCAGGGCGTTCATTGTAGCTGATCTTGCCCAGTTTTGCTGCCTTGCGCGCCGCCAGATGGCTTTCCGCCACCACCATGAAAATCGGCTGGCCAACGTAGTGAACGGTTCCGGTGGCCAGCATCGGCTCGTCATGGGCCGAGGGTGAGACATCATTGGCAAAGGGCAGATCGGCGGCCTGCATCACCATCACCACGCCGGGCGCCGCCCTTACCGCCGAAAGGTCGATCGCGGTGATTTCCCCGTGCGCCACGGAGGAAAGACCGAAGGCCAGATGCAGCGTGCCTGCGGGCACCGGCTGATCATCGACGTAACGTGCGCGGCCGGTCACATGCAGCTGCGCCGAATCGTGCGGGATCGGGGTTCCGACGCTCATGCTTCCACCTCCAGAACCGAAACCCTGTGACCCGAGCGTTCATGGAAATAGCGCAAGGCCATGTTCTGCGCCGTCTCCAGCCGGTAGGCGGCCGAGGCGCGCATGTCGCTCATGGGCGTGAAATCTTCTGCGAAGGCGGGCAGCGCTGCGCGGATGGCGGCTTCGCCCCAGACTTGGCCGATCAGGGCGCTTTCGACCGCAGCAGCGCGTTTCGGAATGCCTGCCATGCCGCCGAAGGCAATCCGCGTACTTTCAATTTTCGAACCTTTTATGGTGATATTGAAGCATCCGCAGACAGCAGAAATATCCTGATCGAACCTTTTCGTGAGTTTGTAACAGGCCAGATCGGGCGCGCTGTCGGGGATCGTGACTGCCTCGACAAACTCGCCGGGGCTGCGGTCCTGTTTCTTGTAGTCGATGAAGAAATCCTCAAGTGCGATCTCGCGCCGGGCGTCGCCTTTGCGCAGATGCAGGCGTGCGCCAATGGCGATCAGGGCCGGGGGCGCATCGCCGATGGGCGAGCCATTGGCGATATTGCCGCCGATGGTCGCCGCGCCGCGCACCTGTTCCGAGGCAAAGCGCCGTAGCAGTTCCGCAAGCGCCGGATGGCTGGTAGCAATCGCCGAGCGCAGGGTCTGAATGGTCACCCCCGCGCCGATGCGGATGCCGCCCGGCACCTTTTCGATCTGCTGCAAATCCTTGCAGGCATGCAGGAAGGCCACTTCAGGCAGTTCCATCAGGCCCTTGGTGACCCAAAGGCCGACATCGGTCGCCCCCGCCACCAGGGTCGCGCCCGGATGCGCCAGATACCAGTCGGCAAGCGCGTCGGAAGACGCGGGTGCAAAGGGGGCGGCACCCCCGCCGGTCTTGGCCAGGTCTTCGGTCATCCAGCCGGGCACAGGGGCGGTTTCGGCGGCTTCAGCCGCGCGGATGATCGGGGCATAGCCGGTGCAACGGCAAAGGTTGCCCGCCAGTCGGTCGTCGTGATCGGTGGCCCCATCCTTGTGCGCCACCGCCATCGAAACGACAAAGCCCGGCGTGCAGAAGCCGCACTGGCTGCCATGGTGGTTGATCATCGACTGCTGGACCGGATGCAGTTGGCCTGCCGGGCCGCTGATGCCTTCGACGGTGCGCACAGCCTTGCCGTGAAGCTGCGGCAGGAACAGGATGCAGGAATTCAGCGCGCGGCTACCGGCTTCGTCGGTCACCATCACCGTGCAGGCGCCACAATCGCCTTCGTTGCAGCCTTCCTTTGTGCCCTTCAGGCCCCGCACTTCACGCAGATAGTCCAGCAGGGTCCGGGTCGGGCTTTCGCCCACAACCCGGATCGGCGTTCCGTTCAACAGAAACGCTATGTCGCTCATCGCGCTTGACCCGCCACCTTCTCTTCGCCCGAGGTAGATGTGCTTCTGCCCGATGTGGCGTAAAGCGGAATGCACCCTCGTCTCCCTGACACCATCAAGCGCGCAAGGCAGATTCTTAGCAAGAAGAACTTCCCCTGAAACCCGATAATCAGTTTCGCTTTTTGCCGAAAGATCGGCAGATCAGCCGGGCAAGGTCTGCGCCAGCGCGTCAAGCTGGCCGGCGACGGTGCCCCATCCGTCGAAAAAGCCCATCTGTTCATGCTGGTCGCGGGTTTCCTTTTTGCCGTGGATGGCGCGGGCGGTGTAACGGGTCCCGGTACCTTCGGGTTCCAGCGTCACTTCGGCGGTGAAGAATGGCGCAGGCGACGGGCGGAAACCGGGGCCAAGGCAGTCGGTAAAGACCAGCCGACGTTCGGGTTCCACCACCAGATAGCAGCCCATCAAGGGCATTTCGGTTTGGTCGGGAAGGGTCATGCGGGAAGAAAATTCACCGCCCGGCCGCAGATCGATCACCACATGACTGACGATCACCGGTTTGGGCGCAAACCATTGCTCCAGCAGGTGCGGTTCCGTCCAGCAGCGCCAGACGCGGGCAGGCGAGGCATTGAGTTGGCGGGTCAGGATCAGGTCAAGGTCGCTCATCATCGTTCCTTCGCATGTCAGCCATTCAGATCGGCGCCAGACTCGAGGAAGGCTTCCAGCCTGTCTGTCTGCGCTTCGCATTTCGCCCTTTGCCGGGCCAGCCAGTCTTCCACTTCCACCACCCGCGCTGGGTTCAGCCGACAGATGCGGCTGCGCCCTATCTTTTCGGTGGCGATCAGCCCGCCTGCTTCCAGCACCCTGATGTGCTGAAGGAACGTGGGCAGCGCCATCCGGTGACCTTTGGCCAGTTCGGATACCGCTGCGGGCCGATCGGCCAGCCGGGCCAGCACTGCCCGGCGGGTCGGGTCGGCCAGCGCGAGGAAGGCGGGCGAGAGTGAGTCGCAATAGTTAGCCATAAAGCTAAGTAACGCGCGGCGCGCCTGCTTTGTCAAGCGTGGCCTTCCCTAGGGCGCGGGGCATGGGATAGGGTCCGCCCATGTCCCAGCCCCGATTCATCCATCTGCGCACCCATACCGAATATTCGCTTCTGGAAGGGGCGGTGCCGGTCAAGAAACTGATCAGCCTGTGCGAGAAGGCCGGAATGCCCGCGGTTGCGGTGACCGACACCAATAACCTTTTTGCGGCGTTGGAATTTTCAGTCATCGCCAAAGGTGCGGGTCTGCAGCCCATCGTCGGTTGCCAGATCTCGGTCACCTATGATCCGGCCCCGCCGGGTGAACGGCCGCGCCCGCCCGCGCCTGTGGTTCTGCTGGCGCAGAATGAAGCGGGCTACATGAACCTCATGAAGCTCAATTCCTGCCTTTACCTTGATGCAGGGGGCGAACTGCCGCAGGTGACGGTCGATGAACTGGCGCAATATGCCGAAGGGCTGATCTGCCTTTCGGGTGGGCCGGATGGGCCAGTCGGGCGGCTTTTGCAGGCCGGGCAGCGCGCGAAGGCCGAGGCGCTGATGGGGCGGCTGGCGGCGATTTATCCCGACCGGCTTTATGTGGAATTGCAGCGCCATCCCGGCGAAGGCGGTCAGGTGACCGAGGCCGAACGCGCGACCGAGCGCGGCTTTGTCGAGATGGCCTATGCGATGGGCCTGCCTCTGGTTGCCACCAACGATGTCTATTTCCCCAAGCCCGAGATGTACGAAGCGCATGATGCGCTGATCTGCATCGCCGAAGGCGCCTATGTCGATCAGCAGGAACCCCGCCGCCGCCTGACGCCGCAGCATTATTTCAAGTCCGAAGCCGAAATGGCGGCCTTGTTCGCCGACCTGCCCGAAGCGTTGGACAATACGGTGGAAATCGCCCGGCGCTGCGCCTTTGCGGTTCGAAAGCGCGATCCGATCCTGCCAAAGTTCGCCGATGACGAAGTGGAGGAGTTGCGCCGTTCGGCCTGGGAGGGCCTTCGCGCCAGACTGGCGATCATCCCGCATTCCGCGCCCGTCGAGGCCTATGAGGAGCGGCTGAAGTTCGAACTGGGGATCATCGAACAGATGGGCTTCCCCGGCTATTTCCTGATCGTGGCCGATTTCATCAAATGGGCCAAGGATCACAATATCCCGGTCGGGCCGGGGCGGGGGTCGGGCGCCGGGTCGCTGGTGGCTTATGCGTTGACCATCACCGACCTTGATCCCTTGCGCTACAGCCTGCTGTTCGAGCGGTTCCTGAACCCTGAACGGGTTTCCATGCCCGACTTCGACATCGACTTCTGCATGGACCGGCGCGAAGAGGTCATCACCTATGTCCAGCAGAAGTATGGCCGCGACAAGGTGGGGCAGATCATCACCTTCGGTGCACTTTTGTCGAAAGCCGCCGTGCGCGACGTGGGCCGGGTTTTACAGATGCCTTACGGTCAGGTTGACCGGCTGTCGAAGCTGATCCCGGTCGAAGGGGTCAAGCCGGTGTCGATCGAAAAGGCGCTGGCCGACGAACCGCGCCTGCGCGAGGCGGCCCGGGCCGAGGAAGTGGTGCGCCGACTTCTGGATTACGGCCAGCAGGTCGAAGGGCTTTTGCGCAATGCCTCGACCCACGCCGCCGGGGTGGTGATCGGTGACCGTCCGCTGGATCAGCTGGTGCCGCTTTACCAGGATCCGCGATCCGACATGCCAGCGACCCAGTTCAACATGAAATGGGTGGAAGCGGCGGGGCTGGTAAAGTTCGACTTCCTGGGGTTGAAGACGCTGACCGTCATCCAGAACGCGATCGACCTTCTGAAGCTGCGCGGGGTCGCGGTGGATATCGGCCTGATCCCCTTGGACGACACGAAGACCTATGAGCTTTACGCAGCGGCGAAGACGGTTGCGGTGTTTCAGGTGGAAAGCACCGGGATGATGGATGCGCTGCGGCGCATGAAACCCACCTGCATCGAAGATATCGTGGCACTGGTGGCGCTGTACCGCCCCGGCCCGATGGAAAACATCCCGACCTACTGCGAGGTGAAGAACGGGCTGAAAGCCCTTGAATCCATTCACCCAACCATCGACCACATTCTGGCGGAAACGCAAGGCATCATCGTCTATCAGGAACAGGTGATGGAAATCGCCCAGGTCATGGCGGGCTATACTCTGGGGGGCGCTGACCTGCTGCGCCGGGCCATGGGCAAGAAGATCGCCGAGGAAATGGCCAAGGAACGGCCAAAGTTCATCGAAGGGGCGAAGAAAACCCACAACGTGGACGCGAAGAAGGCAGGAGAAGTATTTGACCTTCTTGAGAAATTCGCAAACTATGGGTTCAACAAATCCCACGCTGCCGCCTATGCGGTGGTCAGCTATCAGACCGGCTGGCTGAAGGCGAACCATCCGGTCGAATTCATGGCCGCAGTGATGAACTGCGATATGCATCTGACCGACAAGCTTGCGATCTACAAGCGCGAGGTGGACAATCTCGGCATTACCACGGTGCCGCCCTGCGTCAACCGGTCATTGGCCACCTTCACCGTGCGTGAAGGCCAGTTGGTCTATGCGCTGGGTGCGCTGAAGAACGTCGGCGTCGAGGCGATGAAGATGATCGTCGCCGCGCGTCAGACGGACCGCGGCGAAAAGCCGTTTGTCACGCTGTTCGACTTCGCCCGGCGCGTCGATCTGAAGCGGCTGGGCAAGCGACCTTTGGAAATGCTGGCGCGGGCCGGGGCGTTTGATGTGCTGGATCCGAACCGCAAGCGGGTGTTCGACAGTCTGGATGCGCTGGCCGCCTGGTCAGCCGCGATCCATGAGGCGGCGGGTTCCAGTCAGGTATCACTGTTCGGCGAGGCGGGCGAAGACCTGCCAGAACCGCGTCTGGCGCTGACCAATGACTGGCTGCCGGTGGAACGCCTGGCCGAGGAACATCAGGCAGTGGGCTTCTATCTGTCGGGGCATCCGCTGGACGACTACATGCCGGCGCTGAAGCGCAAACAGGTTATGACGCTGGCCGAACTGACGATTGCCGCCGAACGCGGGCCCTTGGTGGCCAAGCTGGCGGGCACCGTTTCGGCGCGGCAGGAACGGAAATCGGCCAAGGGCAACCGTTTTGCCTTCGTGTCGTTGTCGGACCCGACCGGGCTTTATGAAGTGACGGTGTTTTCCGACACGCTTGAAGCGGCGCGGCAATATCTGGAACCCGGGCTAGCGGTGGTCCTGACCGTCGAGGCCAATCTGGAAGGCGAGACGCTGAAGCTTCTGGCACGCGCCGCCCAGCCGATCGACAACGTGGCGGCCGATGCGGGCAGCAATGGCCTGCGCGTCCATGTCGACAGTGCGGCTGCGGTGACATCAGTGGCAGGCCTGCTGACCCGGATGGCCGAGGAACTGAAGACACGCACGAAAGGCGCTGTCAGCTTTTGCATCAGCGACCGCGAGACGGGCGGCGAGATCGAGGTTTCAACCGGACGCGACTTTCCGGTGAACCCGCAGATCAAGGGTGCAATCAAGGCGATGTCCGGCGTGGTGATGGTGGAAGAGGTCTGAGCGCGGCCCGTAAAACGGTCGAATCGTCCAGAGATCCGCGGATTTCGTCTCTTGCTTTCGTTCGAGGACCGGAATGTTTGTTCTGATGCGTCTTTGTTCGATCGCAAATCATAGAACAGTTTAGCATTCTTTTCGCGCCTAGAGAGGAAAACTGTCTTTTGTTGGTGAAATTACCAGCTTGAACCGGGCGGGCCGCCCGCTAACCTTTGCCGCACCTGCCTCCGGGCGTAACCAAACAGGGATGTCATGGGTGATTTCTTCATTTTCGCGGTAGTGGGTTTTTTCGCGCAAATTGTGGATGGCGCGCTGGGCATGGGGTTTGGTGTCATTTCTTCGGCGCTGCTTCTGTCGCAGGGCGTGCCGCCCGCCCTGGTTTCCGCCAGCGTGAACGCGGCCAAGCTGCCCACGTCTGGCACCTCTGCCACGTCGCACTGGCTGCACAAGAATGTGGTGCCGGAAGTGGTCTGGCCCGTCTTAATCTTCGGCGCAATCGGTGGGCTTCTGGGGGCGGCCCTATTGACCTCTCTGAAGGGCAAAGCGTTGCAGATACTTACCATCGCCTACCTGCTTTTGATCGGTGGGCTGGTGATCCTGCGCGCTCTCAATGGCAAGGCCCCGGTGGTGGTCAAATCGAAGCGCCACGGGCTGATCGGTTTCGCAGGCGGTCTGATCGAAGGGATCGGCGGCAGCTGGGGGCCGATCGTGACGACCGGGCTGCTGGGGTCGGGCGTGGCTCCGCGCTATGCGGTGGGCTCGTCGAACGTGGCCGAACTGGTGGTCAGCCTTGCAGTCTTCACCGCGCTGGTCAGCAGCTTCTTCTTTGGCCATTGGGGGGCGGGCATGGATTGGACGACGATGATTGCCCCGGTGCTGGGCCTTTCCGTGGGCGGCATTCCGGCGGCGATATTCGGCGGCAAGCTGGCGCGGATTGCGCCACAGCGGCCGCTGACCTTTGCGGTGGGCTTTCTGGCCTTGAGCATCGCGGTCTACCGCGCCATTACCCTGTAAACCGAGAGCAAGGGCCGCCGTTCAGGCGGCCTTTTCGAACCGCGCGGGAAGATCGCCCAACCGCTTCGCCTCGTCGATCATCGCGCCCACATCGGCTTTCAGCACGTCGCCAAGCTGCGCGAAGCTGTCGATGACGAAATAGACCGGCTGGACGATGTCGATCCGGTAGGGGGTACGAAAGACCGTCATCAGATCGAAGGGCAGCATCGCGGCCCCGCCGCCGGTGGCATGCGCGGCCTCTGACGGTGAAGAAGCGATGCCCGCGCCATAACCGCGCAGGCCATCGGCGGTGCGGATCATCCCGAATTCGACGGTGAACCAGAACAGCCGGAACATCCGCCAGCTGAAGGCTTTGCCAAGGGCGGCGGCGGTCTGCCCGAACCGTTCGATGAAGGCTGCATAGTCGGGGTCGGTCAGCAGCGGGCAATGGCCGAAGACTTCGTGAAAGATGTCGGGTTCTTCGATGTAGTCGATATGTTCGCGCCGCCGCAGGAAGGTGGCGACCGGGAATTTGCGCTGCGAAAGAAGGTCAAAGAACTGCGCGGGCGGAATGATTGCGGGCACGCCCACAACGCCCGCCCCGGTCAGGGCGGCAAGGCGCCTATCAATATCCCTGACCTGCGGAACCCGGTCGGGGCCAAGGCTCAGCTTGGCCACGCCGTCGATATAGGCGGGCACCATCCTGCCCTGAAGGAAAGCCATCTGGCGGCTGAACAATTCGCCCCAGACCGCGTCTTCCTCGGAGGTATAGGGGAAAAGCCCTTCAGGGCCTGCGGGTTTGGACGAATAGCCACTCATCGACGCCTCCTGTTCAGCAGGGCAAGTTTGGCGCAGGACGGATGGGATTTTCTTTCATTTTTCCCGATTTTGGATCAAACTTTGTTGAAATGAACCAATCTGGTGGACAAAGTGGAATTTTCTGATCAGGAACGGCATTTGTTGCGGGAAATCCAGTCGGATGCCGCCCTGTCACTGGCCGAATTGGCGGCGCGAACCGGGATGGCGCAATCCACCCTGTGGCGCAAGTTGCAGGAGCTGGAAGGCGCGGGGGTGATCCGGGGGCGGGTGGCGCTGCTGGATCCGGCGAAGGTCGGGGCGAAACTGTGCGTTCTGGCGCAGATCAGTCTGGCGGACCATTCCGAAGCCTCGGTCGCGGGCTTCACAGCACTGGTGCGCAGGTTGCCAGAGGTGCTGGAATGCCATTCCGTGTCAGGGCAGGCGGATTACATGCTGAAAGTCCGGGTGAGGGATGTCGAAGCCTATGAGGCCTTCATGTCCCACAATCTGCTGCGCAGCCCCTTCGTGCGGGCGGTGGTTTCAAGCTTTGTCCTGAAGGAAGTCAAATCGACCACCGCGTTGCCGCTGGCATAGCGCGGCAAGGGTACTGCGTTCACCAATGCGGCGGGCGCTGATCGGCCAGCGGGATCGTGCCGCCCCCGGCGGCTTCGCGGTCAGCCTCCCGCTCCATCAGCAAGGAAAGGCGCCGGGTCAGCATGTCGATCTCGCGCGACTGGCGGGCGACCACGTCCGACAGATCCTCGACCATGCGCATCAGATGGGCAAGGCTTTCCTCGGTCCGGTCCAGTCGTTCAATCATTGTGCCCTCCGTGCCTTGCAGGCCGCGCTTGCCGCGCCCTGACCCATCCGTTACACCCCCAGCCGGAAAAGAGGAAGCAGACCATGTCCAAGGACAAAGCCCCCCGCCGACCCCGCGCCGAGACCCCGAAAGGGTTTCGCGACTATTTCGGCGCCGAAGTGACGGACCGCAAGGCAATGTTGGATACCATCGCCGAGGTTTACCATCGTTATGGCTTTGACCCTTTGGAAACCTCGGCAGTGGAAACCGTCGAGGCGTTGGGAAAGTTCCTGCCCGATGTGGACCGCCCCAACGAAGGGGTGTTCGCTTGGCAGGACGAAGACGCCGACTGGCTGGCGCTGCGCTATGATCTGACGGCGCCTTTGGCACGGGTGGCGGCCCAGTTCCGCAATGACCTGCCCTCGCCCTACCGCCGCTATGCGATGGGCCCGGTCTGGCGCAATGAAAAGCCGGGGCCGGGGCGGTTCCGGCAGTTCTATCAGTGCGATGCCGATACGGTGGGTTCGTCCTCGGTCGCGGCGGATGCCGAGATTTGCGCGATGCTGGCCGATGCGCTTGAGGCAACCGGAATTCCGCGCGGCGACTATGTGGTGAAGGTCAACAACCGCAAGGTTCTGAACGGAGTGATGGAAGTGGCCGGTGTGCTGGATCCGTCCGACCCGGAAAAGTTCGCGCATGAGCGCGGGATCGTCCTGCGTGCCATCGACAAGATTGACAGGCTGGGCGAAGACGGGGTGCGCGCCCTTCTGGGCGAGGGGCGCCGGGATGAGAGCGGCGACTTCACCAAGGGCGCTGGGCTTTCGGTGGCGCAGGCGGATGTGGTCATGGGCTTTATGGCCGCCAAGCGCGAAACCGGGGCAGAAACAGTCGCGCGTCTGCGCGAACTGGTCTGGCAATCGACGATCGGTATCGAGGGCGTTGAAGAACTTGAAACCATCGCACGCCTGCTCAATGCGCAGGGCTATGGTCCCGACCGGATCAATCTTGACCCCGGCGTCGTGCGTGGCCTTGGCTATTACACCGGCCCGGTGTTTGAAGCCGAACTGACCTTTGAAATTCTTGATGAAAAGGGCCGCAAACGGCAGTTTGGCTCGGTCGCGGGCGGCGGGCGCTATGATGATCTGGTCAAGCGGTTCACCGGGCAGGCGGTTCCAGCGACCGGTGTCTCGATCGGGGTGGACCGGCTTCTGGCTGCCTTACGCGCCAAGGGCCGGATGCAGTCGGATGCGCGCGGCCCGGTGATCGTGACGGTGATGGACCGTGACCGGATGGCCGACTATCAGGCGATGGCGGGCGAACTACGCCGCGCGGGCATCCGGGCCGAGGTTTATCTGGGCAACCCGAAGAACTTCGGCAATCAGTTGAAATATGCCGACAAGCGCAATTCCCCGGTCGCGGTCATCCAGGGCACGGATGAGGCGGCGCGCGGGATGGTGGTGCTGAAGGATCTTTATCTGGGTGCCAGAATCGCTGCCGAGGCGACCGTCGAGGAATGGAAAAGCCAGCCCGCGCAAAGCGAGGTGGCGCGCGACGGGCTGGTGGCCGCCGTGCAGCACCTGCTGGGGCAGGGCTGATGGCCGGGAAAGCCCGCGCCCGCGCCACGGCGGACCGGCTTTTCGCGGCCTTCGTGGCCGCCGGCGCCCTGCCGGTAGAGGCCGACATCCTGCAACCCGCCGAGGTGCTTCTGGACCTATATGGCGAAGATATCCGCGCGCGCGCCTATGTCACCTCTGATCCGCTCAGAGGCGAGATGATGCTGCGTCCAGATTTCACCGTGCCGGTGGTGCAGATGCATATGGCGCATGGCGCCGAACCCGCCCGCTATGCCTATCAGGGCGAGGTCTTTCGCAAACAGGAACATCTGAGCGAGCGGAAGTCCGAGTTCTTCCAGGTGGGGTTCGAACTTTTCGCCCGTGAAAACCCGTCCGATGCCGATGCCGAAGTGTTTGCCCTGTTCGCGGACCTGCTTTCGCCTTTGTCGCTGCGCGCGGCCACCGGCGATATCGGCCTTTTGCTGGCCGCCGTACGCGGGCTGAAGACGCTGGAAAGCCGCAAGGCGGCGCTGTTGCGCCATATCTGGCGGCCCCGCCGCTTCACCCAACTTCTGGAACGGTTCGGGGGGCGCAGTCCGGTGCCCGCCTCGCGTCAGGCGCTTCTGGCGGCGCAGGGCACCCGCCCCGCACCCGCCCCATTGGTCGGGCTGCGCAGCGAGGCCGAGATCACCGCACGGCTGGCGGCCTTGGCCGAAGATGCCGCCGCACCGCCGGTTTCCGCCGAAGAGGTGGCTTTCCTGGAAGACCTGCTGAACCTATCAGCCCCCTCGGTGATGGCGCTTGCGCATCTGCGCGATCTGGCGCGGGCGATGCCGCACCTCGCCCCCGCCGTTGACCGGATGGAGGCGCGGCTCGACGCATTGGCGGCGCGCGGGGTCGCGGTCGACAGTCTTGCTTTCGAGGCCAGCCATGGGCGCACCACGCTGGAATATTACGATGGCTTCGTCTTTTCCTTCCATGCCGCCGATCCGGCCCTGCCGCCGGTCGCCTCAGGCGGGCGCTATGATGCCTTGACGGCGGTGCTGGGAGCGGGGCGCTCGATCCCGGCGGTGGGCGGGGTGATCCGTCCGGGTCTGGTGGCCGATCTGGAGGATACAGCATGAGCCTCAAGCTCGGGGTGCCGTCCAAGGGGCGGCTGATGGAACAGACCTTTGATTGGTTCGGGGCGCGCGGCGTCACCCTGAAACGCACCGGGTCCGAGCGCGAATATGCCGGCGCCGTGGAAGGCGCCGAGGGGGTGGAACTGGTGCTGCTGTCGGCGGGCGAAATTCCGCGCGAACTGGCGGCCGGGCGCATCCATCTGGGTGTGACCGGATCGGATCTGGTGCGCGACAAGCTGGCCGACTGGGACCGTCAGGTGTGCGAACTATGCTCGATGGGCTTTGGCCATGCCGATCTCGTGATCGCCGTGCCCGCCGCCTGGATTGATGTGTCGACGCTTGATGATCTGGACGCCGCCGCTGCAGCCTTCCGCCGCTGCCATGGCCAGCGCCTGCGGATCGCCACCAAATATCACCGTCTGGTGCGGGATTTCCTGCAGGCCAATGGCGTCGCCGATTATCAGCTGGTCGACAGCCAGGGGGCGACCGAAGGCACCGTCAAGAACCTGACAGCCGAGGCGATCGCAGATATCACCTCGTCGGGCGAAACGCTGAAGGCCAATCACCTGAAGATCCTTGATGACGCGCTGATCCACCAAAGTCAGGCCACGCTGTTCGCGGCCCGCTGCGCGGACTGGCAAGGTGCCAGCGCGGCCTACAGGGCGCTCGCCGCCCGGCTCGGCCTGCCTGAAACCAGCTTCTGACCTTCATCTTGGCACAAATACTCCGGGGGTCGTCCGTTGGTGCGCCATTGGTTCGAGCACCATTGGACGACGGGGCAGCGCCCCCGCCCTTAACGCGCTGCCACCCGCCCGGCGATGAAGACCCCGGCCGCGGCCAGCGCCATCCCGGCCCAGGCCAGCGTCGGCATCGCCTCGCCCAGAAGTGGCCAGGCGAACAGCGCCGACAGCGGCGGCACAAGGTAGAACAGCGATGACACCCGCGCGACTTCGCCCGCGCGGATCATCGCCAGCAAAAGCGTCATCGACACCAGCGAATTGCCGATCACCAGATAGGCCATGACCCACAGGAACTCGGCCGACCAGTCGATGGCCAGGCTCTCGGTCAGCAGGGCCAGCGGCAGGGTGAAGGCGGCCCCGACGCCGTACTGGATCAGGTTCGACAACGCCGGATGCTGGCTGACCCCGAAGCGCTTTTCATAAAGCGTGCCGCCGGTCATGCCGATCAGCCCGCCGATGGCCGCCAGCAGCCCCAGCGGATTTTCGGCGCTGACGCCCGAGCGGGCCAGAATGACGGTGGCCGCCCCCGCCAGCCCCAGCCCCAGACCGATCCAGCGCGCCAGCCCCACCTTTTCGCCAACGAATCGCGGCGCGATCAGCCCGACAAGGATCGGCTGCAGGCAAACGATGATCGCAACACCCCCCGCCGAAACGCCGGATTTGAAGGCCAGATAGCAAAGGCCGAAATAGACCACCTGAATAAGGAAGCCGGTCACCGCCACATCAACCCAGGCGCGGGTGGTCTTCGGCAGGGGTGGGCGCAGGATCAGTGCGGCGGGTATCAGCACCGCCACCGCCAGCAGGTAGCGCAGCGCCAGCAATGTCATCGGTTCGGCATGGCGCAGGCCGATCTTGGCCACGGCAAAACCGGCTGACCACAGAATCAGGAACAGGGCGGGGGCGAGGATCAGCCAGAGCGGACGGTGGGACATGATCGGCGGACCTTGGGGCAGGTGGCGGGGAAAGGGAAGGGGGCTCTGCCCCCCGCGCCCTGCTGCGCAAGGCGCCCCCCCGGGGGATATTTTTTAAAAGAAGAAGGGATCAGCGCAGGCCGATTTCGGCCAGGGCGAGCGCCAGAGGTTCGGGCAGGGCGGCGGTATCGGTTGCGCGGCCTTTCGGCAGGTCGCGCGGGCTGTCTTTCGGGTCGAGGTAGCGCCAGCCCTGAAACGGGCGGCGCGGCGCGGGTTCGGTTCGGATCACCTGCGGGTCCAGAATGATGCCGCAGCGGCGGATGCCGTCGGCGCCGATCACCTCGTCAAGGCGGGTGATCCGCTGGCGGCAGAGGATCACGCCCTTGACCACCCAATAGAGCGAACCGCCGGCAAGGATCTCGGTCTCGCGCTTGGGCCACATCCGGGTGGTGTGGCGGCGTTCACCAGTGGGGAACGGCGACGGGTTGGTGCGGTGCCAGTCAAGAAGGTCCTCGACCGATTCGGCGCCGACACAAAGTTTCACCAGATGTACGAATCCCGTCATGCGCGCCCCCAACAGGTGGTCATTATGATCGCCGGGGATGGCTAAGGCAAGTTGACCGCGCCGGTTCGGGGGCGTATCTTGGACCCCCTTCCCAAATACCGCAGGACAAGATCATGACCCGTTTCGCCGCCCCCATTGCCGAGCAGATCTGGGACATGAAATACCGGCTGAAAGAGGCGGATGGCACGCCAATCGACCTGACGGTCGAAGACAGCTGGCGGCGGATTGCCAAGGCTTTGGCGGCGGTCGAGGCGGATCCGGCGGCCTGGGAAGCGCGTTTCTATGGGGCGCTTGAGGATTTCAAATACCTGCCCGCGGGGCGGATCACCGCGGGGGCGGGTACCGGCCGGTCGGTGACCTTGTTCAACTGCTTCGTGATGGGCACCATCCCCGATTCGATGGGCGGCATTTTCGAGATGCTGAAAGAGGCCGCCCTGACGATGCAGCAGGGCGGTGGCATCGGATACGACTTTTCCACCATACGCCCCAAGGGCTCGGCCGTCCATGGCGTCGCCGCCGATGCCTCTGGCCCGCTGAGCTTCATGGATGTCTGGGACGCGATGTGCAGAACGATCATGTCGGCAGGCTCGCGCCGGGGCGCGATGATGGCGACCATGCGCTGCGATCACCCCGATATCGAGGCCTTCATCGAGGCCAAGCAGGATGCCGCGCGGCTCAGGATGTTCAACTTGTCGGTTCTGATCACCGATCCGTTCATGGCGGCGGTCAAGGCGGGCGGAAGCTGGGATCTTCAGTTCGCCGGCAAGGTTTACAAGACGGTTTCCGCGCAGGATCTGTGGAACAAGATCATGCGCGCCACCTATGATTTCGCCGAACCGGGGGTGATTTTCATCGACCGGATCAATGCGATGAACAACCTGTCCTATGCAGAAACCATCGCTGCGACCAACCCCTGCGGCGAACAGCCGCTGCCGCCCTACGGGGCCTGCCTGCTGGGGTCGGTCAACCTTGCGCGGCTGGTCAAGGATCCGTTCGGCAAGAAGGCGGCGCTGGATATGGCGGCGCTGGATGATCTGGTGCGCGTCGCCGTGCGCATGATGGACAATACCGTGGATGCAAGCCGCTTTCCCTTGCCGCAGCAAGAAGCCGAAGCGCGCGCCAAGCGCCGCATCGGCCTTGGCGTGACCGGGCTTGCCGATGCGCTGCTGATGGTGGGCCTGCGCTATGGGTCGGAGGAGGGTGCGAAGGCCTGCGAGGACTGGATGCATGCCATCGCCCGCGCCGCCTATCTGGCCTCGGTCGATCTTGCGCGCGAGAAGGGTGCCTTCCCGCTGTTTGAGGCTGAAAAGTTCCTTGCCTCGGGCAATATGCGCCAGATGGACAAGGATGTGCGCGATGCGGTCGCCGAACATGGCATCCGCAACGCGCTTTTGACGTCAGTGGCGCCCACTGGCACCATCAGCCTTTACGCGGGCAACGTCAGTTCCGGGATCGAGCCGGTCTTTGCCTACGCCTACAAGCGCAAGGTCCTGCAAAAGGATGGATCGCGCACCGAGGAAGAGGTGGTGGATTACGCCGTCAACCTGTGGCGCGAACGGTTTGGCGATGCGCCCTTGCCCGATCATTTCGTCAATGCCCAGACCTTGCCGCCGCTGGACCACGTCCGCATGCAGGCGGCGGCGCAGAAATGGATCGACAGTTCGATCTCGAAGACCATCAACTGCCCGGCCGAGATCACCTTCGACGCCTTCAAGGACGTCTATATGGCGGCCTGGGATCAGGGCTGCAAAGGCTGCACTACCTACCGGCCGAATGATGTGACGGGAAGTGTTTTGTCGGTGTCCGAGAAGGACGAAAAGCTGCCCGAGGCCGAAAAGGGCGCAGAAGTGGTCTATCTTTCAGAACCGCTGGGCCGCCCGCAGGCGCTGGAGGGCGCAACTTACAAGCTGAAGTGGCCCGACAGCGAACATGCGATCTACATCACCATCAACGACATCATCCAGTCCGGCCACCGCCGCCCCTTCGAAGTTTTCATCAATTCGAAGAACATGGAACATTACGCCTGGACGGTGGCCCTGACGCGGATGATTTCGGCGGTGTTCCGGCGCGGGGGGGATGTGTCCTTCGTGGTCGAAGAGCTGAAAGCCGTGTTTGACCCGCGTGGCGGCGCCTGGATGGAGGGGCGCTATATCCCCTCGATGCTTGCGGCGATCGGCGGCGTGATCGAACGGCACATGGTGGCGATCGGTTTTCTGTCCGGCGAAGGGAAGGGGCTTAAAGCCGACCCTAAGGCGATGGCCATGGCGGTGGGCGAAGCCCCGCGCGGCCCGGCCTGCCCCAGCTGTGGCCAGTTCGGCATGATCAAGTCGGAAGGCTGCCTGACCTGCCCAAGCTGCGGACATTCGAAGTGCGGGTGAGGGAAAGGGAGGCGTGATTTTAGGCATCACTCACGCCCCCTTCCGGTTCCGGGGAGACGCCCGCGTCTGCGGCCCGGTGCGGGAAATATCTGGGCGAGTTGAGCAGGGATTTTCTGCGAACTCCCTAAAATCTGGTTAATGAAAATCCGTAAATCATTGTAATTAAATGATTGTTCTGAGTGTCCAAGTTCGGACAGTCAGCGCCGCCGTTGCGCCAGCCACATCCCCGACAGGATCAGCGTAACCCCTGCGGCCTTGATCCACAGCCCTTCGGCCCGCCCCATTGCCAGATCCAGTGCCACGCCGGAAATCATCTGGCCCGCGATCACCAGAAGGGCGGTCATCGTCGCCCCGATCCGTGCCACCAGCCAACTGCCCGAGGCGACGAACAGGACGCCAACCGCGCCGCCTGCCCAGGCGGTCAGGGGGGCGTCGGGCCAGCCGTCGGGAAGCAGCCCGCCGAAGATGACCGCGACGGCGCTGAGAAAGGCGAAGCCGACGACATGGTTCCAGAGCGACGCGGTCAGTGGCGAGGTGGCAAGGCTGAGGCGGCCATTCAGCGACCGGCTGACGCCGACCAGAACGCCCGCCCCAAGGGCGAAACCCAGCGGCAGGATCATGGCGCGAGCCTTTCCGAAAAGATGATCAGCCCGCTGCCTGCCAAGATCAGGGCCAGCGCGCCAAGATCGGCCACCCTGATCCTGCGGCGGGGCAGGCCGAACCAGCCGAACCGGTCACTGAGCAGGCTGAAGCCCGCCTGACCCACCAGCCCCAGCGCCAGCGTTCCCGACAGGGCCAGCGCCGAGTTGACGGCGGTGGACGACAGCATCACGGTAACGGCCCCCGACAGCCCGCCCAGATAGGCCCACCGCGGGGCCTTTGTCCGCACCGCGCGGGGGTGGGCGCGCCCGGTCAGGGCAAGGCCCGCCAGAAAGACCAACGCCGCAATGCTGCCGGTTCCATGCGCCATCCAGCTGGCGAACAGCGCGGTTCCATTGGCGGCCCACTGACCGTTGAACAGGATCATCAGGCTCAGCAGCCCACCCGACGCAAAAGCCAGCGCAAAAGGAAGAAGTCGGTTGGACATGGGCCACCATTGAAGCAAGGCACGACATCACCACAGCGACCGACGTTGTGCAAGGCTGGTGGGCTTTTCCCGATCAGGTCCGCTTGACACCGCAGCTTCCCCCTGTATAAGCCGCCCGTCCCGGTTCCCTGTGAGCCGGGTCTTTCATTGGTGTTGGTGGACCCCGCAAGGGGAAACCTGTCGGCCGCAAGGCAAAGGACAACGCCCTTCATAGCCTTCCTTCGGGAGGGCGCCTTCTAGAAGGAGATCAGCGGTGACCAAACGCACCTCTGCCAAGTATAAAATTGACCGCCGCATGGGCGAAAACATCTGGGGCCGTCCGAAGTCCCCGGTGAACAAGCGCGAATACGGCCCCGGCCAGCACGGCCAGCGCCGCAAGAACAAGCTTTCCGACTTCGGCACCCAGCTGCGCGCCAAGCAGAAGCTGAAGGGCTACTATGGCGACCTGACCGAAAAGCAGTTCCGCAAGGTCTTTACCGAAGCTGAACGCGTCAAGGGCGACACCGGTGAAAACCTGGTTGGCCTGCTGGAGCGTCGCCTGGATGCCGTGGTTTACCGCGCCAAGTTCGTGCCGACGATTTTCGCCGCCCGCCAGTTCGTGAACCACGGCCACGTGACCGTGAACGGCCAGCGCGTGAACATCGCCTCCTACCGCGTCAAGGAAGGCGACGTGATCGCCGTCCGCGAAAAGTCGCGTCAGCTGGCAATCGTTCTGGAAGCCGTGGCCCTGGCCGAGCGTGACGTGCCCGACTATGTCGAGGCCGACCACCACAAGATGACCGCGACCTTCGTGCGCCAGCCGTCGCTGGGCGATGTTCCCTACGCCGTGCAGATGGAACCGCACCTCGTCGTCGAATTCTACGCGAAGAACTGATCCTTTGCGTCAGAGATATGGAAAGGCCGCCCACTGGGCGGCCTTTTTCATTGCACCTCTGGAATAAGGCTGCATTTTGCGGCTCTTGCTTTCCAAGTCCATCGGGCGCTTCATGCGCATGTCGTTCGATTCAGGGCAGGTGGCGCAGGTTATGGCCCATTATCCTTTGTACGGCCATATAGACGGCCCGATTGTCATTGTCGGTTTTGGTTCGATCGGGCGCGGCGTCTTGCCCCTGATCGAGCGGCATTTCAGCTATGATGCGCGGCGGGTGACGGTCATCGAACCGCGCGGGGACCATCACGCCTTCCTGCGCCAGCGTAACATCGCGCATGATCAGGTCGCGCTGACTCCGTCCAACTTCCGCGCGGTTCTGGGCAAACATCTTGAGCCGGGCAAGGGATTTTGCGTCAATCTTTCGGTCGATGTCAGTTCGCTTGATGTCATGCGGTTCTGCCGGGAACTTGGGGTTCCCTATATCGATACGGTGGTCGAGCCCTGGGCAGGATTTCATGCCGCGACGAAGGATATCGAGGCACGCACCAACTATGCCTTGCGCGAGGCGGTACGGGACGAAAAGCGGCGCAATCCGGGGGGGGCGACGGCCGTCAGCTGCTGTGGGGCCAATCCCGGCATGGTCAGCTGGCTGTTGAAAGAGGCGCTTCTGATCTTGTCGCGCGACATGGGACGCAAGGATCCGGTGCCGGAAAACCGCGCGGGCTGGGCGCGGCTTATGATGGAGCTGGGGGTCAAGGGCGTTCAGATCGCCGAGCGGGATACCCAGATTTCCGTGCGTCACAAGCGGATCGGAACCTTTATCAATACCTGGTCGGTCGAGGGGTTTCTGGCCGAGGCGCTGCAACCCGCCGAACTGGGCTGGGGCACGCATGAGCGCTGGCTACCCCCCGAGGCGCGCCGGCATGGGGTGGGTTGTCAGGCGGCGATCTGGATGATGCGGCCCGGAGCGGACACGCGCGTGCGCAGCTGGTGCCCGACGCCGGGCGCGCAATTCGGCTATCTGGTCACCCACAACGAAGCGATTTCGATTGCCGATTACTATACGCTGGGGGAAGGGGCGCAGCCTGAGTTTCGGCCGACCTGTCATTATGCCTACCATCCTTGCGACGACGCGATCCTGAGCCTGCATGAAACCTTTGGCGTGGGGCGCATCCAGGCGCGGGACCATATTCTTGACGAAACCGAAATCATCGACGGAATTGATGAGTTGGGCGTCCTGATCTATGGCCACAGCCGCAATGCGCTTTGGTACGGTTCGCGGCTGTCGATACAGGAGACGCGCGACCTTGCGCCCTTTCAGAACGCGACCGGGCTTCAGGTGGCTTCGGCGGTGCTGGCCGGCATGGTCTGGGCGATGGAAAACGCCGGTGCTGGAATCGTCGAGGCCGACGAGATGGATCATGGGCGTTGCCTTGAGGTGCAAAGGCCCTATCTGGGCCCGGTCGAAGCCCATTATACCGACTGGACACCGGCCCAGGACCGGGCTGAACCGTTCGGCGCGCCGGTCGACGGGAATGACCCCTGGCAGTTTCGGAACGTTCTGGCGCGGTAGGCGCCGCATGACGCCCCTTCCCACGCTGCTTTCACCCGTCCGCGGCATACAGCAGTCGGCACCTTGCCGATGTTGGCCAATCAGGTGCTGCGCGGACGGGCGGCGGTGAGTCTGGGCGCGCCTGCGAGACTGTCCGAACTCGGACAAAATGGTAACTCTAATAAAATCAATTAGTTAATAATTCCTATTAACCGGATTTTAGGAATTGTGCTGCGCTGTACATGGGCCGGAAAGACCCGCGCCAAAGTCTGTGTGATCCGTGCAGGTTACGCGCCGAGAGGTGCCCGCCTTTCATGGCGACCGGATGTTGGGTTACTTCTGGACCGGCGCGCTGCTTACTTTGTTTGCAGGTCTGTTCCCGACCATCATGGTGGCGTTTGCTTTGGCGCTTGTCTTTCGCATGTCTGCCGTGCGGCACAGCTTGGCTTTGGGGGCAGGCATTGATCAGCGGTTCGATCCTTACCACCCTTTCTGGCTGTCATGTAGAAAAATGGCCGCAGATCTGACGTGGAGAGAGGGCGGGCGGGCCGACAATGAGTACTAGCCTAACCCCTGCCCGCCCGCTAGAAAGCCCCGAAACCTCGGGGAGTCGCTGCCGCCATGACCGATCACATCCGCCCGCAGCCCGGGATCATGGATATCGCGCTGTATCAGGGGGGCGCGGCTTCGGTTGCAGGGATTTCCGACGCGATCAAACTTTCGTCGAACGAAAACCCTTTCGGCCCGTCGGACAAGGTAAAAGACGCTTTTCAGCGTGCGGTTCACAAGCTGCACCGCTACCCGAACACCGATCACGCCGCCTTGCGGCAGGCGATTGGCGATGTGCATGGGTTGGATCCGGCGCGGATCATCTGCGGTGTGGGATCGGACGAGATCATCCATTTCCTGTGTCAGGCATATGCCGGTCCGAAGGATGAGGTGGTGTTCACCGAACACGGGTTCCTGATGTACCGCATATCGGCGCTGGCGGCTGGGGCAACGCCGGTTTCGGTGAAGGAACGCGACCGCACCACCGATGTCGATGCGATCCTGCGGGCCTGCACGAAGAAGACCAAGCTGGTGTTCATCGCCAACCCCAACAATCCGACCGGCACGATGATCGGCCTGCCCGAGATCGAGAAACTGGCCAGTGGTTTGCCCAAGGGCGCGTTGCTGGTGATCGACGGGGCTTATGCCGAATATGTGCAAGGGTATGACGGGGGGGCCGGGCTGGCCACGACGCGCGGCAATGTGTTCATGACCCGGACGTTTTCGAAAATCTACGGGCTGGGCGGGTTGCGGATCGGCTGGGGATATGGGGCGCAGGCGGTGATCGACGTGCTGAACCGGATCCGCGGGCCGTTCAACCTTTCGACCGCACAGCTGGAGACCGCCGAGGCGGCGGTGCGCGATCAGGATCATCTGAATCGCTGCCGCGAGGAGAACACCCGCATGCGCGCATGGCTGGCGGAAAGTCTGGCCGAAAAGGGTGTGCCGTCGGACACGTCTTGCGCCAACTTCATTCTGGCGCGGTTTGCCGATGAGGGGGAGGCCGCCGCCTGTGACCAGTATCTGCAGACCCAGGGTCTGATCGTGCGGCGGGTGGCGGGATACGGCTTGCCGCACTGCCTGCGCATCACCGTGGGCGACGAGGCCGCATGCCGGCGGGTGTCGCATGCGATCGGGCAGTTCAAGGGCCTGGCGGCATGAGCGTGATCTATGATCGTGTGGCGCTGATCGGGCTGGGGCTGATCGCCTCGTCGATGGGGCATGCGATGAAGCGGCATGGGCTGGCGGGCCATGTGGCCGGTCACGCCAAGTCCGAGGCCACCCGGTCGGCGGCGCTGGAGATCGGCTTTTGTCAGTCGGTCCATGCGACGGCGGCAGAAGCGGTGCGGGATGCCGATCTGGTTGTGCTTGCGGTGCCGGTCGGGGCCATGGGCGAGGTTGCGGCGGCGATTGCACCCTATCTGAAGCCGGGCGCCACGGTGACCGATGTGGGGTCGGTCAAGCAGGCGGTGGTGGCGGAAGTGGCGCCGCATCTGCCCGCAGGCGTGCAGTTCATTCCGGGTCATCCTTTGGCCGGAACCGAACATTCCGGGCCGCATTCCGGCTTTGCAAGCCTGTTCGAAAATCGCTGGTGCATTCTGACCCCGCCCGCTGCGGCCGATCCGCACGCGGTTGCGCGGTTGCGCGCGCTTTGGGAAGCCATGGGGGCGAATGTCGACGAGATGGATGCCGCGCACCATGATCTGGTGTTGGCTGTGGTGTCGCACACGCCGCACTTGATCGCCTATACGATGGTGGGGGTGGCCGACCATCTGGGGCAGGTCACGGAAAGCGAAGTTATCAAGTATTCGGCTTCGGGCTTTCGGGATTTCACCCGGATTGCGGCGTCTGACCCGACCATGTGGCGTGACGTGTTCCTGACCAACAAGGAGGCGACGCTGGATATTCTGGGCCGCTTCACCGAGGAGTTGTTCGTGCTGCAGCGCGCGATCCGCATGGGGGACGGGCAGGCTTTGTTCGACTATTTCACCCGCACGCGGGCAATCCGCCGCGGTGTGATCGAGGCGGGGCAGGATACGGCCGCCCCGGACTTTGGTCGCACAAAGGTTGATCCGTGAGTGGGCGGCTGACCTTTGCCTTCTGTCTGGCCGCGTTTGCGGTGTCTGGCCCCGGTTTGGCGAATGCGCCCCTGACCTCGCCGTTGCCCCCTGTGCGGGGGGTAGGGAACCCACCTGTGCAGCAGGTGGCGGGTACGGCGCTGGCGCCGCTGACTTCGTTGATCCCGGCTTTGCCGCAGGTGCGGTTGGCCGCTGCTGGCTCGGTGTCTGCAATCGTTGCGCCCGGCCGTTATGCGCCGTTGCGTTCGCCTTTGCCAGCGCCGCGCCCCGTCGGGGCCGAGGCGCTGATTGCCGTGAGTGCGGCGATGCCCGACCCGGTCACGAAGCCGAAGGCGGGGGCTGGTGGATCGGTTTGCGGCATTCCCGGGGTGAAGGGCCATGCGATCAAGCCGATCAAAGCGGCGATGAAGGGCTGCGGGCTGACCGACGGGGTGGAGGTGACGTCGGTCGCCGGTGTGCAATTGTCGGAACCTGCGAATATTGATTGTCAGACAGCCGCTGCATTGGACCGCTGGGTCGCGGGTGCGGTTTTGCCTGCGGTCGGGTCAATGGGTGGTGGCGTCGCGCGGCTGGAGGTGGCGGCATCCTATGTCTGCCGTCCGCGAAACAATCAGAGCGGCGGCAAGGTCAGCGAACACGGGCGGGGGCGGGCCGTGGATGTTGCGGCGATAACGTTGGAAAACGGCCAGTCGATCAGCGTTCTGGAGGATTGGGGACGCGGCAAGGGGGGGCGGATCCTGAAAGCAATCCGCACGGCGGCCTGCGGGCCTTTTGCCACGGTTCTGGGGCCGGGATCGGACCGGTTCCACCGCGACCATCTGCATCTGGATACGGCGCGCGGCAAACGGCGCTATTGCCACTGACGCGCCGGCACCTCGGCGGATCAGAAGCGCGGGGCGGGGCCAAGGGGGAACGGCCCAAGCCGGACGAAGCCACCCTCGAACAAAAGCGGCAAACTGACTTGTGAGGCGGCGCCTTCGCCGGTGGCGATCGCGCCAAGACCGTTTTCCAAATTTTGCGCCATATCGGGGGGCAGCATGCCGGCGGCGGTCAAAAGGGTCAGAAGTGTGCGCCAGCCGCGGATCGTCGTGTCGATGCGGCCGGTGGGGCTGCCGCCGGGATCCAGTGTCAGATCGCCCTTGGCGCTTAGCGCGACCGGGCCCCAGCCGAAAGCTGCATCCAGCCCGCGCAGCGCGATCAGGCGCGGTTCGTCTGTCACAAGGCCGCGGTCAAGCGGCCGGTCGAAATCTGCAATGACGTTGGCACGGGCGGTGTCGGCCAGTGCGGGCAGGCTGCCCTCGGGGTCGATCCGGCGGCGCAGATCGTTGCCGGGCGCGAGGCTGGTCAGGACCATCGCCAATTCGTGACTTTGGCCGCCGGGTGCGGCCTGCCGCGAGGCGAGAACCAGCTTGTCGGCCAGAAGCTGCCAGCCAAGATCCGACGACAAATCAATCGCATGCCCTTCCAGTTCCGCGTGATCCAGCGGCAGGCTGAGGCCCGCCTTCAGCGTGACGCTGGCGCGCAGGTCGGTGCTGTTGAGCGTCAGTGTTTCGTTGCCGGTGATCAGGGTCTGGTCATGCGGCCAGACGGCGATGAGCTGATTGGGGCGGTAGGCGAGGGCGAAGAACTGCACAAAAGCCGTCTGCCAGCTTTGCTGGCCATCGGCGCTGATCAGCTTCGGGTCGCTGATTGTCAGATCGAAGCGCGAGGGGAAGCCGTGCAGTTCAACGGACGCATAATCGGCGCGGCCTTCGGACTTCATCTCGATCAGGGCGGCTTCGGCGCCTGACAATACCGCGCGCGAGCCCACCTGCCAGTAGCCGGAATAAAGAATGGCCAGCAAAGCCGTCAGCCAAAGCAGTGGGCGCATCGTGAAGGTCTTTCCTTGTCGTGTGGTTCACGGTTTATAAGGGCGGGGGACAAGAAGGGCCAGAGCGTGACAGACACAAGCCTGTGGGTATTCGGTTATGGATCGCTGATGTGGGATCCGGGATTTGCCTATGTCGAACGGCTGGCGGCGCGGCTGGAGGGCTGGCACCGGTCCTTTTGCATGAAGTCCATCCACTATCGCGGAACCCCCGAGGCGCCGGGGCTGGTGCTGGCGCTGGACGAGGCGCCGGGGGCGTTTTGTGCAGGCGTGGCCTTTGGCGTGGCCGGGGATCAGGCGGCTGCGGTGCTGGACTATCTTCACGCACGCGAACTGGTATCTGATGCATATCTGGAAAAGCAACTGCAGGTGAACCTGGCCGACGGGCGGCAGGTGATGGCGGTGACCTATGTCATCGACCATGCACATCCGCAGTATTGCGCGGGCCTTGGGCTGGAAGAACAGGCCGCGATCATCGCCCGGTCGGCCGGGCAGACCGGGGCAAATTCCGAATATCTGTGGAACACCACGGCACATCTGGCCGAACTTGGGCTGGCTGATTCCGAACTGGATTGGCTTTCGGCGCGGGTGCGGATGCTGGCGTCCGCGTAGGCCGGCGGTTCAGTGCTTGGCATGCGGTGGCCCAGCGCCTATTCTTGGCGTTGAGCAGACGGGGGTAAAGATCCAGATGGACAGGCCAGCGCGCCCGGTGGCGCCATATTTTTCGCAACCGGTCCGGCAGATCATGCTGATGCTGATGGTCACTGGGTTGGTTGTGGCGGGTGGCTATCTGGTCTTTGGCAAGATCATGCCGGTGGTCCTGGATAACCCCTGGCTGAACGGCGGGATATTCGCGGTTTTCTTCGTCGGGGTTATCACCTGCGTCTGGCAGGTGGTGCAACTGGTTGCGTCCGTGCGCTGGATCGAAGGCTATGCTTCGGGGCGACCCGGACACGAGGCGACCATTGCCCCGCGGCTTCTGGCACCGCTGGCCGCGCTGTTGCGGTCGCGGGGAACGCGCGCCGGGCACATATCTTCGACCTCGGCGCGGTCGATCCTTGATTCTGTCTCGGCGCGGATCGACGAAGCGCGGGACATCACCCGCTATCTGACCAACCTGCTGATTTTCCTTGGGCTTCTGGGCACACTTTACGGGCTTTCAACCACGGTCCCGGCGGTTGTCGATACGATCCGGGCTTTGGCACCTAAGGACGGGGAAAGCAGCGCGGATGTGTTCACCAAGCTGATGACCGGGCTTGAGGCGCAACTGGGCGGGATGGGCACGGCCTTTTCCTCGTCCTTGCTGGGGCTGGCGGGATCGCTGGTGCTGGGGCTTCTTGATCTGTTTGCCAATCATGGACAGAATCGCTTTTACGGCGAACTGGAGGAATGGCTGTCGGGCTTTACCCGCCTGTCGATTGCCGGGGGTGACGGGGACGGCGACAATGCGCGTGCGGTGATTGCCGCGCTGGCCGAACATCTGGAAGAGCAGACGGAATTCTTCGAGGACATGCGCGTTCAGGCCGAGGCGGACCGTGCACGGATGACCACAGGGCTGGAGTTGATGGCCGAAGCCGTGAACGCGCTGGTCGGCCAACTGGGGCAGGGGATGAGCGAAACCTCTGGGCAGTTGGAGCGGATTGCGGCGGGGCAAGAGCGGCTGGCGGCCGGCTTTGCCGAAGGGCAGGCGGCTTCGGGCGGCGGGGCTGACGCGGAAAGCCGGATGCGGCTGCGGTCAATCGACACGCAGATGCTGCGGCTGCTGGAGGAGGTTGCGGCGGGCCGGCAAGAGGCGCTGGGCGATTTGCGCGCCGATCTGGCGCAACTGACGCGGGCGGTGCGAAACTTGGGCGGGCGTGGCGAACCACCCGCGGACAGGGGCTGATCATGGCTGGGCATGGGCGCGGAAGGGCGGCTCAGGCGGCAGCGATCTGGCCGGGGTTCCTCGATCTCATGACATCGCTGGTGATGGTGCTGATGTTCGTGCTGACGGTTTTCATGATCGTCCAGTTCGCGCTGCGCGACACGATCAATACCAAGGAAGATGAGCTGGCCGATCTGAACCAGCAATTGGCGGGGCTGGCTGACAGTCTGGGCCTGGAGAAGTCTAAGACCGCCAGCCTCGAGGCGACGGTGGGGGCGCTGACCGCAACCCTTGCCAGCCGCGGGGCGGCGCTGACTGCGGCGCAGGGCAGGATTTCCGGGCTGGAGGGACAGCTGGCGGGGCTTGAGGGCGATCTTGAGGGCGCGCGCGCGGATCTGGCGGCAACCTCGCTGGCACTTGAGGAACAGCGCAAGAAGGCCGAGGAGACGCTGACCCTGCTGGCAGCCGCCGAATTGGCCAAAGCGCAACTGGCCGAGGAAAAGGCCGCGAGCCTTAGCGAGGCGCAAAGGCAACAGGCGCTTTTGGCCATGGCTGACCAGGCGCTGAGCAGCGAAAAAGCCCTGTCGGCCGAAGGCGCACGCAAGCTGACGCTTCTGAACGAACAGGTGGCTGTGATGCGCCAGCAACTTGCATCGCTGCAGGACCTGCTGGATGCGTCGGCGGCCAGGGATGCCGCAGCGAACGTGCAGGTCGAGGCGCTGGGCAGTCAGCTGAACTCGGCTCTGGCGCGGGTGGCCGCCGAAGAAAAGCGCCGCGCGGCATTGGAAGAGGCTGAACGCAAGCGGTTGGCCGAAGAGGCGGAGGCGGCGAAGGACGAGGTGCGGCAACTGGCCAAATACCGGTCAGAATTCTTTGGCAGGCTGTCCGAGGTGCTGGCCGGGCGCGAGGGCGTGCGGGTTGTGGGCGACCGGTTCGTCTTTTCGTCCGAGGTGCTGTTCGAACCGGGGGCTGCCGACCTGTCACCCGAGGGCAAGGACCAGATCGCAGGCGTCATCACCATCCTGCGCGAGGTCGCTGCGGCGATCCCGCCCGAACTGAACTGGATCATCCGGGTCGATGGCCATACAGACAATGTGCCGTTATCGGGCCAGGGGGCTTTTGCGGACAACTGGGAACTAAGCCAGGCGCGCGCGTTGTCGGTTGTGCGGTATATGCAGGTTGATCTTGGTTTCCCGCCGGATCGACTGGCTGCAACCGGTTTTGGTGAATATCAGCCGGTGGCACTGGCTGAAACGCCCGAGGCGCGGGCGCAGAACCGGCGGATCGAACTGAAGCTGACGGAAAGATAGGAAAGTCAGCCGGACATTGCTGTTCATGACCACCAAACCGGCCGATTGATAAGCCCCTTGTATCTGCGGTGCCAGACGGCCCCTTTGCACAATCGCCCCGGCCAGCCATTTGATTTGCCTAATCGAAAAAGTAGCTATCACTTTTGAAGGGCTTCCAAAAGGCTTCTGGCGGGGGCAGACAACTCTTGATCCCCAGACTTGGCCAGCTTCTTGATTTGAGGAAGAAGGCCAGCTGCGTCGCCAACGAAAGAGGGGGTATCGGAAAGATCAAGTAGCACCGAGAGACAGATGGCCTGCTCTCGCTCGGAGCCGCTTTCAAGTACCTTCAGAGCGAGGTCAATTGCCGGTCGATCCTGATTATAGAGTCTGCCGACTGTCCAGGCGACCAGAAGCCGAAGCGAGATATTCTGTTCCTGTTCAAAGTATGTGGTCAACGGGGCATGGATCATGCGGTCGGGATCCCCGATCGTGATCAGTGTGCCCATGATCGCAGTTTTGCTTCGGAAGCTGAGATCAGCAGCTTCTTCGCCGCCCAATCCGCCCCCGAGTTCTTTATGGTTCATTCCGACTTCGGAATAGGTCCGTGTCAATGCATTCACCAGGCATGACCGCGCCTCATGCGCGGTCGGACCCATGAGCTGGAGGGCGCGAGCGGTGACAAGAAGATTCTGGATCCCTTCTGCGCGCAACTCTTCGTCGTCCTGCAAGATCCTGCACATTGCAGGCACAGCGGCTGTACCTATCACCGCGAGCGAATAGGCATAGTTCTGCCGGGGCATCCACATCGGGTCGCGGGTCATCAACGATTCAAGGTCTGGCACGACCCGAGCAGCGGCTGGACCCAGTGAAAAAACCATTTCCGTTTCAGCATAGCACTCAGACTTGCAGGCGGCGAGCTTTCGGGCCAGATCGTCCACGGCGGATTCCCGACCGCCTGTCCCGAACGTCTGATCTACCCATTCAATGACCGCGTATTCGGCGGACAGGATTTCCTCGTGTGTCAGGCCGCGCGAAACCATGCGGCGCCGGGCTGCTGCTTCTGCACGCGGGTCGGGTTCACCCAGCATGAAGACCAGAGAGTAGAGCTTGTAGGCCTCAATGGAGTCCTGGGCGCCGCCCTTGCCGTCTTGAACCAACTTTGCAAGCAACATGAGTGCATCAGCATCGCCCCGGAGGCTTGGTGCCTGAAGCATCGATCTGGCCGTTTCGAAGTCGCCCTTCGTGTAGGCTGCCTGTGCGTCTGCGAGATCTGCAGTCGCCCTTGAGGCAGAAAAGACGAGCGCCGTCACGAAAAGAAAAGCAAGAAGAAGCAAGCGCATTTCAAACCCCCGCCCCCCGCACACTGTGCATTGAGTTCTTGCCACGAAAGCAATTGGACGCATTGATTTAGAGCAAGGTGGGGAAGGGTCGGCTGGCTTTGATCTTCTTCTCCGCTACGGTGCCTGGAGATCGGTGTCGCTGACCAGCCCGTTTGGCTGATCAGCGACAGTTCGTGGTAGGTGTTGTCTGACTTGGCTCTGTTCCGATTTCGGCGACGCTCTGGCGCACTTATTGGTTTGGGCGCGCTACCTGCGGCAACTGATCAGTCCGCCGTGAGAAGCGGCGGCTTCGATCCTGACAGGCGCGGTTTTTCCGGTTCCATCACCTGCAGTTCGAGCCCGCCATCGCGAACCTGAACCCGCACCAGTCCGCCCTTTGTCAGTTTGCCGAACAACAGTTCTTCGGCGAGTGGCTTCTTGATATGTTCCTGAATGACGCGGGCAAGGGGGCGCGCGCCCATGCGGCTGTCATAGCCCTTTTCGGCCAGCCAGTTCGAGGCTTCGGGCGTCAGTTCGATATGGACATTGCGGTCCACCAGTTGGGCTTCCAGCTGGAGGACAAACTTGTCCACCACCTGAATGATCACTTCGCGCGGCAGGGGCGAGAAGGAGATCACCGCATCCAGACGGTTACGGAATTCTGGGGTGAAGGTGCGTTCGATGGCTGCCGTATCCTCGCCCTCGCGTCGGTCGCGGCCAAAGCCGATGGCGGATTTGGCCATTTCAGAGGCGCCCGCATTCGAGGTCATGATCAGGATCACATTGCGGAAGTCGACTGTGCGGCCGTTATGGTCGGTCAGTTTGCCGTGGTCCATCACCTGCAGAAGGATGTTGTAGACATCCGGATGGGCCTTTTCCATTTCATCCAGGAGCAAGACGCAATGCGGGTGCTGATCGACCCCGTCAGTGAGCATGCCGCCCTGATCAAAGCCGACATAGCCGGGCGGGGCACCGATCAGGCGTGAAACCGCGTGCTTTTCCATATATTCCGACATGTCAAAGCGCAGCAGTTCCAGACCTAGGCTGTCGGCCAGTTGTTTGGCGACCTCGGTTTTGCCAACGCCGGTGGGGCCTGCGAAGAGGTAGTTGCCGATCGGCTTTTCCGGTTCACGCAGTCCGGCGCGGGCCAGTTTGATGGCCGACGACAGAGCCTCGATCGCCTTGTCCTGGCCGAAGACCACGCGCTTGAGGGTCTTTTCTAGATCGCGCAGGACTTCGGCATCGTCTTTCGAGACGTTGCGGGGGGGGATGCGGGCGATCTTGGCCACCACCGCTTCGATTTCTTTCGGGCCGATGGTCTTGCGGCGTTTGGAATCGCTGAGCAGATGCTGGGCCGCCCCGGCTTCATCAATTACGTCGATGGCCTTGTCGGGCAGTTTGCGGTCGTGGATGTAGCGCGCTGCCAGTTCGACGGCGGATCTGATCGCGTCCTTGGTGTAATGAAGATCGTGGTGCTTTTCGAAATAGGGTTTCAGCCCCATCAGGATCTTCACGCTGTCATCGACCGAGGGTTCGTTGACATCAATCTTCTGGAACCGGCGCGACAGGGCGCGGTCCTTGTCGAAATGCTGGCGGAATTCCTTGTAGGTTGTGGATCCCATGCAGCGCAGCTTGCCGCCCTGCAGCGCCGGTTTCAGCAGGTTGGAGGCATCCATCGCCCCGCCAGAGGTGGCACCTGCGCCGATGACGGTGTGGATTTCGTCAATGAAGAGGATCGCATCAGGGTGATCCTCCAGTTCTTTCACCACGGCTTTCAGGCGTTCTTCGAAGTCGCCGCGATAGCGGGTGCCGGCCAGAAGTGCGCCCATGTCGAGCGAGAATATGGTGGACTTTGCCAGAATCTCGGGCGTTTCGCCGCGGATGATCTTCAGCGCCAGCCCTTCGGCGATGGCGGTTTTGCCAACGCCGGGATCGCCGACCAAAAGCGGGTTGTTCTTGCGGCGGCGGCACAGAACCTGAATGCAACGTTCGACTTCCGCGTCGCGACCGATCAGGGGATCAACGTCGCCTTTGCGGGATTTGACGTTGAGATCTACACAATATTTGGCAAGTGCGCTTTCCTTGGCCTCGCCGTCGGCATGGGGCTGATGGCTTTCTTCGGAGTCAGACGCGCCCGTGACGGGGCGGGTTTCGCCGAAGGACGGATCCTTTGCCACGCCGTGCGCGATGAAATTGACCGCGTCATAGCGGGTCATGTCCTGTTCTTGCAGGAAGTAGGCGGCGTTGGATTCGCGTTCGGCGAAGATGGCGACCAGCACGTTGGCCCCGGTCACTTCGGTACGGCCCGAGGATTGCACATGGATCGCCGCACGCTGGATCACCCGCTGGAAGGCGGCGGTGGGCACGGCTTCGGACCCTTCGACGTCGGTGATCAGTGTCACAAGATCTTCGTCGATAAAGCCCTGCAGGGTTTTGCGCAGTTCATCAAGGTTGACCGAACAGGCGCGCATGACCTTGGCCGCATCGGGTTCGTCGATCAAAGCCAGCAGCAAATGTTCAAGGGTGGCCAGTTCATGACGGCGGGCATTCGCAAGTGCCAACGCCGCGTGGATTGCCTGTTCGAGCGTGTTCGAAAATGACGGCACCTGCGTGCTCCTTTCTTCCGGGCAAGGAGGGCGATGGGCTGCCCGTGCTTACCTTGGCCTCGTACTCTTAAAGTTCGGTGGAATTCGGGCGGCTTCAAGGGGAAAGTGGCCGATTTTGTCATTCAGAAGGGCCGAGGGCCCAAAATGTGATCGTTTCGTGACCAACACCGGTGCGTGAGAGGCTTCGCCCCCGGTTCAGAACCTGTCCTTGAGGGCGCGCAGGCGGGCGAAGTCTGCCGCGTCCTTCGCGCGGAGGAAGGGGTTGGTGGCCAGTTCTTCGGACAAAGGCACCGGAACGGTCGCTGCGCCAAGGGCGCGGGCGGCTGTCACGCGCGCCGCGCGGGCCAGAAGGGCAGGATTGTCGGGATCGACCGAAAGGGCGAAGCGGATGTTGGAGGCGGTGTATTCGTGGCCCGAGCAGATCAGCGTATCGGCGGGCAATGCCATGAGCTTCGACAGGCTCTCCCACATCTGGCCCGGCGTGCCCTCGAACAGGCGGCCACAGCCGGCCGACATCAGACTGTCAGCGGTGAAGGCGACATTGCTGGCGGGGAAATGAAATGCGATGTGCCCCGACGTATGACCGGGGACGGCAAGCACGTGGCCTTCGTCCATGCCGATGCGTATCACGTCGCCTTCGGTCACTTCATCGTCGAGCGGCGGCAGGCGGTGGGCGTCAGCGGCGGCGCCAATGACGCGTGCACCAGTGGCGGCGGCAAGCGCCTCGACCCCTGCGATGTGATCGTCATGATGGTGGGTGATCAGGATATGGCTGGCGCGCCAGCCTCGGGCGCGCAGGGCATTGAGGATCGGCGTGGCTTCCGGCACATCGATCACCGCCGTCGCTTCTGTTGCCGCATCATGGGCAAGATAGGCGTAGTTGTCCGAGAGGCAAGGAACCGTAATGATTTCCAAAGGCATGGTGTTTGACGCGTTAACCCGTATGTTACGGATCAACTGTGGCTCAGGTGCAGGACCGGCGCAATGCATCTTGATGTTTTAGATCTGCGGAATTTTTATTACCGCACCCAACTGGGCCGGGTGGCCCAGAAGGCCATCCGCGACAAGGTGGTGGAACTTTGGCCTGAGGCCAAGGCGCAGACCGTCGTGGGATACGGCTTTGCGGTGCCATTGCTGCGCCCGTATCTGGAACAGGCGCGCCGGGTGATCGGTCTGATGCCTGCGCCACAAGGGGTGATGCCCTGGCCTGCGGGCATGGCCAATGTCGCGGTCCTTTCGGAAGAAGTGCAGTGGCCGATCGACACCGGGATGGTAGATCGGCTGATCGTGTTGCATGGGCTTGAAACCTCTGATCAGCCGTCGGCCCTTCTGGAGGAATGCTGGCGGGTTCTGGGGCCGGGCGGGGGGGCGTTGTTTGTGGTGCCGAACCGCAAGGGCCTGTGGGCGCGCAGCGATGCGACGCCGTTTGGCCATGGACGGCCCTATTCGATGCGCCAGCTGGACGGGCTGTTGCGCCAGCATGGCTTTACTTCTGAACGCTATGAGACGGCACTTTTCGCGCCGCCGTCGGAGCGGCGCTTCTGGTTGCGGACCGCTTCGATGTGGGAACGCGCCGGGGGGCGGGTCAGCCGGGTGATGGCGGGCGGAGTTCTGATGCTTGAAGTGTCAAAGCAGGTTCATGCGCCGTTGCGACCGGGTTTGCGGGCGGTGGTGAAGAAGCCGTTGCGCGCCCTTGAGGCTTTGCCGAAACCGGCAACGGGCCAGACCTGAGCGCACAATCGCGCCGGGGGAAGGCGCATTGCTGATTCTGGCGCAAACCGCGTGATTTTCCCGGCTTTTCCCGATACAGGCGGATCTGCGGCGAATGGTTCGCGCTAACCCGTGAAAAAGCCGGGGCAGATGATCGAAAACTTGTGCCCAAGGCGGTTGCGAGGGGCATGTCTCTCTGCTACACGGCACCGGATTATCGTGTGCGGCACCCTGCTGCACGCAGTGGGGTAGTTCTGGCCGACGATAAGGCCCGACAAAACTAATCGGAAGGGTGGACGTGTCCGAATCAGCTTCGACAGCTTCCGGGATCGCGGGACGCTATGCGCTGGCGGTTTTCGATCTCGTCAGGGAAGCCAAGGGCGTCAAGACGCTTGAGGCAGACGTGACCGCGCTGGAAGGCGCACTGAACGAAAGTGCGGATTTCCGCGCGCTGATTTCGTCGCCGGTTTACAGCCGCGATGAACAGGCCGCAGCGGTCGCCGCCATCGCCAAAAAAATGAAACTCTCGGGCATCCTGGCCAATACGCTGGGTCTGATGGCTTCCAATCGCCGCCTGTTCGTGCTGCCGCAACTGCTGGCCACGCTGCGCGCGATGATCGCCGACGAAAAAGGCGAAGTGACCGCGGATGTCACCGCCGCTGCGGACTTGTCCAAGGCGCAGGCCACGAAACTTGCTGCGACGCTGAAAGCGTCGGTGGGCAAGGATGTGAAACTGAATATCGCTGTCGATGAAAGCCTCATCGGTGGTCTTATCGTCAAGGTGGGCTCGAAGATGATCGACACGTCGATCCGCTCGAAGCTCGCGTCCCTTCAGAATTCAATGAAAGAGGTCGGATAATGGGTATCCAAGCAGCCGAGATCTCTGCGATCCTCAAGGAGCAGATCAAGAACTTCGGTCAGGAAGCTGAAGTGGCCGAAGTTGGCCGCGTGCTTTCGGTCGGTGACGGCATTGCGCGCGTTCACGGGCTGGACAATGTCCAGGCCGGTGAAATGGTCGAGTTCCCCGGCGGTATCCGCGGCATGGCGCTGAACCTTGAAGTCGATAACGTCGGTATCGTTATCTTCGGCGACGACCGCGCCATCAAGGAAGGTGACGTCGTCAAGCGCACCAAGTCCATCGTGGACGTGCCGGTGGGTGACGAACTGCTGGGCCGTGTTGTGGACGGTCTGGGCAACCCGATCGACGGCAAGGGTCCGATCAAGACCAAGAAGCGTTCGGTTGCGGACGTGAAAGCCCCCGGCATCATCCCGCGCAAGTCGGTGCATGAGCCGATGGCAACCGGCCTGAAGTCGGTTGACGCCATGATCCCAGTTGGCCGTGGCCAGCGCGAACTGATCATCGGCGACCGTCAGACCGGCAAGACCGCGATTGCGCTTGATACGATCCTGAACCAGCAGTCCTACAATGCGGCGGCTGGCGATGACGAAAGCAAGAAACTTTACTGCGTTTACGTCGCCATCGGGCAAAAGCGTTCGACCGTGGCGCAGCTGGTGAAGAAACTGGAAGAAACCGGCGCGATCAAATACACGATCGTCGTGGCCGCGACCGCGTCTGACCCGGCGCCCATGCAGTTTCTGGCGCCCTATTCGGCGACCGCGATTGCCGAATATTTCCGTGACAACGGCCGCCATGCGCTGATCATCTATGATGACTTGTCCAAGCAGGCCGTGGCTTACCGCCAGATGTCGCTGCTGCTGCGCCGCCCGCCGGGCCGCGAAGCCTATCCGGGCGACGTGTTC
>CANJQT010000012.1 GCA_947476475.1 Paracoccaceae bacterium | reverse complement strand
TTCCACCTCGGGGTCGGTGTCCCAGCCCAATTGCAGGTCGATCCGATAGATATTGTCAGGCTGTTTGTGCAGCAGCGCCGACTGGCCGGGATGGAAGTCGGGTTCGAACCAGAACCAGCGTTCCGAAGGGAAGTCGGCCTGCATTTCGATATCGGCGATGAGAAAGCGCTCCTCGAAAAGTTCGCCCGCGAAATCAAGCCCCAACATCCCGCGGATCGGGCTTCTTGCGCCGTCACAGGCGATCATCCATTCGGCCTCAAGCCGGTAGGTTCCATCGGGCGTTTCGATCACGGCCACGGCGTGATGGGCTTGGGGCTCCATCCCCACCACCTTGTTCTTGAAACGCAGGTCGATTAGGGGGCGGCGCAGGGCCTCCTCGATCAGATATTCCTCGACATAATATTGCTGCAGGTTGACGAAGGCAGGCATCTTGTGCCCGGCCTCGGGCAGCAGGTCGAAGTTATAGATTTCGGCCGCCCTGTGGTGGGTACGCCCAACCTTCCAGGTCACGCCCTTTTCCACGCAGCGCTGCCCTACATCACCCAGCCGGTCAAGGATTTCGAGCGAACGCTTTGACCAGCAGATGGCCCGGCTGCCGACCGAGACAACATCATTGTCATCCACCACCACCGACGGCACGCCATGATTGGCCAGTTCGATCGCCGCCGCGAGGCCGATCGGCCCGGCCCCGACGATCAGCACCTTGTGACGAGGTTCAGCGGCCGTAAGGCCCGGCGGCGGCACATAGGGATAGGGTCGGTAGTCATAGGCCATGGCGGATGCCCCCCGAAGCTTGGTTTCGTTGAGGTGCCGGGGGGTTCACACCCCCGGATCCCCGTGGAGTATTTTGACCAAGACGAAAGCAGGATCAGCCCTGGAGGGCTGCCCACATCTCGCGGTCACGCTCTGCCGTCCAGATGCGCGGCGTGTCGATGCCGCGCGCTTCGTCAAAAGCGCGGGCGACGTTGAAAGGCAGACAATGTTCATAGATAGCGAAATCTTTGAATTTCGGGTCGCAGGCCGCGCGCACCGCATCCCATGCCTCTTTCAGGCTGCCACCGCGTGCCGCCACCTTTGCCGCCGGGCGATAGGTGCTGTCGATGAAATCGGCGGTAGCGGCGATGGCCTTTGCCACCATCTCGCGCCCCATCAGGGCGTCGCCGCGCCCCGGAGCGATGGCGATGGGGTCGAATGCCGCAATATTGGCCAGCGTTTCGGGCCAGTCGTTGAAATGGCCGTCGCCGCAATAGCAGGCCGAGTGATATTCGACGATATCACCGGTGAACATCACTTCCGCATCCGGCACCCAGACCACCGCGTCGCCTGCGGTATGGGCGCGGCCAAGGTGCATGATCTCGACCTTGCGCTTACCCAGATAGACCGTCATCGCATCTGAGAAGGTGATGGTGGGCCATGTCAGGCCGGGGATTTCTTCGTGCCCCTGAAAAAGCCTCGGGAAACGACCGAATTCGCTGGCCCAATCCTCGGCTCCGCGCTCGGCCACCATGCCGCGTGCGGCATCCGACATGATGATTTCGCGCGCGGCATAGGCGCTGGCGCCAAGGACGCGCACGGCATGGTAATGGGTCAGGACCACATGGCTGATGGGCTTGTCAGTCACGCTGCGGATGCAGTCGATCACCTTGCGGGCCAGGCGCGGGGTCGCCTGTGCTTCGATCACCATCACGCTGTCGTCTCCGATGATGACACCGGTGTTCGGGTCGCCCTCGGCGGTAAAGGCATAAATGCCGGCGCCGATCTCGGTAAAGCTCGTCTTCTTTTCTGAAAGATCGCCCTGTGAGGCAAAGGCCTTGGCCATGAATAACTCCTGTTTTCAGTGGACGCGCCAGAACGCATGTGCTTGTCTTCGCGCATGAAGAAGTCGCGCCTGCCTTATCTGCTGACACTGTGTGTGGTCATGAGCGCGGCGTGGCTGGAATGGATGGCCGGGAGGGTGCTGATCTGCAAGTGCGGGTCGGTCAAGTTCTGGCAAGGGGTGGTGTTTTCCTCTGAGAATTCCCAGCATCTGACCGACTGGTACACTCCATCGCACATTTTGCATGGCATCATCTTCTACGCAGCGATCGGGCTGTTCTTCCGGCGGCTGGATGTGGGCTGGCGACTGCTTATCGCAATGCTGATCGAAGCTGGCTGGGAGGTGCTGGAGAACTCGCGTTTCATTATCGAGCGCTATCGTGCCGTGACAATCTCGCTGGATTATTTCGGAGATTCGGTGGTGAACTCTGTCAGCGACATGTTGACGATGGTGTTCGGTTTCTGGTTGGCGCGGCGCTTGCCAATCTGGAGCAGTGTCACGGTGGTGATCGGATTCGAGCTCTTTACCACCTGGATGATCCGCGATGGCCTCACGTTGAATATCCTGATGCTGATACATCCGATCGAGGCTGTCCGGGAGTGGCAAGGGGCGCTGGCTCACTGACGGCTCCACGGGTCGGTCAGTGCTGGGACGACTTTGCCTGAACAATCACCGAAGCCAACGCGATAACCGTCGCCGATCGCCCCGCCCCTCAGTGTCAGTGTATCGTTGTCCTCGACGAAGCTGCGGGTGCCTCCGTCGATGGCGAAGGGCTCCTTGCCGCCCCAGCTCAGCTCCATCAGGCTTCCGCGGCTGTCCTTGGTGGGGCCAGATATGGTGCCCGAGCCCAGAAGATCCCCCACATTCATCGGGCAGCCCGAGGTTGTGTGATGGGCCAACTGCTGGGCGGCCGAGTAATACATCTCACGGTAGTTGGTACGTGCGATCACCGTTTCGCGCCCGCCATCGGGAGTGAGGCTCACCTCCAACGCGATGTCGTAAAGCAGGGGTCGCGGCTCTTGCAGATAGGGCAAGAGCGGCTTTTCGCGGGCCGGCGTAGCCACACGGAACGGTTCCAGCGCCGCCTTGGTTACAATCCAGGGGCTGATCGTCGTCGCGGTGGCCTTGGACTGGAAGGGGCCAAGCGGCTGATATTCCCAGGCCTGAATGTCGCGCGCCGACCAGTCGTTCAGCAGCACGTAGCCAAAGATCATCTCATCCGCCTCTGCCACCGTTACTGGATGGCCGTGCCGCGAGGGTTGGCCCACCACCGCGCCCAGTTCCAGTTCGATGTCGAACCGGCGCGAGGGGGCAAAGATGGGGCTTTCGGCATCAGGGGCCTTGATCTGGCCCCAGGGGCGGCGCACCTCGCTGCCCGACACGACCACCGACGAGGCGCGGCCATTATAGCCGATGGGAATATGCAGCCAGTTTGGCGGCAAGGCGTTTTCCGCCCCGCGCAGCATGGTGCCGACATTCATGGCATGATGCTTGCCCGCGTAAAAATCGGTATATTCGGAAATCAGGAATGGCAGGTGCAGTGTCACTTCGGCCAGCGGATGCAAATGGTCGGTCAGCAGGTATTGCTTTGGCGAGCCTTCCTTGAGCATGTCCGTCAGATCGATACGGACTTCCGCCCAGACCCTTGACCCAAGTTCCATGAATTCATTCCAGAACGGCAGATCGAACACGGCATGGGCGGCGGGGGCGACGATGTCCTCGGCCTCAAGCGCCGCCAGATCGAGGACGTAGTCCCCGATCGCTACCCCACAGCGCGGTTCTTCTTCGCCCAGGGAAAATACCCCGCAAGGCAGGTTGTTCAGCGGAAAGTCCGCACCAGGCACGTTCGCGCTTTCAACCCATGACCGCAAAAGCCCCATACTGTCCTCTTTCATCTTGGCCCAAATACTCTGGGGGTGTGGGGGCAAAGCCCCCACCCTTATTTACTTCACCCCGGGCGTGCCGTCGAATTTACGATCCAGCGACGCCCAGCAGTCGATATAGTCATCCTGCAGGGGTGCCTCTTTCGCCGCGAAGGCGGTCAGATGCTGCGGGAAGCGGGTTTCAAACATGAACGACATGGTATTGTCGAGCTTTTCCGCTTCCAGCATCGCATTGGAAGCCCCTTCGAAGGCTTGCTTGTCCGGCCCGTGCGGCAGCATCATGTTGTGCAGGCTCATGCCGCCCGGGACGAACCCCTTAGGCTTGGCATCATAAACGCCATAGATGTTACCCATCATCTCGGACATGATATTTTTGTGATACCACGGCGGGCGGAAGGTGTTCTCTGCCACCATCCAACGCTCGCGGAACAGGACGAAATCGATGTTCGCGGTGCCTTCGACCCCCGAGGGGGCGGTCAGGACGGTGAAGATCGACGGGTCCGGGTGGTCAAACAGGATGGCCCCGACCGGGCAATAGGTGGTCAGGTCATATTTCACCGGGCAGTAGTTGCCATGCCAGGCGACCACATCAAGCGGGCTGTGGCCGATGCGGGTGCGGTGGAATTGGCCACACCATTTGACCGTGACGGTCGAAGGTACCTCACGGTCCTCGTAGGCGGCGACGGGGGTCTTGAAATCGCGGCGGTTGGCCATGCAGTTGGCCCCGATCGGGCCCCGGCCCGGAAGTTGAAACTTTTGCCCGTAGTTTTCACAGACAAAACCACGCGCCGGACCTTCCAGCACTTCGACCCGATAGACCAATCCCCGCGGAATGATGGCGATTTCCTGGGGTCGCAGGTCTATGATCCCCAGTTCAGTGCAAAAGCGCAGGCTGCCTTCCTGCGGCACGATCAAAAGCTCGCTGTCGGCCGAAAAGAAATACTCATCCACCATGCTGTCGGTGATCAGATAGACATGGCTCGCCATGCCGACCTGGGTGTTCACGTCGCCTGCCGTGGTCATGGTGCGCATGCCGGTAAGCCAGGTGAGGCTTTCGCCTTTATGCGCCACCGGGTCCCAGCGGTACTGGCCAAGGCTGATCACATCCGGGTCGATGTTGGGGGCGGATTTCCAATAGGGCAGGTCAATCTTCTCGAACCGGTGCGTGTGCTTGACCGAAGGCCGGATGCGGTAGCACCAGGTCCGTTCATTCTGATGGCTTGGGGCAGTGAAGGCGGTGCCGGAAAGCTGTTCGCCGTAAAGGCCGTAATTGCATTTCTGTGGGCTGTTCATCCCTTGTGGCAGGGCACCGGGCAGGGCTTCAGTTTCAAAATCATTGCCGAAACCGGGCATGTAGCCTGCATGGGTTCCCACCTGCGTCGCCGCGCGGATCATTCCTTTGGGCAGGTCATGTCGGGTCATGTCGAATCCTTTCACAAGCTGGAAGGGTGGGTTCGTTCTAGCATATCGTTGCAAATGCAACGATGTCAACGTGCCTGATTTGTATGCAAAACACTCGCCTCTACGTTTGATGCTGCGCAACTATATTTTTTTTGCGGAATCTGGCCGCCCTTGCGACGGCGGTCATACCAGAAAGTGGTCGCTGGTGCCTATCAGTCAGCGGACTTGCGGAACTGCCTTTGCCTCACAAAACCTGAAATCCAAAGGCGAACGGATCGCGCTCGTCGATAAAGATCGTGTTGTAGCCCGTCACCCGCGCCCACCCGGCTATAGAGGGAATGACGGCAGGTCTTCCGGCCAATGTTGCCTCCCCCCAATGCGGCCTTTGAACATGGAACCGATGATGCTTTCGCGGACGAATGCATCGCCCTGCTTCAACTTGCCCTTGGCTGCCCATTGCGCCATGCGGGCTGACGTACCTGTTCCACAGGTTGATCGGTCGATGGCCTTGTCGCCGTAAAAGACCGCGTTGCGGGCCGTGGCTTCCGGCTTTGTCGGTTTGCCGGTCCAAAGAATGTGCGACAGACCCCTGATCGCGGGTTTCTCGGGGTGCTGGAACGCATGCTTCTCGTTCAGGGCTTTTCGCAGCAGGGGCGACCAACGAAAAAGGTCGCCCGCCGAATGGTCGGCCATGTCGAGGAAAGCAGGTTGCGGATCGACAATCGCATAGAAATATCCGCCATAAGCCACATCGACCGTTACCTCGCCCAACCCTTCAACATGCGCCGTAAGCGCTTCGGAGTGCAGGAAGGCGAGCACGTTGGTCAACTTCACTTCCTCGACGAGCTGCCCTTTTTGCCGTTTTCCGCCACGACGACCCCGGCCGGTTTATCCAACCGCAGCACACCCGGCACCCTTGGCGTAACCAGCCCGCGCTCGATGACCGTGGTCACAGTGCCGATGGTGCCATGCCCGCACATGGGCAAACAGCCCGAGGTTTCGATAAACAGGATCGCCACTTCGCAATCGTCGCGTGTCGGCGGATAGAGGATTGCGCCGGACATCATGTCATGGCCGCGCGGCTCGAACATCAGCTCACGGCGGATCCATTCATAATCGGCCATGAAATACGCGCGCTTTTCCAGCTTGGTGGCACCCTTCAGGCTCGGGCCGCCACCCGCCACCACCCGAACGGGATTGCCGCAAGTATGGCCGTCGATCCAGAAGAACGTATGGCCGTTCATGTCAGAACCTGTCCGGTCGGTAGTGGGTAAGATCAAGCGCACTCGCGCGGTTCGGCATGATTTCGGTGACGAGGCGCGCCATGGCCGCCGCCAGAGTCAGGCCCAGATGGCCATGGCCGAACGCATAGATGACGCGGGGCACGTGGCTGGTCACCGGAAGGCTGTCTGGCATCGAAGGCCTGAAGCCCATCCATTGCGCACCGCGTTGCGTCTTCAGCCCCTTGGTAAAGATAGATGGCTCCGTCGCGGCGCAGGTGGTGGGATAGGCCGGCGGCTGCGAACAGCTTGTCGGTTTCGCCGCGCGACAGCGCCATCAGCCGCGCTTGCGCCGCAGTCGCCGCACCGTGACAGGCAGGGCGGCTGGCGCGTCAGAAGTGCCAGAGCCAGCGCAGCATCCGCGGGGCATTGGATAATGGCATCTACAGGGGCCCGAACGGGTCAAGCAGTCAGTCGGCGCCTTCCACAGAATGCCAGGCGAGGCCAGCGGTTCGACATAGGCAAAGGCAAAGGCCCCTGCAATGCCACCGCTGGTTTCCAAAGCCATGCCCTTGCGGTCGAGTATCAGCACCTTCTGCCCCGCTTCCGTCAGTCGGCAGGCAGTGGTCAGGCCGATGATCCCCGCGCCGACAATGAGTGTGTCGAACATTTGAAGGTCGCCCGGCCTCAGCTTCTACAACTGTGCGCCAGAACGGTTCGCGCCCGCCCGCGCACAGTCAAGTGCGTCTGCGACGCCCCTGCCAGAGCGGTCACGCGCGGTTCAACCGCCAGATTGTAGTGTGCTGGTCGTCACAGCATCGTTACGCCACCATCTTTGCTAATTCCGGCAGCGCCGGACGGCTGGTGATGGCGGCGCGAATCATCGCCTCCACCTCGGCGCGGCGCGTGCCGGACAGGGGCTGACGAGGGCCGCGTACCCGGTCGTTCGATCCAATGGCCAACATCTCGGCCAGCTTGATGTTCTGGTCAAGATAGGTCGACACATCGAGGTCGATCAGCGGGCGGAACCAGCGGTAGATCGTCAGGGCCTCGGCCTGACGCCCGGCTTTCATCAGCCGATAGATCGCCACCGTTTCCGCCGGGAAAGCCACCACCAGACCTGCAACCCAACCGACCGCCCCCACCGCCAGCGCCTCGAAGGCCAGACTGTCGACACCGGTGAACAAATCATAACGATCCCCCAGCCTGTTGACGATTTCAGTCGAACGGCGAATGTCGTCGCTGCTTTCCTTGACCGCGACAAAGCGCACCTCATCGGCCAGCCGTTCCATGATGTCGACGGTTACATCGACCCGGTTGGCTACTCGGTTGGAATAGATCATCACCGGCAGATTGCCCGCCGCAGCAATGGCGCGCAGGTTGGCTTCGGTTTCTTCTGGATTGGTGTGATAGATGGGCGAGGGAACAATCATCAGCACCGAGGCCCCCGCGCGCGCTGCGATGGCGCGTGACGCCGACAAGGCCGCCGCCTTGACGCGCCGCCCATATTCTGGGTGCAAGCCGGTCACTGGTCGCCTTTGTCGAGGCTGAACGCGCCAAACGGTAGGCATTGCTTTGGCGCCTGAAGCCCCGGCAGAGCCATACCGACGACCGTGCAAAAACAGAAAACGCCCCAGCCGGCGGGCTGAGGCGTTCTCTGGTTGGGCTCACAGCAATAAAAGCCGCTCGTCCTTTTAAATGTCTGTCACCGGCAAAAATTGGCGACCTTTGATCCAATCTGTCTGCCCTGTCCCGCTGGGTAAATCCCGGCGTCTGGAACCTGGCCTTCCGTACTATCGTTGTCGTTCAATCGGCGTCTTCTCAATAACTAATTTGTATCAAAATCGGTCCTGTTATCCAAGCGCATAACCACAAAGTTGCGAGTACAGGACTGAAATTCATTGTTTCACACTCCCATTTGGTTGCTAACTTTTAGACAGGTTTCGTCAGCTTTGCGGCGAAACCTGCGTCATATGACCACAGGTACCCTATCAAATGTGGCGACAACTGGCGAACTGCGGCCAAAGGCAGGCGAAGGAATTTCGCTTAAGATTCAAAGAGCCCTACCATGATTCGGCCCGCCTTCTGTCCGCTCCAGACTGTTTCAGGATAGCGTCCTGTCTGGCACGTGCGGGCAGAGCCAAGACTGCCTATGTGATCAAACGCGGTTTCAAACAAACCTATGCCGGCACGCAGTTGCCCGCGGCGGCAGTGATGACGCCCACCGCTTGACGGCACGAGCCACAAGATCCAGACGGGAGCACGGTAGCCGGGCTGGTTTCGGGGTGCGGTACTTTCTGGGGCGACCTGCTTGTGCCAGCGCTGGCTTCATTTGACTTGTGCGGCTGGCCGCTCGGTGTAGCCTGCCAATACAAGCCCACCAAAGCAAAGAGTCGGAGGATCCAATGCCTGCCATCCGCCGTGACTTCACCGGCCAGACGGTGATCACTACCTTTGAAATGACACCGGGAACCGCACAGGATCTGATGGACGAACTGAAAGAGGCTTATGCAACCTTCATCCGCCACCAGCCCGGGTTCCTTGGCGCGGGTCTGCATATGAACGACGCTCAGACCCGGATCGCCAACTATAGCCAATGGCAGCGGCGCGAGGACTTTCAAGCCATGCTGCGCACCCTGGAAATGCGCGAAAGAAACCGGCGCATCGCAACCCTTTGTTCGCGCTTCGAACCGGTTATGTATGAGGTGACAGCAGTGGCGGAACCAAGTTGACGCTGCAACGGCACGCCGGATTGCCCATCCCAATAAGGGCGCACCCCATCGTGTCGAATGATAGAATGGTCAAAAGTGACGGCCTTCACGCTCACCGCGCGATGCGTACGCCTTGTGAAGCCGCATCATATGGGGCATGAGCGCCCAAACGAGCACCAGTTGCAAGGGCACCAGGATGGATTACGGAAAGTCGGGCGCGCCCAACAAGGGCAAGAATACACCGCGTCATTCGGAGCATAATGCTAAGGGCAGCGCGAAGAACCCCTTTGGAAAACGCGATTCCAAAGCAGAGCTGCTTGCCCGCATGAAAGCGACGCTAGAGGCAAAGAAGAACGGTTAAGGCCAGGGGCGCGAAGCTTTACGCCTGCGATCCGTGCCGCATAGGGTCCGCCGGATAGACACCAAGTAGTGTCATGGACGAAGTGAAGTAGCGCAGTTCCTCGAGCGCCCTTTGCACGTTGGCATCGTCGGGATGGCCTTCGATATCGGCATGGAACTGGGTAGCGGAAAAGATTCCGTCGACCATGTAGCTCTCAAGCTTGGTCATGTTCACCCCATTGGTGGCAAAACCTCCCATCGCCTTGTAAAGCGCGGCCGGAATGTTGCGGACCCGGAAGACGAAGCTTGTCATCATCCCGTTGGTGCCGCGGCGCCTCAGGTCTGGCTCGCGTGACATGACCAGAAAACGCGTGGTGTTGTTCGACTTGTCCTCGATATGGCGCGCCAGAATATCAAGCCCGTAGATCTCGCCTGCAAGTTCCGATGCCAGGGCGGCCAACTTGGGGTCGTTCAGTTCGGCAACATGGCGGGCAGATCCGGCTGTGTCCGCGCCCGTGATGGGCTTCAGCCCATGCTGGCGCAGGAAGCCCCGGCACTGGCCCAGAAGGACCGTATGGCTCATCGCACCTTTGATTTCGGACAGTTTCGCACCTGGAACCGCCAGAAGGTTGATATGTACCCGCACGAAGGCCTCGTCGACGATATGCAGTCCGCTTTCCGGCAGAAGGTGATGAATGTCCGCCACCCGGCCATAGGTCGAATTTTCCACCGGCAGCATGGCTAGATCGGCTTCCCCACGCCGACAAAGTTCGATCGCATCTTCGAAAGTGGCGCAGGGAACCGCTTCCATGTCAGGGCGTGCCTGACGGCAGGCCTGATGCGAATAGGCACCGGGTTCCCCCTGAAAAGCGATGCGACCGGTCATATTTCGTGTCTCCGCGGGCATGCTACCCGAAAAAGGCTAATTCGCCGCGCTAACTATACCTTGATCCTTGCAGGGGGAAGCGGATAGATACGCCGCAATCTTATGCCATATCCGGGGCGCGACATGTTCGACACGATGACTGTAACGAAGGCTGGCGGTGCGCTGTGTGGTGCCTTCCTGATTTTCCTGCTGGGCAACTGGGCGGCAGAATCGCTCTATAGCACCGAGCCTGCCGCACATGGCGATGAAGAGGTCGCGCAGGCCTATTCGATCGACACAGGCGAAGTAGCGTCAGGTGAGGCAGTGGCTGAAGGGCCGGACTTCGCAACCGTTCTGGCTTCGGCCGACATGGCCAAGGGCGAAAAGGTCTTTGGCAAGTGCAAGGCCTGCCACAAGATCGACGGCACCAATTCGACCGGGCCCCATCTGGACGGGGTTGTCGGTCGTGCGATCGCTGGGGTCGATGGCTTTGGTTATTCCGACGCTGTGAAGGCTCTGGGTGGAAACTGGGAACCGGCCAGGTTGAACGATTTCCTCACCAACCCCAAGGCTTATGCGGCGGGCACCAAGATGTCCTTTGCAGGTCTGCCGAAAGTGGAAGACCGCGCCAACCTTATCGCTTACCTTCAGTCGCTGGGCGGCTGAACAGACTCGGCTTTGCTGGCGAACAGATGGGGCCGTCCTTGTGGGCGGCCTTTTTCTTTGCGCTCACGCATTCGCAACTTGTCTGTTGGCGGTCTGCCGATCTAGCTTGGCCCCGATTGGCGCAGCGGTTCGGCGCCCATGACGGAGAGATCGGATGATGGTTGCAACGCAGGCACTGGGTTTCAAACAAGTCTGGCGCCGGCGGGTGCAGGTAAGTGGCGCGCTGGCGATAGTGCTGGCGACCTGCACCGGGCTTGTGACCACAGCCGGGGCCGAGGGCGAAGTGATCACAACCCACGCGATCACGACCTTTGGCGATCCGCCCAGGTATCCTGCTGACTTCAAGCATCTGGACTATGTGAACCCCGACGCCCCTAAAGGCGGCGAAATTTCCATGTCGACCTACGGCACGTTCGATTCCTTCAATCCCTATACCCAAAAGGGTGTTGCGGCAGCGCTTGCGACCATCGGCTATGAAGACATGATGACCGGAACAGCCGATGAGATCGGGTCACTGTATTGCCTGATCTGTTCAACAATCGAATATCCGGCTGACAAGGCTTGGGTCATTTTCAACATGCGTCCCGAGGCAAGGTTCTCGGACGGCTCACCGATGACGGCTGATGACGCAGCTTTCACCTATGACTTGTTCCTAAAGGACGGTCTGCCATCCTTCAGCGCGGTGCTGGGCCAATTCGTCGAAAAGGTAGAGGTGCTGGACCCGCATCGGATTAAATACACGTTCAAGACCGACAGCCCGGTGCGTGACCGCGTGCAGTCGGCCGGCAGCATGCCGGTCATGTCAAAGGCCTGGTTCACAAAGACAGGCGCGCGGCTCGATGAAAGCCGGATGGAACCGGGGATCGGTTCCGGGCCGTACCTGCTTGACAGTTTCAAGGTTAACCAGCGCGTAACCTACAAGCGCAATCCGGATTATTGGGGCAAGGATCTGCCGATCAACGTTGGCAGAAACAATTTCGATAACATCCGTGTCGAATATTTCGGTGATCCTACGGCGGCCTTCGAAGGGTTCAAATCCGGCGCTTTCACCTTCCGCAATGAGAATTCGTCAAAGAATTGGGCTGCGGGCTATGATTTCCCGGCATTGACCAAGGGCTGGGTGATCAAGGCGGAACTGGCGGACGGAAATATGGCCAACGGTCAGTCCTTCGTCTTCAACCTGCGGCGCTACAAGTTTCAGGATGTGCGCGTGCGCGAGGCGATTGGGCTGATGTTCAATTTCGAATGGTCGAACGCGACGCTGTTCTACGGACTTTATGCGCGCATCAATTCCTTCTGGGAAAACAGCGCTCTGGCGGCGACCGGCCTGCCTTCACCCGAAGAGCTGGCGCTTCTTGACGCCGTCAAGGACAAGATCCCTGCAGAGGTGCTTACCGCCGAACCCGTGATGGCGCCGGTGTCGGGCGACAAGCAGCTCGACCGCGGCAATCTGCGCAAGGCCAGCGCGCTTCTGGATGCAGCTGGCTGGGCGGTGGGCGATGATGGCATGCGTCGCAATGCGAACGGCGAGACGCTTAAGGTCGAGTTTCTGGAAGACGACGACGCATTCGCGCGGGTCGTCAATCCCTATGTGGAAAACCTGAGGAAACTTGGGGTGGATGCGTCGCTCAGCACCATCGATTCCGCGCAATACACCGACCGAACCCGCAAATTCGACTTCGATATGATTACCGATCAACTGCCGACAGGGTATGAGCCAGGTTCGGGACTGCGGCAGTACTTCGGGTCAGAGGGCGTGAATGACGTTTTCAACACGCCCGGTCTGGCCGATCCTGCCGTGGATCAGCTGATCACCAATGTGCTGAATGCCGATAAGCGGGCTGATCTTGCCCCGGCCGTCAGGGCGCTTGACCGGGTGTTGCGGGCGCTGAAGTTCCGGGTGCCGCAGTGGTATAAGAACAAGCATACCGTCGCCTATTATGACATGTACGAACATCCTGCCGCGCTTCCGCCTTTTAGCCGTGGCGAGCTGGACTTCTGGTGGTATAACCCCGAAAAAGCTGCGGCTCTGAAAGCCGCCGGCGCGTTCAAGTAAAGCCGCCGGTCAACGGCGCGGTCGACGAAAAGGGCAGCGGGCCGGAATGGGCGCATACATCCTTCGCAGGTTTCTACTTACGATTCCGACACTGATCGGGATCATGCTGGTGAATTTCACCCTGACCCAATTCGTGCCGGGCGGCCCGGTCGAAGCGATGATCGCCAAGATTCAGGATCAAAGCAATGTGCTGCAATCTGTCACTGGATCCGGTGCGGATGCCGGTGCCGAAGACAGCGCTGACGACAGCGGATATGCTGGTGCACGCGGTTTGCCGCCAGAATTCATCAAACAACTGGAAAAGCAGTTCGGGTTTGATCGTCCCGCGCACGAGCGCTTCCTGAAGATGATGTGGGACTATCTGCGCTTTGACTTCGGAGAAAGCTATTTCCGGTCGATCTCGGTGGTCGATCTGGTGATCGAAAAGCTGCCGGTGTCGATTACGCTGGGACTATGGTCAACCTTGATGGCCTATCTGATTTCGATCCCGCTGGGGATCCGCAAGGCAGTGCATGACGGCACGCCGTTCGACACATGGACATCGGCTGCGATCATTGTGGGTTATGCGATTCCGGGTTTCCTGTTTGCAGTGATGCTGATCGTGCTGCTTGCGGGCGGCAGCTACTGGAAGATCTTTCCCTTGCGCGGCCTGACTTCCGACGGGTGGGAGGAGATGAGTCTGATCGGCAAGGCTGCGGATTATCTGTGGCACATCACCTTGCCTGTCGTTGCCTCGACAATTTCCAGTTTTGCTACACTCACCTTGCTGACCAAGAACAGCTTTCTGGACGAGATAAACAAGCAATATGTGATGACCGCGCGGGCCAAGGGACTGACTGAAAGCCGCGTGCTTTACGGCCATGTGTTCCGCAACGCGATGCTGATCGTGATCGCGGGTTTTCCGGGGCTGCTCTTGTCCGTCCTGTTCGGGGGCGGGCTGCTGATCGAGGTGATCTTTTCGCTGGACGGGCTGGGGCGCATGGGGTTCGAGGCGGCAGTGCAGCGCGACTATCCGATCGTCTTCGGCACCCTGTACACCTTTGGCCTCATGGGCCTTGTGGTGGGTATCCTCTCGGACCTGATGTATGTTTTCGTCGATCCGCGCATCGACTTTGAAAAGCGCGAGGGATAATGGCGCTTTCCCCCCTCAACCAGCGCCGCTGGCGCAACTTCAAAGCCAACCGCAGGTCCTTCTGGTCGCTGTGGATTTTTCTGACGGCCTTTGGTCTGTCGCTGTTTGCCGAGGTGCTGGCGAACGACAAGCCGATCCTGATCAGCTATCGCGGCGAGATGTTCATGCCGATCTACCGCTTCTATCCCGAGACCACCTTCGGCGGCGATTTCAAGACCGAGGCAGACTACACCGATGAAGGCCTGCAGTGTCTGGTGGCCACCGGTGGCATCGCGGATTGCTGGGACGACCCGGCAGCCGTCGTCACCGATGCCGCCGATGGCGATTATCAGGGGCAAACAGTGGCAAAGGGCTGGATGCTGTGGCCGCCGATCCCCTATAGCTACCGCACGATCAACAATGTGGGCGCGGCACCGTCCGCGCCTGACCGCGACCATTGGCTGGGCACCGATGACACCTCGCGGGATGTATTGGCGCGCATCATCTACGGTTTCCGCCTGTCGATCATTTACGCGCTTCTGGTGTCTGCGGGGACCAGCCTGTTGGGGGTCGCGGCGGGCGCGGTGCAGGGCTATTTCGGCGGGCGCACCGATCTTGTCTTTCAGCGGATCATCGAAATCTGGGGCGGCACACCCACCCTTTATGTGATCATCATCCTGTTTGCGATCCTTGGGCGCACCTTCTGGCTTCTGGTCGGCATTTCGATCCTGTTCGGCTGGCCGGGGCTTGTGCCCGTGGTGCGGGCCGAGTTTTTGCGGGCGCGGAACTTCGAATATGTGCGCGCCGCCCGCGCATTGGGGGTGCGCGACCGGGTGATCATGTTCCGCCACATCCTTCCGAACGCGATGGTGGCCACGCTGACCTTCCTACCCTTCATCGTCACGGGCGCCATTGGCAGCCTTGCGGCGCTTGACCTGCTGGGTTTCGGCCTGCCGTCCAATCTGCCATCGCTGGGCGAACTGACCCAACAGGCCAAACAAAACCTTCAGGCCCCGTGGCTTGCCTTTTCGGCCTTCTTCACCTTTGCGATCATGTTGGCACTTTTGGTCTTCATCTTTGAAGGCGTGCGCGACGCGTTTGACCCCAGAAAGACCTTCGCATGAATGATGTTCTGAAGGTCGAGAACCTGCACATCAGCTTCCGGCAAGATGGGCGAGTGATCCCGGCGGTGAAGGGCGTAAGCTTTCGCGTTGGCAAAGGCGAAACTGTGGCCATTGTCGGGGAAAGCGGGTCTGGCAAGTCGGTGACGGCTTTGGCGACTGTTGGCCTGCTGGGGCGCACGTCGGACGTGACGGGATCGGTTGTTTATGGCGGGCGCGAACTGGTGGGCGCGACCGAACCCAGCCTGCGCAAGGTTCGCGGCAACGACATCAGCTTCATCTTTCAAGAACCTATGACTTCGCTGAACCCTCTCCACACGATCGAACGGCAATTGGCGGAAAGCCTGACGCTTCATCAGGGGCTCGCAGGTGCGGCAGCGCGACCGCACATCACTGCGCTTTTGGAAAAGGTCGGCATCCGTGACCCCGAAAGCCGCCTTGGCGCCTACCCACATCAGTTGTCCGGCGGGCAGCGTCAGCGGGTCATGATTGCCATGGCGCTTGCCAATGGCCCGGAACTGCTGATCGCGGATGAACCGACGACGGCGCTGGACGTCACGATACAGGCGCAGATACTGGCACTTCTTGCTGACCTGAAGCGCCGTGAAGGCCTGTCGATGCTGTTCATAAGTCACGATCTTGGCATCGTGCGCCGCATCGCTGACCGGGTCTGCGTGATGCAGGGCGGCGAGATCGTGGAACAGGGGGCGGTGGGCGACATTTTCGCCAACCCGCAGCATCCCTATACGCAAAAGCTCTTGGCAGCAGAACCAAAAGGCCAGCCTGATCCGGTTGCTTCCGACGCGCCCGAACTGGTGCGCACTGAAGGGCTGCGGGTCTGGTTCCCGATCCAGAAGGGGTTCCTGAAAAAGACCGTGGGTCATGTGAAGGCGGTCAATGCGGCTTCGGTTTCCGTCCGCGCGGGTGAGACGCTGGGGATCGTGGGCGAAAGCGGTTCGGGCAAGACGACGCTGGCGCTGGCGATCATGCGGCTGATCGCGTCTGAGGGCCCGGTCATCTTCATGGGGCAGGACATCAAGGGCTGGGCCGCGCGCGACCTGCGGCGACTGCGCCGCGATATGCAGATTGTCTTTCAGGATCCGTTCGGAAGCCTGTCGCCGCGCATGACTGCCGAACAGATCATCGGCGAAGGGCTGACCGTCCATGCCATCGACCCCGGCCGGCCAAGCCGGGACATGGTGGCCGAGATCATGGTGGAGGTCGGCCTGGACCCCGAAACGATGGGGCGCTATCCACACGAGTTTTCCGGCGGGCAGCGTCAGCGGATCGCCATTGCGCGGGCGATGATCCTGCGGCCGAAGGTCGTGGTGCTGGACGAGCCGACCAGCGCGTTGGACATGACGGTGCAGGTGCAGATCGTCGATCTTCTGCGTGATCTGCAAAAGCGTCACGGGCTGGCGTATCTTTTCATCAGCCATGACCTACGGGTGGTGCGTGCCCTCTCGCACCGGGTTGTGGTGCTGCGGCAGGGCGATATCATCGAGGCCGGGCCAAGTGCACAGGTTTTTGCCGCCCCGCGTGAGGACTATACCAAGGCGCTCATGGCCGCAGCTTTCGCCCAAGCGGCGCCGGTCAACGGGGCGCCTGCGGCGCCGAAATGAAGATACTGTTTGTTCACCAGAATTTCCCCGGCCAGTTCATCCATCTGGCGCCGGCACTGGCTGCGCGGGGGCATCAGGTTCTGTCGATGGGCGATGTGGCCAACAAGCGCGATGCGCTGCCCGGCGTACGCAACTTCTGGTACCGCAGCCCGGTGAAGGACCGGCTGAAGGGTCTTGGATCAACCTTCGTCGACATGGCTGCCTGCGGCGAGATGGTTGCCGGCGCCTGCGCGCAGTTGCGTGACCGCACCGGCTTTTTTCCGGACGTGGTTTTTGGCCACAACGGCTGGGGCGAGATGCTGTTCTTGCGTGAAGTCTGGCCAGATGCGCGGATCCTGAATTATGCCGAACTGGTCTATCGGTCGCGCGGGCTTGATGCGGGCTTTGACCCCGAATTTCACAAACCCGATCTGAAAGGCCGTATCGTCACGACGTCTCGCGCAGCGCATATCCTGCAATCAATGATCTATGCTGATGCCGCCTTGTCGCCGACGGACTGGCAGGCGGCAAGTTTCCCGCCGGACCTGCGCCACAAGATCACCGTCATTCATGACGGTGTGAATGTCGATGAAGTGCGCCCAGACCCTGCTGCACGCCTCGCAATCCCCGGCACGGATCTGGTTTTGCGGGCGGGCGACGAAGTGCTGAGCTTCGTCAACCGAAACCTTGAACCTTACCGCGGCTACCACACCTTCATGCGCGCCTTGCCGGATGTATTGTCCGCGCGTCCTGACGCACAGGTTGTCATTGTTGGCGGCGATGGCCAAAGCTATGGCAGCCCGCCTGCCAACGGCACCTGGAAGCAGGCCTTTCTGGATGAGGTCACGGACCGGCTTGATCTGTCGCGGGTTCACTTTCTGGGCAGGATCCCCCGATCGCATTTTCTGTCGTTAATGCAGATCACCCGAGTTCATGCCTATTTGACTTATCCGTTCGTCCTGTCCTGGTCGATGATCGAGGCGATGAGCGCGGGTGCGCTGGTCATCGGATCGGCCACAGCGCCGGTGCAGGAAGTGATCCGTGACGGCGTCAATGGCCGGCTCGTGGACTTCTTCGATGTGAAGGGCTGGTCCGAAGCGATCATCAAGGCGCTGGCCAAACCAGAGGCTGATGGTGCATTACGGGCCGCCGCGCGCGCGACGGTTCTGGAAAAATACGATCTTTTCGGCCATTGCCTGCCGCGCCTGGTTCAATTCGCTGAACAGGCCGGCCAGCCGACGGGGCGGTCAGACCGCAGAACTGTGCCCGGCCTTTGACAGATCATAGGCGTCGAACGCCCGTGCAATCATGCGCGTTAGGGGGCGGGCGCGTTCCTTGATGGCAAAACGGGCGGGACTCACGCTGACCATGTCGCCAAAGGGTGCTGCGGCGGTTTGGTAAAGGCGCTCTATCTCTGCCTGCGGCGCATCGAAGGCCTGCCGCAGTTCGGCGCTTTCAATCGCGAAGTCGCACATCAGGGCTTCGATCATGCGGGCGCGAAGGCGGTCCTCGTCGCTGAAGACATGGCCGCGCGATATGGAAAACCGCCCGGCGCGGATCGCCTTGACATGATCGGCGGTGCCCGGCGCATTCTGGGCATAGCCCTGCGGAAAGCGCGAAATGGCCGAAGCGCCAATGCCGACCAGAACCGGAGCCTGATCATCAGTATAGCCCTGGAAGTTCCGCCGCAGCCGGCCTTCGTGCGCGGCGGCCCCCAGGCCGTCTTCACCACGCGCAAAATGGTCGATGCCGATTTCCGCATAACCGTCGCGCAGGAACAGGGCGCGAGCGGCTTCGAACAGGGCGAGCCGTTCGATGGGGGTGGGCAGCGCGTCGGAAGGGATCATCTGCTGGCGCCGTGCCATCCATGGCACATGGGCATAGCCGTAAAGCGCGACCCGATCAGGAGAGAGCGACAAAAGCTGTTCGACCGAGGCGCGGATACGGTCCGGCGTCTGGTGCGGCAGGCCATAAAGGATATCGGCATTCAGCGACCGCACGCCCCGCGCGCGGATCAGATCAACAGCACGGCGGGTCACATCATAGCTTTGTTCGCGCCCGATGACCTGTTGAATCTCGGGGTCGAAATCCTGCACCCCGATCGAGGCACGGTTCATGCCCGCCCTTGCCAGGGCGTCGAGCCGTGGTGCGTCCACCTCGTTCGGGTCAATCTCGACCGAAAACTCAGCGCCGGGGCCAAGTGGCACGGCATCGAAGATGGTGGCTGCCAGCATGTCGATCATGTCAGGAGGCAAAAGCGTGGGCGTACCCCCGCCCCAATGCAGGCGCGACAGGGTGACGTCGGCGGGAAGATGCGCCTTGAGCAGCGCGATTTCAGCACGCAGCGTTTCGGCATAGGCGCGCACCGGGCTGTCGGTCATCGTGCCTTGTGTGCGGCAGGCGCAGAACCAGCAAAGGCGGCGGCAGAAAGGCACATGCAGGTATAGCGAGATCTGCGACCCCGGCTTTATTGCGCCAATCCAGCGCGCCATATCATCAGCGCCGACGGCGGGCGAAAAATGCGGGGCCGTCGGGTAACTGGTGTAGCGGGGCACGCGCGCGTCAAAAAGACCGAACTGTGCCAGTTGTGATTCCGTTTCCATCAGCCTACTGATAGACAACAGCCTTTGGCCCACCTTGACACAGATCAACAAACTCATGGCATATCACGACGCTCCCAAGATCAACCGCGACTGCGGTTCGTGCCAGATCAGGCACCGGGCTGTCTGTGCGCGTTGTGAGCCGGACGAACTGGCACGGATGGATGAGATCAAATACTATCGCACATTCGAGTCCGGGCAGACCGTGGTCTGGGCAGGCGACCGGATGGATTTTGTCGCTTCGGTCGTGACCGGGGTGGCCACCCTGACCCAGACGATGGAGGATGGCCGCACGCAGATGGTGGGTCTGTTGCTGCCTTCGGATTTCGTTGGTCGGCCGGGGCGCGACACTGCGGCCTACAATGTCATCGCCGCGACCGATCTGATGATGTGCTGCTTTCGCAAGAAGCCGTTCGAGGCGCTGATGGGGTCAACCCCCAACGTCAGCCAGCGGCTTTTGGAAATGACGCTGGACGAGCTGGATGCCGCGCGCGAATGGATGCTGCTTTTGGGGCGCAAGACCGCGCGCGAGAAGATCTCTAGTCTGCTTGCGATCATTGCGCGGCGGGAGGCCTCGTTGAACCTGCACAAGGCGCGGGGCAGGATGGCCTTCGATCTGCCGCTGACGCGCGAGTCGATGGCGGATTATCTTGGGCTGACGCTTGAAACCGTCAGTCGGCAGATGTCTGCGCTTAAGCGCGACGGGGTGGTCGAACTGGAAGGCCGGCGCCGGGTGGTCATTCCGGACTTTGACCGGTTGGCGGAAGAAGCCGGCGATGACGCGGACGGCGGTTTTCTGGTGTGACCGGAAAATGTCCGAGTTCGGACAAACACGAAAATCACATGAAAACAGATGGTTGGATTTTCATTTTAACCGGATTTTAACCTTTGAGCGGGTTGCGGCCGTTCTGGGCGCAACGGCTGGCTGAGGGCGAAATATCCGGTCAAAGTGCAAGGGTCTTGCCTACAGGGGTTCTTTCAGCCCGAAGCCATCGGGAATGTCGGCGTGCCCGTTGATCACAAGATCGGCCATCACGTCGGCCACTTTCGGTGCCATGCCAAAGCCGATCTTGAAACCGCCGTTGGCGATGAAATGGCCTTGCCGCCCCGGCCACCGCCCAAGGATTGGCGCACGGCTTGCCGCGCGGGGGCGGATGCCGGCCCAACGGTCTGTAACCGGGGCGCTGGCTAGCAGCGGGCAGGCGGCGCGGGCGCGGGCGATCAGCGTATCAAGCTGGTCGTCGGTGCCGGAGGGATCGACCCATTCCCGTTCCGAGGTGGAGCCGATGGCGACGGTTCCGTCAAAATGGGGCACGATATGCAGCCCGTCAACGAAAAGCTGTGGCTGGCTGGCTGCGGCACAGGCCAGAAGGGCGGCCTGCCCCTTGACCCCGCCCCCCAGCGCTTGGCCCAGATCGGAGGACAGGGCCAGCAGCCCCGCATGACCCGTGGCCCAGATCACCGGGCCTGTCGGGGTCGCATCGGGAAAGTCATTTGTGGCGAGGTCCGGCGGGTGGCCGGTTTCGCGGGGCTGGCCTTGCTCGGTCACCGTGCCGCCCAACGCGCGGATCGCCGCCACAAGGGCAGTGGCGGCACGGCGCGGATGCAGGCGGGCCGAAAGGCTGTCGAAGACCCAAAGGCCGGTCGGGCTGGTGCCGCGCCAATCGTCCGTGCCAGCTTCCACCCGCCAGAACGCTTGCCCCTGCCAAAGCGTTCCCGCCTCCTCGGCCCGGCGCCGCGCCTGCGCGATGGCGCGTTCGTCGGGCAGGGGTTGCAGGCGGCCAAGGCGGGCATAGCCGGGGTCGATGCCAGACAGACGCGCCACATCGGCCCAGAAACCTTCGGCCATCAGCAGGCTGTCCAGTTGGAACTGTTTCTTGGCGTTCCAGTTTTCGGGCGTATGCGGGGCCAGTGCGCCCACCACTCCGCCCGAGGAGCCGGCCCCGACCCGGTGGCGTTCGATCAGGTGCACCCGCGCGCCCCGGCAGGCACAGGCGAAAGCGATCGACAGGCCGAAGATGCCACCGCCCATAACCGTCACTTCTGCCGCCGCCATACCGCCCCGCCTTTCGTCTGCGCTGGGTTCAGCGATAAGCGAGCCATCCGCGCAAGGCCAGCCCCCTGCCGAGCGGGGGCGATTGCCAATGGGCCGATCCTCGGCCATGGTCCGGGCCGGAAGGTGTGCGCATGGCGGATCAGGACAGGGCAGAGCAGGTGGGCTGGAACGCCGAGGGGGTTCCGGTTTCGGGCCTGTTCGACGATCCCTATTTCTCGCTTCAGGACGGGTTGGCGGAAACCCGGCATGTGTTTCTGAACGGCAATGGCCTGCCGGGGCGGTTTTGCGACGGGTTCCGGGTGGCGGAACTGGGGTTTGGGACCGGGTTGAACCTGCTGGCCACGGTGATGTGCTGGCAGGAGGCGGGGTGCGCGGGGCGGTTTAACTATACCTCGTTCGAGGCCTATCCGATGCCGGCCACCGATATGGCGCGTGCGCTGGCAGCATTTCCCGAAGCTTTGGCGGTTGCGGGCGCGATGCTGGAGGCGTGGGGCGCAGGGCGGCGGCAGTTTGATCTTGGCCCGGCACGGGTCGAGGTGATTGCGGGCGATGCGCGGGACGGCCTGCCGGGGTGGGACGGGCAGGCTGACGCCTGGTATCTGGACGGGTTTTCGCCTGCTAAGAACCCCGAACTGTGGGGCGAGGATCTGATGGCGGCGGTGGCCCGACATACGGCACCGGGCGGCACGTTCGCCACCTATACGGCCGCAGGCTTCGTGCGGCGGGGCTTGCAGGCGGCGGGCTTTCAGGTAGAGCGGCGAACAGGCTTCGGGCGCAAGCGCCATATGAGCCGGGGTATTCTGGCTGTGGGGCCGGAGCATGGAATCGGGGCCGGATGAAGACGGAACAGAACCTGCGGCTTGGCATCATTCTAATGACGCTGACGAGCCTGGTCTTTGCGCTGCAGGACGGCATTTCGCGCCATCTTGGCGGGCAGTACAGTGTCTATATGATCGTGATGGTCAGGTTCTGGTTCTTTGCGGCCTTCGTCGTGGCGCTGGCCGCGCGTCAACCGGGCGGGATCAGGGCGGCGGTTCATACGCATTTTCCCAAGATCCAGATCCTGCGCGGGTTGCTGCTGGCTGCGGAAATCTGCGTGATGGTGGTAGCTTTCGTGAAGCTGGGGCTGGTCGAAAGCCATGCGGTTTTCACCTGTTATCCGTTGCTGGTCGCGGCGCTGTCTGGCCCTGTCCTGGGCGAGAAGGTTGGCTGGCGGCGCTGGACGGCGATCGGTATCGGGTTTCTGGGGGTGCTGATCATCTTGCAACCGGGCTATGCGGTTTTTTCACCCGCCGCGCTGATCCCGCTGGCTTCGGCCTTCATGTTTGCGCTTTACGGGTTGTTGACCCGTTATGTGGCGCGCAAGGATGCGGCATCGGTTACCTTCTTCTGGGCGGGGGTTACCGGGGCGGTGGTGATGACCCCTTTGGGGCTTTGGCATTGGATGCCGATGACCGGCCAGGACTGGATCTGGATGGGGATATTGTGCTGCACGGCAGCCACAGCGCATTTCATGATGATCCGGGCGCTGGAACTGGCGGAAGCTTCGGCGGTGCAGCCGTTTGCCTATCTGCAACTGGCCTTTGTCGCCATTCTGGGGGTGACCTTCTTTGGCGAAACCCTGCGACCGAACGTGGTGGCGGGGGCGGTTCTGGTGGTGGCTGCGGGGTTGTTTACCCTGTGGCGGGCGCGGGTGAACCGGCAGGGGGTGCCGGCCCCCTGAGCCAGCCTTGCCTTGCGGTTGACAGGATCTTCAGGGACGCAGGCAGCTGCTGCCATCGGTGACGAGATGACCGGCGGGTTTGTAATTGGCAAGTGCCGTTCGGGCGGCGAGGGTGATAAGGCAGGCCAGCTCATCCTCGCGGTCGGGGTTCGGGGTCTTGAGGCGGGCTGTGACGCCGAAGGCGGGGGTGCCTTCGAACGGGATCGGGTAGCTTTCAGGTGAAAGGCCCACGGTAATGGAAAGAGTGTAGGTCCAGACCTGTTCCGCGCCGTTGCCCAGCCATTGGCCGACATCGCTTGCGGTCTGGATGTTGGCCACGATATCCGCCCCGGGGCCGTTCCGGGCGCGCATTCCCGAGCTGGCCATCACTGCGGCGAGCGGCGGCAGCAGGTAATTTCCGTAGCCGCTGTCATACTGGGTCGAGGACAGTTCGATGATATAACTTTTGCCGTCGAGCGGGCCGGCGTTGGCCTGTGCTGCGACAAGGCAAAGAAGGGCTGCGAGGCGCATCATCCCACCCTTTTGGCAAAGGTGATGCTGGTGGGTCGGTCGAAGCCGGGATGGGCGCTGCGCGCGGTTTCTTCGAACCCGAGGGCGCGGAAGGTGGCGTGGTTTTCGGTGAGTTCCACCCTCGTTTCGAGCCGCAGTTCGGGCAGCGCCAACGCGCGGGCACGGCTTTCGGCATGGCGGATAAGTTGGCGGGCCAGCCTTTGGCGGCGGAAGGCCGGATCAGTTGCAAGTTTGCCAAGATACAGATGATCGGTCTTGGGCGTCAGCACCATGCAGGCGACGGGTTGGCCCAGATCCTCCATCACCCAGACTTCACCGGTGCGGGCCTGTTCGGCCAGATTGGCCACCGTCAGGTGGTTGGCTGACGAAGGCGGGTCGATCCGGCCCTTCATCGACGCAAAAGCGGATTGGATGAGGGCGAGGAGGGGGGCGAAATCTTCGTCCGCCGTCATCCGGCGCGGGGTGCGCAGCAGCTTCAGCCCGTCGGCCAGTTTGACCCAGGGCAGATGTTCGTTCCAGTTGGCGTGCGCGGTGGGCTGGTAGGCCGTGGGGTCATCAAGGCTGGCGGCGTAAAAGTGCAGTTCGTTGGCCCAGTTTTCGCCTTCAAAGGCCATGGGCGTGCCGCAACGCGCGCAGAAATGCCGCCGCACGCCGGGCGATGAGGCGTAGACGGCAGGCTTGGTTCCAGTCCAGCGCCAGTGGCCGTGGCTGATGGCGAAGTAGGCGGTATAGGGGGCCGAGCAGTTGCGCCGACAGCTTTCGCAATGGCAATAGGCCTGCCAGTTGGGGGCTGCGTCGAACGCATAGGTGACAGTGCCGCACAGGCAGCGGCCAGTGCCACTGGACATCGGGGCGGCTGCGTCTGTCATAGCCGTTTTTCCATGAACAGGCTGGCGGGATGGTCGGCATAGTCGCCGAACGGGCCGCGCACCGCGTAGCCAAGGGCGCGGTAAAGCGCTGCGGCGGCAACAAGTTTTTCACCGGTTTCCAGACGGACCCAAAGCTTGCCCTGCATGCGGGCGCGGCTTTCAAGGTCCAGCATCAAGGCACGGGCAAGGCCAAGGCCGCGGGCGGCAGGCGGAACGTAAAGGCGCTTTACCTCGGCATAGTCGCCGCAATCGGCCATCGCGACACAGGCCAATGCCGGGCCATCGCCGTCACGGGCGGTCAGGAAGGTGATGTCGGGGGTGGCCAGTTCTTCGGGCGCGAAGGTGAAGATTTCGTCCGGGGAAAAGACTTCAAGAAGCGCCGTCTGCGAGCCGTCGATCAGGGCGCGGCCTTCTGGGGTCAAGGGAGAGGAAGGGGCGATTGTAACGGGCATGACGAAGGATCCTTTTCGCGGGATTTGGCGTGGGACCGGGGCTTTGGTCAAGATGGGGCAGGCCATATACTAGTCGCGTCAACGCCGGTTGCAGTATAGCTTAAGAAAGAAAAGGGCTTAGATCCGAACTGGGGGCTGCATGCCAAACCGTTGGTTGATCCTTTTAGTCCTGTTTTTCGCAAGAATGACGATGTCTTTTCAATTTCAGGCTGTGGGATCCGTTTCCCCGCATCTGGTTGAAAGCTACGGCGCCAGCATTGCGGATATTGGCATGCTGATCGGCCTTTACCTTGCGCCCGGCGTCGTCGTGGCCGTGCCCGGCGGGGCAGTTGCAGCGCTTTTTGGCGACAAACGCACGGTAAGCTTCAGCCTGATCCTGATGCTGATCGGCGGCGCGATGATCGGTTGGGGGCCCGATTGGGGCTGGTTGGTTGCCGGTCGGCTTTTGGCGGGCGTCGGCGGAGTGGCCATCAACATCGTTATGACCAAGATGCTGATGGATTGGTTCGTTGACCGTGAAATATCAACGGCGATGGCCATCTTCATCAACTCTTGGCCGGTCGGCATTGCCCTTGCGCTGCTTATATTGCCGGGACTAGCGGCCGTTGGCGGGCTTGATCTGGCTTGGGCCGCAGTCATGTTTGTGATCGCATCGGGATTGGTGTTGTTGGTTCTGGTCTACCGGCCGCCACCAAATGCCGCGCCGCGTGCGGCCCGGATCACTGTCAACAAGCTTCCTTTCTTTACCCTGTTTCTGGCGTCGAGCCTATGGGCGCTTTACAACGCGGCGTTGATCTTGGTTTTCAGCTTTGCACCGGCATTTCTTCAAGTAAGGGGTTGGGATCTGACCTTCGCCGGTTCGGTTACCAGCATCTTCATCATTACTTTTGCGATTGCCGTTCCGTTCGGGGGCATTGTCGCGGATCGGAGCGGCCGACGGGATGGCGTGATCATGATCAGTCTTTTGGGGTATGCGCTTTTGCTGCCGCTGGTCTTGTTCGTTCCACCGTGGGCGGTTCCGGTGATCTTTGTGGTTGTAGGCCTGATTTTCGGTTTGGGCGCGGGGCCGATCGTGACTTTGCCATCGCTGATCCTGCCCCCGGAAGCCCGCGCGTTCGGAACCGGAGTCTATTATTCGATCTACTATGCAATTGTGATGGTGGCGCCCGCCCTTGCTGGCGCGATCGCAGATCATACCGGCAGCGTCGGTTCTGCCTTCATCACCGGTTCGGCCATGCTGTTCCTTGCAATGCTGGCCCTTGGCCTGTTCCGGCGCGTCAGCGCGGCGAAAGCCGTCAAAGCATAGTTTCCAGCAATTGCCCGACTGGGCCAGTCTTGACATGGACCTTGCATATAAAGTCGGGGCGATGGGCGTGGGAGGTTGCCGGTTCACACCGGCAGGTCGCGGCCGTTCACGATGGCTTCCATGGTGATGTAGGAGGTGACGGCATCCAGTTCGACCTTGTCGATCAGCCGCTGATAGGTGCGGTCGAAATCGTTCATGTCGCGGGCCACCACTTTCAGCATGTAATCGTAGTCACCGGCGATGCGGAAGAAGTCGATGACATTGGGGATGAGCGTGACCTCGCGCCGGAAAACGTCCAGCCACTCGCGCGAGTGGTGCTTGGTGCGGATCATCACGAAGATGGTCAGGCCAAGGCCGACGGCGGCCTGATCCAGCCGGATCGTCTGCCCCTGGATGAGGCCAGAGTCGCGCAGGGCGCGCAGGCGCCGCCAGCAGGCGTTCTGCGACAGGCCCACCTGTTCGGCCAGATCACGCTGCGACAGCGAGGCATCCTTTTGCAGGGCGCGCAGGATGCCGCGATCAATCTGATCCAAATTTTCCTTATTCATTGATCATATGACCCAATATTGAAGGTTTCACGGTGAGTAAAGGTAATGAATTCGCGTGCCGTTGCACAGTATGATCTTTCAGAACCCATGCAGCAGGTGACAGGATGACCCATCAGGCCAGCTTTTTCGCAGATTTTGTCGCCAGCCTTGGTGGCGATGACCCGATTGCGCGGCTGCGGGGCGGGGTGATCGGTGAAGGGGTTCCCGTCGAAGGGCCATTCGGCACCAGAAAGCTGGTCTATGCGGATTATGTCGCCTCGGGGCGGGCGCTGCGGCAGGTTGAGGCGTTCATGATGGAGGAGGTGTTGCCGTATTACGCCAACAGCCATACCGAGGCGTCTTTCTGCGGCGAACGGATGACGCGGATGCGGCGCGAGGCGCGAGCGGTAATTGCGCGGCTGTGTGGGGCGGATGAGCGGTTCGCGACGGTCTTTGCCGGGGCGGGTGCGACGGCGGGGCTGAACCGGCTGGTGGCACTTTTGGGGGTGCCGGAGGCGGTGGCGGAGGGGCGGGGCGCTGTGGTTTTCATCGGGCCCTATGAGCATCATTCCAATATCCTGCCCTGGCGCGAGTCTGGTGCGCGGGTGGTCGAGATTGCCGAGGCGCCGGAAGGCGGGCCTGACCTTGCGGCGCTGGCCACGGCGCTGATGGACGCTCCAAAGGGGGCGCTGAAGATCGGGGCTTTTTCGGCGGCATCGAACGTGACCGGGATCGTGACCGATCCTGACGCGGTGACGCGGCTTCTGAAACGGCACGGGGCGCTGGCGGTCTGGGACTATGCCGGGGGCGGGCCGTATCTGCCGATCGACATGGCCGCAGGGACGGATGCGGAAAAGGACGCGGTGGTGGTGTCGGCGCACAAGTTCATCGGCGGGCCGGGGGCCTCGGGCGTGATGATCGTGCGGCGGGCGGCAGTGGCGCGGGCGCGGCCGGTGTTTACCGGCGGAGGCACGGTTCGTTTCGTTTCGCCATGGGCGCATGACTATTCAGCGGATGTGGCGGTGCGTGAGGAAGCGGGCACGCCGAATGTGGTGGGTGATATCCGTGCGGCCCTGTGCTTTCTGGTGAAGGACGCCATCGGGCAGGATTTCATGGACCGTCGCCACGAGGCGCTGCGCCAGCGGGCGCTGAAGGTCTGGTCGGCCAATCCGAATATTGAAATCATGGGAAACCCCGGCGCGACGCGGCGGTTGCCGATCTTTTCCTTCCGGGTGCGGGACGAGCGGGGGGGTCATGTGCATCAACAATTGTTCACGCGGATGCTTTCGGACTGCCACGGGGTACAGGCGCGCGGCGGTTGTGCCTGTGCGGGGCCTTATGCGCACCGGCTGCTGGGGATCGGGGCAGACCAGTCCGAGGTGATCCGCAGTGCAATCCTGTCGGGGCAGGAAATGGAAAAGCCCGGCTGGACAAGGCTGAACCTGAGCGTGCTGTGCGATGACGCAAAGGCGGATTTCATCATCGGTGCGGTCGATGATCTGGCACGCAATCCGTGGCCGATGATCGACACCTATGCCTGTGACCAGTCCACCGCCCGCTTCAAGCCGACGCGGGACGCCGCCTGATCACGACATATCGGGGATAAGTGGCGCGTAACTTCCACATCCGGTGGAAGGGCGTTGACTTGGGCCTGCTTCCGCCCAAAGATTCATGACCCTTCGGAATCATCTGGGGCTTGTGACCTTTGCGCTTTACCCGTCTGCGCCTCAACGGCTTCAAAAGTTTTGTCGACCCCACGGATCTGGTGATCCATGAGGGGCTGACTGGCGTGGTTGGCCCCAATGGCTGCGGCAAATCGAACCTGCTGGAGGCCTTGCGCTGGGTGATGGGCGAAAACCGCCCAACCGCCATGCGCGGCGACGGGATGGAGGATGTGATCTTTGCCGGGGCGGCCACCCGGCCTGCGCGCAATTTCGCGGAAGTGGCGATCACCATCGACAATGGCGAACGGCTGGCCCCTTCGGGTTTCAATGATCAGGACCAGCTGGAGATCGTGCGCCGGATCACCCGCGACGCCGGGTCTGCCTATAAGGCCAATACCAAGGACGTGCGGGCGCGCGATGTGCAGATGCTGTTTGCCGACGCCTCGACCGGGTCACACAGCCCTGCGCTGGTGCGGCAAGGGCAGATTGCCGAACTGATCAACGCCAAGCCCAAGAACCGGCGGCGGATACTGGAAGAAGCGGCGGGGATTTCGGGGCTTTATCAGCGGCGGCACGAGGCGGAGCTGAAGCTGAACGGGGCCGAACAGAACCTGCTGCGCGTCGATGATGTGGTTGAACAGCTGGCGCAGCAATTGCAGCAACTGGCGCGGCAGGCCCGGCAGGCCGCGCGTTACCGCGAGATTGGCGAGGAATTGCGCCGCGCCGAGGGGATGCTGCTGTACCGGCGCTGGCGCGAGGCGGATCAGGCGCGGATGGCGGCCGAAAGCGACCTTACCGGACGGACCAAGGCAGCTGCTCAGGCCGAAGGGGCGGCACGCGCGGCCGCAAAGGCGCGGGTCGGGGCCGAGGATGCCCTGCCGCCACTGCGTGAGGAAGAAGCGGTGGCAGGGGCAATCCTGCAAAGGCTGGTGGTGCAGCGCGATACGCTGAACGATCAGGAAGCCCGCGCTTTGCAGATGATCGCCACGCTGAAGGGCCGGATTGACCAGCTGAGCCGAGATCTGGAGCGCGAGGCGGGTCTGAACCGCGATGCCGGCGAGACGATCCAGCGGCTTGAGTGGGAGCAAGGCCAATTGGCCAAGGCCAGCGAAGGCCATGAGGCGCGGCTGGAGGCGGCGGCGGCGAGTGCGGCAGAGGCAGCACAGGTTCTGCAGGCGCGCGAGGCCAGCCTGAGCGAGCTGACCGAGGATGTGGCGCGGCTGGCGGCACGGCACCAGTCGGCGCACCGGCTGCTGGCCGACAACCGTGCGACCGTGGAAAAGAACGAGGCCGAAGCGGCGCGCGCGCGGGGGCAGGCCGACGAGGCTGGTGCGGCGCTGGCACGCGCGGCCGGGGATTTCACCAACGCCGAAGGGGCGCAACAGCTGGCGACGGCTGCGGCGGAAGCCGCCGAGGCCGCGCTGGTTGCAGCCGATGAGGCGCGCACGGAGGCGCAATCGCGCGAATCCGAGGCGAGGGCGGCGCGCTCTTCGGCAGAGGGCGAGGCCGGGGCCTTGCGCGCCGAAGTGGCGGCACTGGCCAGGCTGGTGGAGCGTGAGGCGCAGTCGGGCAAGCAGCTTCTTGACCGGCTGCGGGTGCAAAAGGGTTATGAAAAGGCGCTGGGCGCGGCGCTGGCCGACGATCTGCGTGCGCCGGAAGTGGCGGGCGACAAGGGATCGGGGTGGGCGGTTCTGCCCGGCTATCGGGATGCACAGGCCCTGCCCGCAGGGGTGCAGGCGCTGTCGGACTTTGTGACCGTGCCCGAGGTTCTGGTGCGTCGGATCGACCAGATCGGCCTTGTGGCGCGCGGCGATGGCGCGCGGTTGCAGGGTGATCTGCGCCCCGGCCAAAGGCTTGTGTCGCTGGAAGGCGATGTCTGGCGCTGGGACGGGTTTCGGGCGGCGGCGGAAGATGCGCCGTCGGCTGCGGCCTTGCGGTTGCAGCAACTGAACCGGCTGGTGGAGTTGAAGCGCGATCTGGAGGAAGTGGCGGCCCGTGCTGAAGGGGCGCGTCAGGCGCATGAGCTTTTGACCCGGCGGTTGGCCGAGGCTTCGGACGCCGACCGCCGGGCGCGCGAGGCGCGGCGCGAGGCGGACCGGCTGATGGCCGAGGCCAGCCGGGCGCTGAGCCGTGCCGAGGCGGACCGTTCGATTGCCGGGGGCAAGCTGGAAAGCGCGCGGCTTGCGGTGGCACGCCACGAGGAAGAGGCGATGGGCGCGCGGACCCGGCTGAAGGATGCCGAGGCGGGGGTGGCTGCCCTGCCGGATCTGGAGGCGGCGCGCGCCGAGGTCGAGGATGTGAAGCTGACGGTCGAGGCGGCGCGGGTCACGATGCTGTCGCGCCGCAGCGCCCATGACGAGATCCGCCGCGAGGGCGAGGCGCGGTTGCGGCGGCGGCAGGAAATTACCAAGGAAGTTTCGGGCTGGAGGCTGCGGCTGGAAAATGCCGAAAAGCGCACGGCGGAATTGTCGGAACGCCGCGAGGAAAGCGAAGCGGAGCTTAAGGTGGCGTCGTCGGCCCCGGCCGAGATTGCCGCCAAACGTGCCGAACTGACCGATGCGATCGACGTGGCCGAAGTGCGGCGCAAAGCGGCCTCGGACCGGCTGGCCGAGGGTGAGGGCGCCCTGCGCGCGGCGAATGACGCCGAGCGCGACGCCGAACGGATGGCTTCGGAAGCGCGCGAGGCGCGGGCGCGGGCTGAAGCACGGGCGGATGCGGCGCGCGAGACGGTGAATTATGCGGCAGAGCGGATCCGCGAAGAAACCGACAATACGCCGGGCACGCTTTTGCAGTCGCTGAACGCTGACCCCGACAAGATGCCGGATGCCGAGGCGTTGGACGCCGATGTGAACCGGCTGAAGCGCCAGCGCGATGCTTTGGGTGCGGTGAACCTGCGCGCCGAGGAAGATGCGATCGAGGTGCAGGCCGAACATGACAATCTGGTCAGGGAAAAGGCCGATCTGGAAGAGGCGATCAAGAAGCTGCGCGCCGGAATTTCCGGGCTGAACCGTGAGGGGCGCGAACGGCTGCTGACCGCATTCGAGCAGGTCAACGCCAACTTCCGCACGCTTTTCACCCATCTGTTCGGGGGCGGTGAGGCCAATCTGGTGCTGGTCGAAAGCGATGACCCGCTGGAGGCGGGGCTGGAAATCATGTGCCAGCCGCCGGGCAAGAAGCTGGCCACCCTGTCGCTGCTGTCGGGGGGTGAGCAGACGCTGACGGCACTGGCGCTGATCTTCGCGGTATTTCTGGCCAATCCGGCACCGATCTGCGTGCTGGACGAGGTGGACGCGCCTTTGGATGACGCCAACGTGACCCGTTTTTGCGACCTGCTGGACGAAATGACGCGGCGCACCGATACGCGGTTCCTGATCATCACCCACCATGCGGTGACGATGGCGCGCATGGACCGGCTGTTTGGTGTGACCATGCAGGAGCAGGGCGTGAGTCAACTGGTCAGTGTCGATCTGAAGCGGGCGGCGGCGCTGGTGGCCTGAGGGCGGCGCGGTAAGGTTGCGGTAATGATCACGTAACCGGGGATTAATGGTTAATGGCTAGAACGATCCGTGAACAACGGAACGGAGCCCGCCATGAACGAGACTTTCTTTCTTGCAATGCTGTTTGCGGTTCTTGCCTTCGCGGGAGTGGAGCCGGGTCACGCGCAACCGATGAAATCCTGCCGCGTCGCGGTGATTTCATCGCTGCTTGGTGACTGCTGACAAGCTAGCAAATTCCTTCGTGAAGGAATTTGCCGCGTGGGTGTGAAAAGGGCGTGCCCGGCTGTGGGCCGCCGGATCAGTTGATCAGACCGGCGTGACGCATGGCAGCGTCGATCTTTTCCTTGGTCGATTCAAGCAGGGTGGTCAGCGGCATCCGCACTTCTTCGCGGCACAGGCCCAGCTTCGACAGGCCATATTTGGCACCTGCAAGGCCCGGTTCGATGAAAATCGCTTCGTGCAGCGGCATCAGCCGGTCCTGATAGTCCAGCGCCTTGGCATAGTCGCCGCGCAAGGTGGCTTCCTGGAACTCCGCGCAAAGGCGGGGGGCGACGTTGGCGGTGACCGAAATGCAGCCAACCCCGCCATGGGCGTTGAAGCCAAGGGCGGTGGCATCTTCGCCTGACAACTGGATGAAGTCGCGCCCGCAGGTGGCGCGTTGCTGGCTAACCCGTTCGATCTTGCCGGTGGCGTCCTTGACCCCGACGATGCGCGGCAGTTTGGCAAGTTCGCCCATGGTATCGGGCAGCATGTCCACGACCGACCGACCAGGGATGTTGTAGATGATGATCGGCAGGTTCGACGCATCATGCAGCGCCGTGAAATGGGCGATCATGCCGCGCTGGGTCGGTTTGTTGTAATAGGGCGTCACCACCAGCGCCGCATTGGCGCCGACCTGTTCGGCGTGGCGGATCAGGTCGATCCCTTCGGCGGTATTGTTCGACCCCGCCCCCGCGATGACCGGCACCCGGCCCGCGGCCGCTTTGACCACGGCTTCGATCACCTGACCATGTTCGGCGTGCGACAGGGTCGGGCTTTCGCCCGTGGTCCCCACCGGGACCAGACCATGGCTTCCTTCAGCCACATGCCAGTCGACAAGTTTTTTCAGCGCGTCGAAGTCCACTGCGCCGTCCTTGAACGGCGTGACCAGGGCGGGATAAGACCCTTTGAACATGACACGCTCCTTGTGGTTTAGGCTGACTCGCCCGTTGAAATCGCGGCGGAACCTAGCCGCATCGGCGTGGCTTGCCAAGTTTGTGTGTTGCACTGAAGCGGTGCTGCGTTAGATTTGTCGCAAAACAACGAAGCAGTAACCTGAATCATGATCCGTCGCTTGATAATTGCCGCTCTTGGTGCGGTTTTTACGCTTTCAGCCCCGGCGTGCGCCGATGAGGCGGCCGGATTGCGCGCGGCATTGGCGGCCGCTGACAATGGCGACTGGGACGGTGCGCTGATGCAGGCCCGCGATGCAGGGGGACTGGCGGCCGATATTGTGACCTGGCGGCATTTGCGCGAAGCGCCGGCGGATTTCGCGGACTACTTTGATTTCCTCAACCGCCACCCCGACTGGCCGGGTCTGAAGCTTTTGCGCAAGAAGGGCGAGGCGGTGGTTTCCGAGGGGCTTTCGCCGGATCTGATCATCGAATTTTTCGCCACCGAGCCGCCGCAGACCGGGGCGGGATCGCTTGCCCTTGCGGGTGCCCTGCGCGCCAAGGGGGATGAAGCGGCGGCCCGCGCAGAAGCAGTGCGCGGCTGGCGCAATCTTGGGATGACGCCCGAGGATGAGGAAGGCTTTCTGGCCGGTTTCGGAGCAGAGCTTGAAGAGCATCATGGAGGCAGGATGGCCGCGATGCTGTGGGCAGGGCTGGTCGAGGATGCCAAGCGCATGTTGCCGCGGGTGGGCGAGGGGACGCGCGCGGTGGCTCGGGCGCGGATCGCGCTGCAGGAGGATGGCGATGGACTGGATGCGCTGATCAGCGCAGTGCCGGCGAAAATGGCCGGATCGGCCGGGCTAGCCTATGACCGGTTCCGCTGGCGCATCAGCAAGGATAAATATCAGGATGCCGCCACGCTGATGCTAGAGCGGTCGACATCGGCGGAAAGCCTGGGTGACCCCGAGGTCTGGGCCGACTGGCGGCGCAAACTGGCGCGCAAGGAGATGCGCGAGGGTGATCCGCGCCGCGCCTATCGGCTGGCGGCTGACCACCAGTTGACCGAGGGCGATGATTACGCCGATCTGGAATGGCTGGCCGGCTATGTCGCGCTGCGCAAGCTGGGTGATGCGAAGGCCGCGCTGCAGCATTTCGACCGCTTTGCGGCGACTGCGGATGGGCCGATCAGCCGGGGCCGTGCCGGTTACTGGCAGGGCCGCGCCTACGAGGCTTTGGGCCAGCCTGACAAGGCGCAGGCCGCCTATGCGGAAGGCGCGCGTTATCAGACGGGGTTCTACGGGCTGCTGGCGGCGGAAAAGGTTGGCCTGCCGCTGTCCCCTGCACTTGCCGGGGGAGAGGCCTATCCGGCGTGGAAGGACGCGGCCTTTGCCGGGGCGTCGGTCTTCAAGGCCGGGCGGCTTTTGATGGCGGCGGGCGACCGGCAGCTGGCGGCGCGTTTCTTTCTGCATCTGGCAGAAGGGCTTTCGGGCGAGGATATCGGTCGGCTTGCCGGAATGGCGCTGGAAGCGCGCGAGCCTTATGTCGGCCTTGTGTTGGCCAAGGCGGCGGCGGACAAGGGCGTGATCTGGCCTTCAGCCTATTTCCCGCTGGTGGGGCTGGATCATCTGGACCTGCCGGTGCCTACGGAACTGACCTTGGCCATCGCCCGGCGCGAAAGCGAATTCAACCCGGTGGCACAGTCGGCGGTTGGTGCGCTGGGCCTGATGCAGGTGATGCCCGAAACCGGAAAGATGATGGCGCAGAAGGTGGGCCTTGGCTTCGACCGGGGCAAACTTGGGTCGGATTTCGACTATAATGCGCGGCTGGGGTCGGCTTATCTGGAGGACCTGGTGGCGGAATTCGGCACTTCGCCGTTGCTAGTGGCGACGGGCTACAATGCCGGGCCGGGCCGGTCGCGCAAATGGATGGGCTTTTTTGGCGATCCCCGGCAAAAGAATGTCGATCCGGTGGACTGGATTGAGGCGATCCCCTTCCGCGAAACGCAGACCTATGTGATGCGGGTGGCCGAAAGCCTGCCCATCTATCAAGCCCGACTGAGCGGCACGACGGGACCGGTTGCCTTTACCGATCTGCTGAAGGGCCGCTAGGCAAGCGCCGCGAAAGCGCCTAGAGAGTGGCAAACCCGGAGGGCTGACATGACCAAAGATCCGTTGTTCCTGCTGGCCGCTTTCGCCTGTCTGGTGGTGCTGGCGGTGCTGATGACCGGCATTGGCGGCTTTGCCAAAGGCGGGGATTTCAACCGCAAACACGCCAACCGGATCATGCGCTACCGAATCATCGCCCAAGCGGTCGCGGTGGCGCTGATCCTGCTGTTTGTCTATTTAACCGGAGGCGTGCGTCCCTGATGGTGGTTTTGAACAAGATTTATACGCGCACTGGCGACAAGGGCGAAACCGCATTGGGCAACGGCGCGCGTGTGGCGAAGTTTTCCCCCCGCGTGGCGGCTTACGGCACGGTCGACGAGACGAACGCCACCGTAGGGCTGGCGCGGCTGCATGCGACCGGCGAAATGGATGCGGGCCTTGCGCGGATTCAGAATGACCTGTTCGATCTTGGCGCCGATCTGTGCCGCCCGGAGATGAGCAAGGATGGCGAGGCGGGCTATCCGGTTCTGCGGATGATCCCGTCACAGGTTGAAAGGCTTGAGGCGGAAATTGATGCGATGAACGCGCCTCTGGCCCCGTTGCGTAGCTTCATCCTGCCCGGCGGCACTGCTTTGGCCGCGCAACTGCATCTTTGCCGCACCGTTTCGCGTCGCGCAGAGCGGCTGACGGTGGAACTGGCGACCGTCGAAGAGGTGAATGAGGCGGCGGTGCGTTACCTGAACCGCCTGTCAGATTGGTTCTTTGTCGCAGCACGTGTGGCGAATGAAGGCGGCGACGTTTTGTGGGTGCCGGGCGCGAACCGCTGAATACGCTTTAGCCGGGTTGCCAAAGCTCGATCGGGTTGCCCTCGGGATCGGTCAGGCGCGCGAAGCGGCCGTAGGGATAGGGTTCGGGGTCAACGACAACCTGTGTTCCGCTGGCCTTGATCTGCGCGACCATCGCATCAAGATCGCGAACGCGGAAATTCAACATGAACTGCCGGGTCTGGTCGCCGAAATAGCTGGTCGCCGCGTCGAACGGGGAAAAGGCGGTTGCGCCTGCCTCTTGGGTCCAAGGGAGCGTTTCGGAATCCTGCGGCACCGGACTTACGCCCAGCACCCGGTCATACCAGTCGGCAAGCGCCGCCGGATTGGACGCGCGAAAAAAGAAACCGCCGATGCCTGTGACCTTTTCCATCCGAAGATGCTAAATTGGCTTAGGCGGCGGATCAAGTGCCGCTGCTGCGGCCCTTACTGCGGTTGACGGTCGCTAACAGGCCCATACGTGGCGGCGGTGCGACACTCTGCGTCGATTTTGCACTGTCTTCTGCGCCGCAGAATCGCTAGGAAACGGCGGAAGCTTTTTTTGCCACCTGACTTTGCAGGTGGCTTCTGTCTTGAGGAGACGCACGCCAATGAAGGTACTGGTGCCTGTAAAGCGCGTGATCGACTATAACGTGAAGGTCCGCGTCAAGGCGGATGGCACGGGCGTCGATCTGGCCAACGTGAAGATGTCGATGAACCCCTTTGACGAAATTGCCGTCGAAGAGGCGATCCGCCTGAAGGAAAAAGGCGTGGCAACCGAGGTTGTTGTCGTGTCGATCGGCGTGAAGCAGGCTCAGGAAACGCTGCGCACCGCGCTGGCGATGGGTGCTGACCGCGCGATCCTGATCGAGGCGACCGCCGACGTTCACACGGATATCGAGCCCTTGGCCGTGGCCAAGCTGCTGGCCGCCGTGGTCAAGGAAGAAAACCCGGGTGTCGTACTTTGCGGCAAGCAGGCGATCGACAATGACATGAACGCCACCGGGCAGATGCTGTCGGCCCTGTTGGGTTGGTCGCAGGCGACGTTCATTTCGGAACTGAAGATCGACGGCGACAGCGCCACGGTCACCCGTGAAGTGGACGGTGGTCTGCAATCGATCAAGGTCAAGATGCCTGCCATCGTTACTGTTGACCTGCGCTTGAATGAGCCGCGCTATGCCAGCCTTCCCAACATCATGAAGGCCAAGGCAAAGCCGCTGGCCATCAAGACCCCGGCGGATCTGGGTGTTGATGTCAGCCCGCGCCTGTCGGTGATCAAGACCACGGAACCGGCGGGCCGCAAGGCAGGCGTGAAGGTCGGTTCGGTGGACGAGCTGATTGCGAAACTTAGAGACGAAGCGGGAGTAATCTGAGATGGCCGTTCTTCTGATTGCCGATGTGAATGACGGCCATCTTGCGACCGACGCGGTGGCCAAGACCCTGACCGCCGTCAAGGCTCTGGGCGAGGTGCATGTCCTTGTCGCTGGCACGGGCGGCGATGCCGCTGCGGCGGATGCGGCGAAACTGTCGGGGGTGGCCAAGGTGCTGTTCGCCGATGACCACGCCTATTGCCATGGCATGGCTGAACCGACTGCAGCGTTGATCGCTTCGCTGGCGGGTGGTTACGGCCACATCGTCGGGGCCTCGACCGCGTTCAACAAGAACGTCCTGCCGCGCGTGGCTGCCCTTCTTGACGTGATGGTGCTGTCGGACGTGACCGCCGTGATCGACGCCGACACGTTCGAGCGCCCGATCTATGCGGGTAACGCCATCCAGACGGTGAAATCGTCGGACAAGGTGAAGGTTGCCACCATCCGCACCGCTTCGTTCGAAGCGGCTGGCGCCGGTGGTTCGGCATCGGTCGAAAAGATTGGTGCTGCTGCAAATCCGGGCCTGTCGGACTGGGTTGAGGACCGCGTTGCCACCAGCGACCGCCCCGAGCTGACTTCGGCCGGGATCGTGGTGTCGGGTGGCCGTGGCGTTGGTTCGAAGGAAAGCTTTGATCTCATCGAGTCGCTGGCAGACAAGCTGAATGCCGCCGTTGGCGCAAGCCGTGCTGCGGTTGACAGCGGCTATGCGCCCAACGACTGGCAGGTTGGCCAGACCGGCAAAGTGGTGGCGCCGAACCTTTATGTCGCGGTTGGCATCTCGGGTGCCATTCAGCACCTTGCCGGCATGAAGGATTCCAAAGTCATCGTGGCGATCAACAAGGACGAAGAAGCGCCGATTTTTCAGGTTGCGGATTACGGTCTGGTTGCTGATCTGTTCACGGCGGTTCCGGAGTTGGTCAGCAAGCTTTGAGCTTCTGAACTCCGGGTTCACGGATAGCCAAAAGCAAAGGCCTGCCACACGGCAGGCCTTTGTCATTACAGATGGCGCCGCAGCACGGGGGCAAGGGCATCTGCCACTTCCTCATGCACTCGGGGGCCTGGCATTTGGGCGGCAACCAGCGCATCAAGGGCCGGAAAGAACATGCCGTTTGTGCCTGCGGCACAGGCCGCTTTGCTGGGCGTGACCTGCACGCAGTCTGTCGCAAAGGGGCGGACAGCATCAATCATCTGCTGATCCAGCAACAAGGGTTCGTGGCCCAGTTCGTCGCGCGACATGCCGTTGGCATGATGATCGCCGACCCACAAAAGCACGCTGCGCCCGACGATCTTTTGCAGCATCAGCCGGGTTCGTGCGACCCAGGCGGATTTCAATTCTGTTTCGACAAGCGCGTATTTTTCGGGGGCGCGGCGTTTGAGCGACAAGAGCAGATGGCGCGTGAAGTGGATTTCGGTGAAATCCACTTCGCGGAAGATGGTTTTCATCAGGGACGATGCCCGCAAGAATCGGTCGTTGCGGCGCGGGTGAACCGCATAAAACCGGTTCGACATGTTATGTGCGCCCAGCAGCTGCACCACCGTCACCTTTGCCCTGTTACAGGCGTCGATGATCACCGGTTCGTTCAGAAACACATCGGCGCCGGCATTCATGTAGCCGAAGTTGACCATCGTGGTGCCGAGTTCGCGTTCCAGCAATGATGGATAGGGATCGCGGACATATTTTCCGTAGGTGTCTGATCCGCCAAGGATGGCGCAATAGGACCCTTCGAGTTTGCGGCGCGGGCCGCGAAAGAGCAGTTTGGACGTGCCGTAGCGACACGGATAATAATCGAGCGATCCGTCGCCCGGATGTTCGAAAGCCATTTTCCCACCTTTGAAGTAGACTCACCCGCTGCGAAGCTTGCACGCCACACATTGCCAAATGCCTAAGGGGAAACGCCGCATCGCAGCTGCGGGCTTGCACTGGGCGGAAAGGGGGGCATAAGGTCGCGCAAAGGCTTCGAGAGGGTGAACGATGGCGATCCGGTCAGTGGGTATTGTGGGTGCGGGCCAGATGGGCAATGGCATTGCCAATGTCTTTGCCGTGGCGGGCTTTGACGTGCTGATGACCGACATTTCGCAAGACGCGCTGGACAAGGCGGTTGCGCTGATCGACAGGAATCTGGAACGCCAGCTTTCCAAGGGGCGTATCAGCGCCGAGGACAAGGCCGCAGCCATGGCGCGGATCAAGACCACGTTGAAGCTGACCGATCTGGGGCAGACCGATCTGGTGATCGAAGCGGCGACCGAGCGCGAAACGGTGAAGTCGGCAATCTTTGAGGATCTGGTGCCGCATCTGAAGCCGGAAACCATCCTGACCTCGAACACCTCGTCCATCTCGATCACGCGACTGGCAAGCAGGACGGACCGGCCGGAAAAGTTCATGGGATTTCATTTCATGAATCCGGTGCCGGTGATGCAGCTGGTCGAACTGATCCGGGGAATCGCCACCGACGAGCCGACCTATCAGGCGATGCTGGAGGTGGTGCAGAAACTGGGCAAAACCGCTGCCAGCGCCGAGGATTTCCCGGCCTTCATCGTCAACCGCATCCTGATGCCGATGATCAACGAGGCGGTCTATACGCTTTACGAAGGCGTGGGTTCGGTCAAATCCATCGATGAATCGCTGAAACTGGGGGCCAACCATCCAATGGGGCCGCTGGAGCTGGCGGATTTCATCGGGCTTGATACCTGTCTGGCGATCATGAACGTGCTGCATGATGGGCTGGCGGATACGAAATACCGGCCTTGCCCACTGCTGACAAAGTATGTCGAGGCCGGCTGGCTTGGCCGCAAGACGCAGCGCGGCTTTTATGATTATCGCGGCGAGGTTCCGGTGCCGACCCGCTGACGCGGAAAGGCGAGGGGCTTTTGCCCTCGCGCGACCCAAGCCATTTGGGCCAGTGTCAAAGGGATTGATTTCGCACTGGCTGAGGCGTGCTTAGGGAAGGGTGCAGACCGGCCCCGCGTGTGGGTGCCTAATTTCCCAAGCTGAGGGTATGATCGCGCAGCCAAGCCAGGAACCCGCGCGGGTTGCCTTGCCATTGATCCAAAACCGAAGCTGGGATCGGGGTGCCGATATGGGGGCGCTGGGGCTTGAAGAGGGCGCGTTTGATTTCATACAAGAGCAGGCTTTGCCGCAGCGTCGAGGAAAGCCTGTTCGATATCTGATAAGCGCGCGAGTTCTGGCCGGTGAAATGCATGGGCAGGATCGTGGCGCCGCTTTTGTGAACCATCTTGTGGGTGAACAGGTTCCACTCCGCCTCGATCGCGGGACCAAACCAGTGTTCGGAACAGGCGACCTTGCCCGCCGGAAACAGGATGATCGCGCCGCCGGCTTTCAGATGATTCATCGTGTCGATACGCATCTGCAGGCTTAGTTCACGGGAATTGTCCTCGTGCGGGAAAGGCACGGGGATCATGAATTGCTCGACCTCGGGAATTCCAGTCAGAAGCGAGCGGGTGAGAATCTTGAAATCCGACCGTACGCGGTTGACGATTTCGGCCATGATCATCCCGTCGACCAGACCATGCGGATGGTTTGCAACCACAACCAGTGGACCGGTCTTTGGGATAAGTGCGATTTCTGCGGCCGGGGTCAGGATGTCGATCCCCATATGGCGCATAGCCTTTGGCCAGAAGGGCGGGCCGACAGGTGCGCCGGCGCGTTCGAACTGACGGATCAGCTTCAGCAGCGTCAGCTTGCCGGTCAGCCATTCGATGGTGCGGATCGTTCCTGATTTGAACGGGTTCGTGAAGGTGCCCGCATAGGAAAGCCGCCCCATATTATAGGGTCTGTTCACACGGCCTGGCTTATTGGCAGCCTCGGTCACGCAAGCCCCCTGTCGCCAAATTGGCTTAGCACTCTTCGCCGAACCGACTGTCGACAAGGACGCGCAGAGCCTGGGCGAGGCTTTCGGCCTGTGGCCCCTCAGTTGACACAGAGATGGTGGTGCCTTTCGATGCGGCAAGCATCAAAAGCCCCATGATGGAATCGCCCGAAACGCTCATCCCGTCTTTCTCGACTTTCGCCGAGGCATCGTGGGCTTCGACGACTTCGACGAATTTGGCGGATGCACGCGCGTGCAGGCCCTTTTCGTTAATGATGTTCAGAACCATTGCGGTCATTGGCTGCCCTGCCCCGTTCCGACGTAACTGTTGATATACTTCCTGCCTGCTTCAAGCGCCGATGTCACGGCCTCGGGCACGGGCAGGCTGCGCGATTTTGCAAGTTTGATCAACATCGGAAGGTTTGCACCATAAATGATCTGACGGTCCCCCGCGACGCAGGCCTTGAGCGAAAGGTTCGACGGTGAACCGCCAAACATGTCGGTGACAACGACGACGCCATCGCCAGTGTCGACAGAGTCGGCTGCCGCCATGATTTCTTCCTGCTTCAGGCTGCGGTCATGGTCTTCTTCGATCGCAATCGCGCGGATGCCGGTTTGCCGACCCACGACATGTTCGACGGCTGCAAGGTATTCCTTGGCCAATCCGCCGTGCGCGACGATTACTATCCCTATCAAACCGCGCCACCCTGCAGGTTCTTGGATGCCCCAAACGTCATTCGTCGTTCCAGTTCCCGATGCCTTATAGACACCTGCCAGCCCGCGACCGCAAGCGCCTTGGCCATGTTTTCTGCCATCAGAACCGATCGGTGTTGCCCGCCGGTGCAGCCAAAGCCGATCGCGACGTGGCTCTTGCCCTCATCGACCTGCGCTGGCAACAGGAAAAGCAGAAGATCGCGGGTCATTTCGAAGAAAGTGACGTAACGTGGGTCACTTTCGACATAGGCGGCAACGTCCGCGTCACGCCCGTCGCCCGGGCGCAGGTCCGGATTCCAGTGCGGATTGCGCAGGAAGCGGCAATCAAACAGCATATCGAGCCCGCGCGGCACACCGCGTTTGTAGGAAAAGGAATGGATCGATACCGCCAGCCGTTCTGTGGTGCCGGTTTGCGCCCAGTTGCCGACTTCTGCCTTTAGATCGTGGGGCGAAAGATCGGTCGTGTCGATCAGAAGATCGGCGCGAACGCGGATCGGCATCAGAAGTTCGATCTCTCGTTCGACCGCTGCCTCTGGGGTGGGGGCGGCGATAAACGGGTGGCGGCGGCGGGTTTCGCCATAGCGGCGCAGAAGTTCGCCGGGCTGGCAGTCCAGGAACAGCAGTTCGGCTTCCACATCGGGGCGGCGGGTCAATTCATCGACCAGTTCGATCATTGCGTTGACCGAGAATTCGCGGTTACGCACGTCAATGCCAAGCGCGACCGGCCGATCAAGCGGGGGGCCGTCGAACAGGCGCGGCACAAGGCTGAGCGGCAGATTGTCGATCGGCTCGTAGCCCAGATCCTCCAGCGCGCGGATCGCAGTTCCTCTGCCGGCACCGGAAGGGCCGGTAACAAGGATGATGCGATGGGACCGTTCCTGTGGTCCGGCGAGCATTGCCTGTTTCATTGCCTCTTGTCGTCCCTCGTTCAGGCGATGCGCCCCGCCCTTAGGTAGTGCAAGATGCCTGCCGGAAAATGTGCGCTGTCGGACCTGTGAAGGCAAGGGAGGGAAATGTCAAAAAAGGTGATTGTCCGTTCGGGGGGCAGCCGGTCCGTTTCGGTGCGGCCCAGATCGGCAACAAGTGCAAGCGGCGCTGCGGGCAGGTGTTCTACGGCCAGAATGCCAATGCCGCGCGCTTCGATCTTTCCGGCAAGCGATGGGGGGGCGGCGCCCCACAGATGACCGTCACGCAGGCTGATCAGGGTCTGATCATCCGAGACCAGGCGAGCGCCAAGCGCCATGAGTTGCAGCGCCAGACTGGATTTTCCGGCACCAGAGGGACCGACAAGCAACAGCCCACGCCCGTCAAGTGCAACGCATGTCGCGTGGACAAGCTGATTGGCAGGCGGCAGGCTGGTCAAATGGGAAGGCCGACCACGAACCGCGCACCCAGCGGTTCAGAGGTGATGTCTGCATCCGTCGGGCGGATGTTTTCGGCCCAGATGACGCCACCATGCGCTTCGATGATCTGCTTCGAGATGGCTAGGCCAAGGCCAGAATGTTCGCCAAATTGCCCGGGCGGGCGTTCGGAATAGAAGCGCTTGAAGATATTACTGAGCGACTGGTCGGGTATTCCGGGGCCGGTGTCTTCTACCACCACCAGAACCCGGCTTTCGCGCTGCCGCGCCCAGATGCGGACAGCATCGCCTTCGGCGCAGAAGGAAATGGCGTTGGAGATGAGGTTGACAAACACCTGCGCCAGCCGCGCTTCAAGCCCAACGATCTCGATGGGTTCGGCGGGAAGGTCGGTGATGAAGTCTACGCCCTTGGATTTGGCTTCCTGGCCCAGATATTCACTTAGATTGCCAAGCATTTTCAGAAGGTTGAAGTTTTCTTCCTCTTCCTTCACCAGTTCACTGTCGAGCCGCGAGGCATTGGAGATGTCGCTGACCAACCGGTCCAGCCGCCGCACGTCATGGTCGATGACATCCAGCAGTTTTTCGCGCTGATCGTCGCGCTTGGCCACGCGCAAGGTTCCAACGGCCGACCGGAGGCTGGCCAGCGGGTTCTTGATTTCGTGCGCCACGTCGGCTGCGAACTGTTCGTTCGACTCGATCCGTTCATAGAGGGCGGCAACCATGCCGCGCATGGCGCCAGACAGGCGGCCGATTTCGTCAGGCCGGGCGGTCAGGTCGGGGATGCGCACCCGCGAGGGTGACATCTTGCGTGCGTTCTTGTCGCGCCCGAGTTCGGCGGCTGCAGCCAGATCGGACAGCGGGTTGGCGATGGTCGAGGCCAGCACGAGGCTGAGGCCGATCGACACGATAATCGCCACAACGAACATCTGCAGCACCTGTTCGCGTTCGACCCGCACAAGAGCGTTGATTTCGCCAGCGTATGACGCCACAGCGGCAACGCCGACAACACGCCCGTTCTGGCGGATCGGGGTGGCGACGGTGAAAGTCGATTCGCCATGTTCATCGCGGCCGGTATGAACCTGGGTCACGCCGCCGACGGCACCGGCGATCAGATCCTTGGCCATGTCTTCGGGGCGCGGCGCGACTTCGGCGCGATTCACCGGGGCAAGAAGGGCCGCGATCCCTTCCCAAAGCTTGTTCAGAAGGTCGGTGATGACGGTTGAACGTTCGTCCCGGCGCAGGCTGGCGATTTCTTCCTGCGGTGCGCGTGGCATACCAACGGAAGTGGCAATGAGCTGGCCCGTCGCGTCATAGATCAGCAGTTCGACCCCTGGGGGCAATTCCAGCCCGGCGGTGGTTGATTGCACGTCGATCCCGTCGCCTGTGGCGAAATTGACCGGACCCGCGCCTTCAAGCTGGGCCTCGAACACATCGGCTATCAGTTGCGCTTCGGCGACCAGACCGGTTTCGCGCTGAACCACCAAACTGTTGCGGAACGGGTTAAGGTACAGGACCCCCGCTACCAGAACGATCATCGCCAACAGGTTGAAGGTGATGATCTTGCGCGCCAGTGGCGAACGGTTCAGCGAAATGTAACCCCGGCGCTGACGCCCGGCGCGCAGTTCGGAATCGACAACGCCCTCTGGCGCGACCCAGTCTTCGCCAAGGACAAGTTCCGCCCTGTCAGACGCTTTGCTGCGCACGTTCATCCTCGGGAAGAGGGTCATTCTTCGTTGTAGCGATAACCGATACCATAAAGGGTTTCGATAGCGCCGAAATCGTCATCCACCATCCGCATCTTCTTGCGCAAGCGCTTGATATGGCTGTCGATGGTGCGGTCGTCCACATAGACCTGATCATCATAGGCGACATCCATCAGTTGATCGCGGCTTTTTACAAAACCGGGACGCTGTGCCAGTGCCTGTAACAGCAGGAATTCGGTCACGGTCAGTGCGACGTCGCGCCCCTTCCAGCTAACCGAATGGCGCAGGGGATCCATCGTCAGGAAGCCGCGCGTCATGATTTTGGTTTCTTCGGTGGTGGCCACTTCGCCCGTGGCAATCGCATCCTGACGGCGCAGAAGCGCACGGATCCGTTCGACCAGCAGTCGCTGCGAGAATGGCTTCTTGACGTAGTCATCAGCCCCCATGCGCAGGCCAAGAACTTCGTCAATCTCGTCATCTTTCGATGTCAGGAAGATCACCGGCATCGAGGTTTTCTGCCGGAGGCGCTGCAACAGGTCCATCCCGTCCATGCGGGGCATCTTGATGTCCAGCACGGCCATGTCGGGCATGCGTTTGGTGAACGCATCAAGCGCCGACTGGCCATCATTGTATGTTTCAACTTCGAAACCTTCGGCTTCAAGTGTCATGGACACGGAAGTCAGGATATTCCTGTCGTCATCTACCAGCGCAATCCGCGACATAACCGGGTACCCTCTTCTGCTCGGTCTTATTTTCGCAGCAGTTTCCGATCTTCCGCCTGCGGAATCAACCGATAACTGCGAATCGCTCGTGCAACGTGAAGCCGTTAGGGCAAAAATTGCGGAAGTTCGACTAATTTGCCTCACTTCGGGTCAGTGTATCCTATCGGAAACCAGTGGGCGCACATTGGTTGCGCTAAACCGCCGATGGTGGCGCTAACGGCGACAAACCGTTCTGGTTCAAGATGATAGCGTGCTGTAATGGAGCGGCAATTGATGATTTGCGACCATTTGTCCCCCGTTTTGGCCATGGGGGGAAGACTGGATGGTCCGTAACCTATTTGCGCCGTGTTTCGCGGCGTCAGGAGCTGGCGAATGACGACAGGACGTGTGAACCCCGCGAACAGGCTGGACGAGCAAGGGATCTGCGGACTTGGCCGGGTGTATTACAACCTGCGGGAACCCGCGCTGATCGAAGAGGCGCTGAAACGGTCAGAAGGCACGCTGGGCAAGGGCGGTTCGTTCCTGGTGACAACCGGCAAACACACGGGCCGCTCGCCCAAGGACAAGTTCGTGGTCCGCACCCCATCGGTCGAAGAGACCATCTGGTGGGAAAACAACAAGCCAATGGAACCTGCGGCCTTTGACCGGCTGCATGCCGACATGCTGGCCCACATGCAGGGGCGTGACTATTTCGTGCAGGACCTGTTCGGCGGAGCCGACCCGGAACACAGGCTGGATGTGCGGGTGGTGACGGAACTGGCCTGGCACGGGCTGTTCATCCGCCATCTGTTGCGTCGTCCTTCGGTGGCCGAGCTGGATGAATTTGCGCCCGAATTCACAATCATCAACTGCCCGTCGTTCAAGGCCGACCCTGCGCGCCATGGTTGCCGGTCGGAAACCGTGATCGCGCTGAATTTCGACAAGAAACTGATCCTGATCGCCAACACGGCTTACGCAGGCGAAAACAAGAAGTCGGTCTTCACGCTTCTGAATTACATCCTGCCCGGCAAGGGCGTGATGGCGATGCATTGTTCCGCCAACCACGCGATTGGCAAACCCGACGATGCTGCCGTTTTCTTCGGCCTGTCGGGCACCGGAAAGACCACGCTTTCGGCTGATCCGACACGCGTACTGATCGGGGATGACGAACACGGTTGGTCAGAAAAAGGCACCTTCAACTTCGAAGGCGGCTGCTATGCCAAGACCATCGATCTCAGCCCCGAGGCGGAGCCGGAGATCTATGCGACGACCGAGAAATTCGGCACGGTGATCGAGAACATGATTTTCGATCCGGAGACGTTCGATCTGGATTTCGAAGACAATTCCATTACCGACAATATGCGCTGCGCCTATCCGCTGGACTATATTTCTAACGCTTCTGCGACGTCGCTGGGCGGCCATCCGAAGAATGTGATCATGCTGACCTGCGACGCCTATGGGGTTTTGCCGCCCATCGCGCGGCTGACCTCGGCGCAGGCGATGTACCATTTCCTGTCGGGCTTCACTTCAAAGACGCCGGGAACGGAAGTGGGCGTCACCGAGCCGATCCCGACTTTTTCGACCTGTTTCGGCGCGCCCTTCATGCCGCGCCGCCCCGAGGTGTATGGCAAGCTTTTGCAAGAAAAGATCGCGCGGCACGGGGCAACCTGCTGGCTGGTCAATACCGGCTGGACCGGTGGTGCCTTTGGCACCGGTCGGCGCATGCCGATCAAGGCCACACGCGCGCTTCTGACAGCTGCGCTGGACGGGTCGCTGAACGCAGCGACCTTCCGCAAGGATCCGAGTTTCGGGTTTGACGTGCCGGTCGCGGTGGCGGGGGTGGACGCGGTCTTGCTGGATCCACGCCAGACCTGGGCCGACAAGGCCGCCTATGATGCGCAGGCCAAGAAGCTGGTGAACATGTTCGCCGACAATTTTGCCCAATATGTGCCGTTTATCGATGCGGACGTGAAGGCGGCGGCAATCAGCTGAAGCGTTCGGAAGCGGGGGGCCGTTTGCCCCTCGCGCCCTCCGAAGATATTTGCGCCACAACGAAGGCGGGGTTCACAAGAAAGTCTGCCTGACCAGATTGGCCCCGGTCAGCGCCAGCAGGATCAACGTCCATCTGCGGAAGGTCTGCGAGTTGAGCCGGTCTTGCACCGCCAGGCCCGCGCGGTTGCCGATCAGGGCCGGAATGACGATGAGTGCGGACAGCGGCAGGGTCTGGGCGTTCAGAACGCCCGAGGTCAGGTGGGCGGCGAACAATCCGGCGGACCCGATCAGGAACACCACCCCCTGCACGCGCAGCATTTCCCGTTTTTCGGTGTGAAGTGACAGAAGCAGGACGATCAGCGGTGGCCCCCAGATGCCGGAGATGCCGCCGTAAAGCCCGCCGATCAGGCCAAGGATGATTTCCACGCGGTTGCGGTGTTCGATACGTATCGCCATGGGCCGCCCGGCAAGTTGCCAGAGCGCAAAACCGAGGATCGGCGCGCCAAGAAGGCCGGACATGGCGGCCCTGGGGATGCCGGTGACGAACTGGGATGACAGGGCCAGAGCCGCGATCACCGCGAAAATGTGCAGGCGAAAGCGGCGCGCGCTTGCCCAAGCCTCGGCCGGACCCTGGCGGAAGGCCTGGGCGATGTTGGTCGCAAAGGTGGGCAGGATCAGCAGTGCAAGTGCCGTCGGGCCGGGCAGGAAGGCGGTGAAGGTCGACATCATGATCATCGGCATGGCGAAACCGATGGCCCCTTTGACGAAGCCCGCAAAGAACGTGATTGCGATGACCAGCGTCAGCGCGGTGAGGTCCAGGCCGAACATGACATCTCCTGCGATCTGAGGAGCCATATCGGGTTTTTGTCAGCTGCGGCAGGGTCATTCGGGTGAGACACAAACGATCTGAAATGGCGCTGACGGCGAATTAATATTGCGCTGCAACTGCGAAAGGCCTAGGAGAGTGCGGACGCAGAAACGGAGCCGATTCATGGCGCACGACGGGGTTAGCATGCCGAAAACCGCACTTCTTCCCGACCTTCTTGCCCTGACGGCTGCCGCCCTGCCGCAGGTCGAGGCCCTGTTCGATCAGGCGCGGTCAGAGGTGCGGGCACGGGTCAGCCGCGATGGCAAGATTTCGGGTGCGCTTCTGGAGGAGCATCAGTTCGCAGCCCATGCCTTGTCGTGGCTGGCGACCTATGTTGAGGCCTTGCGGCAGATGAGCGCCTGGGCAGGGCGGCTGTCGGACACGGGCCGGTTTGGCGAGATGGAAGCGCTGCTTTTGCAGATCGGGTCGGGCGAATATCTGGCCCAGATCGCCGGTGGAATTCCGATGAGCCAGGGCGAAGTGGCGCGGCTTGCCGACATGGGCGTAGCCTGGGCTCCCGAAGGGCCGGCGGCCAGCCTGATCGCGGGCGGCAACAGCCCGGCGGCGCGGGCGCGGCTGGTCGAACTTATGCGCGACAATCACGGGCGGGCGACCTTCGGCGCGAGCGGGCTGGAGGAGGAGCTGGAGATGATCCGCGATCAGTTCCGCCGGTTTGCCGAAGAGCGTGTCGTGCCGCATGCCCATGGCTGGCATCTGCGCGACGAGTTGATCCCGATGGGGATCATCGAAGAGCTGGCGGACATGGGCGTTTTCGGCCTGACCATCCCAGAGGAATTCGGGGGCTTGGGTCTGTCGAAGGCTTCGATGGTGGTGGTGTCAGAAGAGCTTTCGCGTGGCTATATCGGGGTGGGGTCGCTTGGCACGCGGTCCGAGATCGCGGCGGAACTGATTCTGTGTGGCGGCACGCCGGAACAGAAGGCGCACTGGTTGCCGAAGTTGGCGTCGGGCGAGATTCTGCCAACGGCGGTGTTCACCGAACCGAATACCGGATCAGACCTTGGTAGCCTGCGCACCCGTGCGGTGCGGGTCGGCGAGGACTGGGAAGTGACGGGCAACAAGACCTGGATCACCCATGCCGCGCGCACCCATGTGATGACGCTGCTGGCGCGGACCGAGTCCGACACAACCGACTATCGTGGCCTATCCATGTTCCTGGCCGAAAAGACCCCCGGCACGGACGACGCGCCCTTCCCGACGCCGGGCATGACAGGTGGCGAGATCGAGGTGCTGGGTTATCGCGGCATGAAGGAATACGAGCTTGCCTTTGACGGGTTCAAGGTGAAGGGCGAGAACCTTTTGGGTGGGGTGCCGGGGCAGGGCTTCAAGCAACTGATGCAGACCTTTGAATCGGCGCGTATCCAGACGGCGGCGCGGGCGATCGGTGTCGCGCAATCGGCGCTGGAAGTGGGGATGAAATATGCCGAGGACAGGAAGCAGTTCGGCAAGAGCCTGATCGAGTTTCCACGCGTGGCCGGCAAGCTGGCGATGATGGCGGTAGAGATCATGGTCGCGCGGCAGCTGACCTATTTTTCTGCTTGGCAGAAGGATCACGACAAGCGCTGTGATCTTGAAGCGGGGATGGCAAAGCTGCTGGGCGCGCGGGTGGCCTGGGCAGCTGCGGACAACGCGCTGCAGATCCATGGCGGCAATGGCTTTGCGCTGGAATATCAGATCAGCCGGATTCTTTGTGATGCGCGCATCCTGAATATCTTTGAAGGCGCGGCAGAGATTCAAGCGCAAGTGATCGCGCGGAGGCTGTTGGACTAGACGGCTGTGGTCTGGGACGGTGCCCCGCGTTTCTGACCAAGACGCGGGTGCAACTGATTTGCCATGAGAAACGCAACCATCATGGCAAGGCCCGCCACCGCAAAGACGCCGGACAGGGAAGAAACCTGCAAGACCACCCATGCCACGCCGGGCGTGATGATCCCTGACACATCGCGGAAGCTGGAGTAGACGGCCGACATTTCCGTGCGTTCCGACGGTTTGACCGACATCAGGAACGGCAGCCCGCCGCAAATATCGAGCAAGATC